>JAGUXE010000275.1 GCA_020061995.1 Ignavibacteriales bacterium | reverse complement strand
TAAATAAAATTCCGTTGCTCGCAAATAAATCATATGCTTCTCTATAATTGATAATAATCCAATAGCCATAAAGTTTTGCTACGCCATAAGGTGAACGGGGATAAAAAGGTGTTGTTTCAGATTGAGGTACTTCTTGAACTTTTCCAAAAAGTTCACTTGTTGATGCTTGATAAAATTTCACTTCACGCAAACCAACTTCACGAATCGCATCTAAAAATCTTAACGTTCCTAATGCATCAACTTGAGCAGTATAATCCGGGATTTCAAATGATACTTTAACATGACTTTGAGCCGCTAAGTTATAAATTTCATCGGGTTCAATTTTTTCCAATAATCTGTTGAGATTGCTTGTATCAACAAGATCGCCATAATGTAGAAACATTTTTTTGTTTAAAATCTCGGGATTATTATAGAGATGATCAATCCTTCCTGTGTTGAAAGAACTGCTTCTGCGAATTATTCCGTGTACTTCATAACCCTTTTCTAAAAGAAGTTCTGTTAAGTAACTGCCGTCTTGTCCTGTGATACCTGTTATAAGAGCTTTTTTCATTTTGATTCCTTTTCAATTCCAAATTCTATTATTAATAAACCAATCATAAGTTTTTTCGATACCTTCTTTGAATGAAGTTTTATGTTTCCATCCAAGCGAATGAAGTCGAGAAACATCCATTAATTTACGTGGAGTTCCGTCAGGTTTAGTTGTATCGTAAATTATCTTACCGGTGAATCCAGTTACTTGAGCTATAATTTCTGCAGCTTCAATAATTTTAACATCTTCCCCCGTACCAATATTTATTTGTGAAATTTCTTTTGAATAAATATCGACTGCGTTAATATTTTCAAGTAGAAATACAATTGCATCTGCCAAATCATCAACAAACATAAACTCACGTTTAGGAGTGCCGGTTCCCCATAATGTAACGGAATCATTTTCGGCCATTTTTGCTTCGTGAAATTTTCTGATCAATGCAGGTAGTACATGACTTGTTTCGAGATCAAAATTATCATAAAAACCGTATAGGTTAGTCGGCATGGCAGAATAGAAATTACTTCCGTATTGTTTGTAGTAACTTTCACACAATTTTATCCCTGCAATTTTTGCAATTGCATACGGCTCGTTTGTGTATTCTAAATAACCTGAAAGTAGTGATTCTTCTTTTAGCGGCTGTGGCGCAAGTTTCGGATAGATACAAGAACTTCCGAGAAAAATAAGTTTTTCAACTCCATATTTATGTGCCGCCTGAATAATATTTGCTTCAATCATTATATTTTGATAAATAAAATCAGCCCGATAAATATTATTAGCCATAATACCACCAACTTTAGCCGCTGCAATAATCACAACTTCAGGTTTTTCCTTCTCAAAAAACTCTTCGACATCTTTTTGACGTATTAAATCTAACTCATCAATTGAGCGGGTGATGATGTTGGAAAAATTTTTACTTTCAAGATTCCTATGAATTGCAGAGCCAACCATCCCACGGTTTCCCGCAAGATATAATTTCTTTTCTTTCACTTACTTTTGCCCTTAGTATTATAGATTAAAATATTTCTATTTTTAGTAAGTCAATTTAAGAATTTTTTAGTTTCTATTAAGTACGATTTTAAATAAGACAGTAGTTATTTACTCAAGTCCCAAGGTTCAAATTATGACAGATAACAATTACGATATTATAATTATTGGTGCCGGAATAGTCGGAACCGCAACAGGTTTATCAATTCTCAATCAAAAAAGATTAAAACTACTTATCATAGAAGCAGAAGACCGTGTAGCCGCTCATCAAACCGGGAACAACAGCGGAGTTATTCATAGCGGACTTTATTATAAACCCGGTTCACTTAAGGCGGTAAATTGCACAAACGGGCGTGAACGAATGTATCGCTTCTGCGAAGAGCACAACATAAAACATGATCGCTGCGGAAAGGTTGTGGTTGCAACATCCAATGTTGAAATCCCTGCATTGGAGGAACTTGAAAAGAGAGGAATTGCAAATGGGCTGACAAATCTTAAGAGACTTAATAAAGATGAATTAAAATCTTATGAACCTCATGTTAGTGGAATTGAAGGACTGTTCGTTGGTGAAACCGGCATTGTTGATTATGTTCAAGTTACTGAGGTTTACAAATCGCTAATCGAGTCAAATGGTGGGACTGTAAAAACTGATTGTAAGTTTTTAAATCTCAATATGAAATCAGGTGAAATGATTATTGAAACAACATCCGGCAGTTATAGTACAAAATTGATTGTAAACTGTGCCGGACTCTATTCTGATCGTGTTGCAAAATTGTGTGGAGTTGCACCTGAAGTAAAAATAATTCCCTTTAGAGGTGAGTATTATGAAATTAATAAAGCTAAATCTTTTCTTGTAAAAAATTTAATTTATCCTGTTCCCGATCCACGATTCCCCTTTCTTGGTGTACATTTTACAAGAATGATAAAGGGTGGAATTGAAGCGGGACCAAATGCAGTACTTGCTTTCAAGCGGGAAGGCTATACCAATAAAGATTTCTCAATAAGTGATTCTGTGGAAATGTTTTTTTATCCGGGATTTTGGAAAATGGCAGCAAAGTTTTACAAGATGGGGATTGAAGAATTTTATCGTTCATTCAGTAAAACTGCATTTGTAAAAGCTTTACAAAAATTGATACCGGAAATAACCGGTGAAGACATTCTCCCCTGTGGCGCCGGAGTTCGTGCTCAAGCTCTTGATAAAAACGGGAAACTGCTTGATGATTTTTGCATTATCGAAAAAGATAAGATGGTGCATGTATTAAATGCTCCATCACCAGCAGCAACAGCTTCTTTAAGTATTGGTGATTCAATCGCTTCGTTGATATTAAAAAGATTTTCTTAAGAAGATATTATTAACCAACTTTGATGACATTTTCGTAAACAACACGTATATCATCATAAATTTTTATTCTTAATTCCTTTGGAGGATTATCTTTTTTCTTGAAGAATAATAGATATTTGTTTTCACCGATTACTTCCATCCGAATTAATCCACTACCCCAATTGATATTGCTTTTCTCATCTTGCAGAATCGGTTTCATTCCAAATACAGAAAGGGCATTTTGATTAAAAGTAATATCCATTCGCATATTTTCATTAAGAATAAGATTAACTTCCGCAATAACCATTTCATCAGAAAGTTGAGTTGTAATTGTTCCCGAAATATTATCCTGCTCAATTACAACTTCTTCTCCAGCTTCATAACCAGATAATGTAGGGAAATCTGCCATCGTCCCTACAACTTTATCTATATTAACAGAATTAGGGTCAACTACGTTTTGATATGCTATATGAGAAAATATTCCAATTAATATTCCTAATGGGATTAGCGCAGAGTAACGAAGTCCAGGACTCGATAAAATCTCATCCCAAAATCTTGTAAAAATATTTTTTTTCTGTTCCGGTTTTGATTGAACACCAGCAGCAGAAATATTGTTATTTTTATCAATATTTTTATTGCCGAATGACATTAATGAATCATAATGCTTTTTTACTTCAGTATCATTCGATAAGATTTCGTCCAACTCCCTTTTTTCTTCCAAAGTTATTTTATTTTCAAGACTCCGATTAATCAAATCATAAATTCGTTTATCCAACTCAATCACCTATTAGTTTTTATAATGCAAAGATAAGAGATTAGTGTTAAAAAAAAGAAATCTCTTATGACTACTTTCTAACATAAGAATTGATTTTCATTCCTACCGTTGGTTTTAACTTTGTTATAATAGTCATAGGATTGTTTTCATCAATCAGACATCCAAGGTTTTCAAAAGTTCAGATGTTTATTTTCGGTTTGATAAAAAAATAGCCACACCATTTATAGCGTGGTTATTTACAGAAAAGAAGAGAACGGCTTTAGCCAAAATTGTCCGGTGAGCTTTACTTCATCAACACAAATTTCTTTGTTGATTTAAATTCTCCTGCAGTTATTTTGTTATCAAAGAGACAACCAATTAAACATAAACCCCGTTAGGGGTGATATTTTTTGTAACAACGCCACAACCAAGAAAATAGAAACCCCGTAGGGGTGACATTTTATTTTAGGTTATAGAAAATATCACTCCAATTAATTCTAAAGAAATGTCGCTCCTACGGAGCTTGTCCGTTTTTTTTTGCTTTATTCATTTTACAAAAATCTCGCTCCTCCGGAGCTTTTAGATTCTGTTGGAATATTGGTTCTACAAAAGCTCCGAGGGAGCTTATTTTAATTATTATTCAATTTACAAAATTTCATCAATCGCAATTGGGATACCATTTTTGAATATGTTCAACATCCATAAAACATAAACCCCGTTAGGGATGGTATTTTTGTAACTACGCGACAACCGACCAAACACAAAACCCCGGAGGGGTGACATTTTATTTTTGGCTATTGTTCTATCCAATCAAATAAATATTCCGTTTTATAATCAACCTTAAATTTTTTAAGAAATTCTAGATATTCTTCTTTGAAAGTTCTTTTTCTATGGTGTTCTTTCTGATTAAGAATATAATTGACAACAGTATCTAATTGGCTTTTTGAATAACTGAAAGCACCATAACCTTCCTGCCAATTGAATTTGAATGGTGTTAGATTTTGTTCGTTAATCCATTTTGATGAATTCGATTTTATGTCTTTTGCCAAATCCGAAATTGATTGAACTGGATTCAACCCGATTAAGATATGACAATGGTTCGGCATGCAATACTGAGCCAATAAAACATGATTATTGCTTTTAATAATACCGGCTATGTATCGTTCAATTTGGGGTCGAATGTTTTCATTTATCATAGCTTCACGGAATTTTACAGCAAAAACCAATTGAATTATTAATTGTGTGTATGTATTAGCCATTATCTACATCTTTCATTCCACTTGATTCAATAATAATATTGCTACAAAAATAATACAAAACTTCAGAAATGTCGCTCCTACGGAGCTTGATTATTTTTTTTGCTTTATTCATTCTACAAAAGTATCGCTCCTACGGAGCTTGTTTTAATTATTATTCAATTTACATATTTCCATCAACAACTATCGGAATGACTTTTTTCTATATGTTCAACATCGATAAAACACCGTTAGGGGTGACATTTTATTTGGATATGCCGTTATTGGTGAAAATCCTGTTTTCCCTATCTGCCACAAAACCAACTTTAAATCATATGTAATACTGTTCCCCGTGTGTGAATCGTTTCTTTGAAGAAGTCCTGTTGCACTGCATCTTTCGTTATTAAGTTGTTAATTATAGTGGCAACTTTTTGTCCGACGATATTATAGACTTCCTTTACTACAGATCACAAGCAGATATGAAGTTTTACACTTAGTGAGTGATATTGATGAAATAAATTCAATTTGATTTTGCACTATTATTTCGTTCATTTGGATTGATTTATTTATAATCTTTCACTTAGGTGAACTTATGAAAAAGATAATTGTTGTTTTTGTTATAATTATTCTAAGTGCAATTCAGAATAATGCCCAATGGCATCAAATCGGAGAAAATCCCATAGGAGTATTTTCAATTGTAAAATTTGCTGATGAAAACATCGGTTGGGGATGTAGAAACGATCCTATGAAAATTTTTAAAACTACAGATGGTGGTGCTTCATGGTCTGTTAATTTTGAACCGTGGGCTCCAATAACTTCAATATTTTTTTTAGATGCAAACCATGGGTGGTTTTCTCATATTTCGGGTAACTTACTTTATACTTCAAATGGCGGTGAAAACTGGGTTGTGCGATATCCGGCGCAAAATTGGCATATAGAAGATATTATTTTCTTTGATACATTAAATGGCATTGCCTGTGGTTCGGGTTTCGGAGGTGGAGAAATTTTTAAAACAACAAATGGTGGAGCTGTCTGGGAATTAGTTTATACTCCAAGTCTCGGTGTTCATGCTTTGTCTTTTTTATATGATACGGTTGGTTGGTGCGGAGGAAATTCTTTATATAAAACCACAGACGCCGGATCAACCTGGACTCCAATGTCAGGAAATGTTGGTGCTTGGATCTCCAAAATAAAATTTCTAAATGACTCTGTTGGATGGCTTAGTACTTATCCAAGCAATAATCTTTACTTCACCTCTGACGGTGGAAATTCGTGGGAATTGAAAATATCTTCTATTGTAGATTTTTGGTTTACCGATGTAAATAATGGATGGTATAATACAAACAGCAAAATATTTCATACAACGAATAATGGATTAAGCTGGGAAGAACAGTATTCCGATACAAGTAATAACTTAGACAGACTTTATTTTATGAATTCTGAATTCGGATGGGCTGTGAAATCTAATGGAATAATACTACACACTATTAACGGCGGCACCCCGGTTGAACTCACTTCATTCACCTCCTTAACTATCGGAAACAATTTAACTCTTAACTGGCAAACAGCAACAGAGACAAATAACCTGGGATTTGAAATAGAGAGATTAAAAGGAATAAAGAGTGAGATATTCAATGGGTGGGAGAGGATTGGATTTATAAATGGAAACGGTACAACAACAGAACCAAAAACTTATTCTTTTTTAGATGAAAACCTTTCTACCGGAAAATATCAGTACAGATTAAAACAAATAGATTTTGATGGAACTTTTGAATACTCAAATACGATTGAAGTTGATATAAATCTTCCTGAAACATTCGCTCTTGAAAATTGTTTTCCTAATCCTTTCAACCCTTCAACAAAAATAAAATATGAGATTCCAAAACAGAGTCGAGTTCATCTCAGAGTTTATGATATACTTGGTAATGAAGTTATTACCCTCGTGAATGAAATTCAGTCAGCAGGTAGTTACCAGACAATCTTTGATGCATCAGAATTATCAAGCGGAGTCTATATTTATAAAATAGAAGCCGGTGATTTTATCAGTTCAAAGAAAATGGTACTTGTTAAGTAAAACATTTCTATTCCACTTATCATACCCCTGCCGCTGAAAGTTGGCTGGGGTTTAATTTTCCCCGATAGTAAAAAAAAACAATTAACGAAGATTTACAAAAGTGTATATCGATCGTTTACCACACTGGTTTTTTTAAGCTATTTTCTTTTGGAATTTCATTCAACCACTGCGAATTATTTCAAGCTATACCCGATTGTTTTCAAATTTTGACCTTCGTCATAATGACAAAACTTGTCATACTGATGAGTATCAGTATCTCTCAATGAAACAAGAGTAATAAATATTCCATAGTAGAGTCTTACTGCGGTAAGTCTCAACGGCCATAAGTCTTTGCGGTTATTGGTGAATAACTGTTTTCCTATCTGCAACAAAACCAACTTTAACTAATATGTCATGCTGCTCCCCAAAGGGCGAATCGTTTCAGCATCTCCATTTATTCAGTGTGAGATTCCGAATCAAGCTCTTATGGGGATGATTGATTCAGTTGGAATATTTATACTACAAAAATGTCACTCCTATGGAGCTTGATTATTTTTTTTGCTTTGTTGGTATTACAAAAGTATTGCTCCTCTGGAGCTGGTTTTAATTTTTATTCTCTTTACAAAGATTCAGCAACCGTAATTGAGGTAGCATTTTTGCGTATGCTCAACATCCATAAAACATAAAACCCCTTTAGGGGTGATATTTTTGTAACTACGCAACCGCCAATAAAACACAAAACCCCGCTAGGGGTGATATTTTATTTTAGTTATAGAAAATATCACTCCAATTAATTCTACTGAAATACCGCTCCTACGGAGCTTGATTAGTTTTTTGCTTTGTTGGTTTTACAAATGTGTCGCTCCTATGGAGCTTGATTATTATTTTTTTACACAATCCTCTGCTCTAGGCATAAAAAAAGCCCAAATCTTTTGAATTTGAGCTTTTTTCTTGTAGCGGGGGCAGTTCGCCGCGGCGAATTGAACCTACAACTTCATTAATGCCTAACATCTCGGTTTAAATATAAAAAACCGGTCGTAATAACCGGTTTTTTCTTGTAGCGGGGGCAGGACTTGAACCTACAACCTTCGGGTTATGAGCCCGACGAGCTACCAATTGCTCCACCCCGCGATATATTTTAATTTTAGATGACAAATATAACTTTTTTAACCATGCAAGTCAAACCCATCTTTTTTCACAGTTTGAATTTTTTGAGTTCCTTTTCCAATTTCTTATAGTCCGGAATAATTTTTGCCACTTCATTCCAATATTTTCTCGAATGATTGAGGTGAATGAGATGACAAAGTTCGTGAATAATTATATAATCGATTAATCTTTCCGGCAGTTTTATCAATTTGTAATTGAGATTAATATTTTTCTTGCTGGAACAACTTCCCCATTTAGTAGCCTGATTACGAACAGTTACTCTATTAAAACTAAATCCGAATTCTTCTGATAACTCTTGCAGACGTTTTGGCAAAAAAACTTTAGAATATTTATGGATATACCATTCATACAGTTTTAGTTGATCTGTTTTTGAACGTTTCGGACTCGTTATGTAAAGTCTTAAATCCCCAGAATATCTAAAATTATGAACTTTTTCGGATTCTGTTTTGGAGTGAATAATTTCAAGTTCATTCCCAAAGAGTAAAGGTTTTTCTTGATGTTCTTTTAATTTAGAATATCTATCTTTTACCCAACTTAGTCTCGAGTTAAAAAACCTTTCCGCATCAATAGATTTTACTCCAAGAGGAATAACTACTTCCAATTTACGATGTCTAGTAATTCTGAGTTGAAGGTGTTTGGCTTTTTGACTATATCGGAAATAACAAGGAACTTCTTCCTCTTCAATCTGAATAGGAAGAATAAAATTTGCTACAATTCCCATTTTAATTCTTATAAGATTTCGGAAACTTTATAGGTTGTTCCTTCTTTAGAATCTTGAAGAGTAATTCCGAGTTCTTTTAGTTCATCTCTAATTTTATCAGAGAGTGAAAAATTTTTATCCTTTTTCGCCTGAGTGCGCAACTCAATTAATAGTTGAATTAATTTATCTTCAAGTATTTTATTTGATTGAACTGCAGGTTGTGTTGAAAGATCAATAATCCCGAGAACATCCTGTGCTGTCCGTGATAAAAATAGTCGAAGCTTTTCAATAGTCTCAACACCAATCTTTGGATTTATATCTAGAAAGCGATTAACTTCTTTTGCAAAATCAAAAATCACAGCAGTTGCTTTTGAAGTATTAAAATCATCATCCATAGCTTCTTCAAACGAAATATTAAAAGGGGTAATATCGAAATTTACATTCTCTGCTGACGATGAACTTTTTAACAATTCATTAAGCCTATAGACGACATTCTCTATTTTTTCCAATCCTTTTTTTGATGCTTCAAGAAGTGAATCGGAATAGTTAAGAGGTCCAGCATAATGTGTCTGTGAGAAAAAAAGTCTTATAACTCCTGCAGAATAGACTTTTAGTACTTCACGAGTTGTAAAAAAATTACCGAGTGACTTTGACATTTTTTCATTATCAATATTCAAGAAACCAAAGTGCATCCAATATTTTGCAAATTGTTTCCCGGTGGATGCTTCACTTTGAGCAATTTCATTTTCGTGGTGCGGAAAGATTAAATCATTTCCACCTGCATGAATATCAAAAGATTCTCCAAGATGTTTGCAGCTCATAGCGGAGCATTCGATATGCCAGCCGGGTCGTCCGTTACCCCAAGGACTTTGCCAGGATGGTTCACCAGGTTTTGCTTTCTTCCACAATGAAAAATCAAGCGGATTCTTCTTCGATTCATTAATCTCAACACGAGCACCTGATTCCAGATCTGCAATATTTTTTCCGCTGAGTTTTCCGTATTCTTTAAACTTTACAACATCGTAAAAAACATTTCCTTCAACATTGTAAGCAAATCCCTTTTCTTCCAAATCAGAGATAAGTGAAACGATTTCCTCCATATGTTCAGTCGCCTTTGGGTTAACCGAAGCTCGTTTAATTCGAAGTTTATCAATATCTTCAAAAAAAGCTTTGCTATAGATCTCAGCAATATCTTGCGGTGATTTCCCTTCAGAATTAGCTTTATTAATTATTTTATCATCAACATCCGTTAAATTCATAACGAAAGTTACCTCATAACCTTTATATTCAAGGTAACGTCTTATGATATCGGACATAATAAATGAGCGAGCATTTCCTAAGTGAAAGTAATCATATACTGTAGGTCCGCAAACATACATTTTAACTTTATTTTTTTCGATCGAAACAAATGCTTCTTTTTTTCTTGTAAGTGTATTATAAATATTGAACATATTTTCCGCTCTCTTTTTGATTAACAAAAATAATGATTCTAACGGGTTTATTGAAGTATTTTATCGGGTTATTTCTTTAGCTCATCAAGAAGTGTAATAAAGTCTTGAGGCAACTCTGTTGTAAACCTTACAAATTCTTTTGTTGATGGATGAACAAAACCGAGTGTCCTTGCATGAAGAGCTTGACGAGGCATCAGTTGAAGTAAGTTTTCAAATCGACTTTTCATTTTTGGTAATTGAGAACCATAAACTAATGTTCTCCCTCCATAAGTTGGATCACCAAAAATAGGATGATTTATACTTGAGAGGTGAACTCTTATCTGGTGAGTCCTTCCTGTTTTAAGATTTAATTTGAGAAGGGACGCAAAGTCGAATTCTTCAACTACTTCAAAATAAGTTAAAGCGGTTTTCCCATCTTTTTCACTAATTGTAAATTTTTTACGGTCAGTATTGCTTCGAATTAAATTTTTATTGATTTCACCTTTGGTGGTTTTCATTAAACCCCAAACAATTGCCCAATATTCCCGTTCTATAGAATGAGCAGCAAACTGCTTTGCCAAAAAAGCATGCGTAACTTCATCCTTTGCAACAACAAGTAATCCGCTCGTATCTTTATCTATTCGATGTACAATCCCCGGACGTGATAATTCATTAGTCTCACTCAATTTTGAAGTATGATGTAAAAGCGCATTTACAAGAGTTCCGGTATAATTTGCGTAGGCAGGGTGTGCAACCATTCCTGCTGCTTTGTTAACAACAATAAAATAGTCATCTTCAAAAACAATATTTAACGGAATATTTTCCGGCTCAATATCTTCAGGTCGTGGAGAAATTGGGATTGTTACTTCAATTATATCGAATGGATTTACTTTATAATTTTGCTTTACAACTTTATTATTAACGAGGACTAACCCGGCATCAATTAAGTTTTGAATTCGATTTCGTGTAGCGTTTTCTAATTTATGTGTGAGGTGAACATCAATCCGTTCCTTCTTTTGACCTTCAGGAACATCAAGCCTGAACTTCTTCTCTGTTATCAGGTTTGTCATTGTCTTTTTGTTCTTTACCTTCCGTAGGATTATCAAAATTGACTGCAGCATCCGAAACATTTTCGGTTGCTAAATTTTCTATTTCACTATTTTCATTCTTTTCACCAATAATTTCCTGGTGTTGCTTATAAAAAATAAGTAGGACAAGCACACCTATCGATACCGCCATATCAGCAATATTGAAAATAGGCCATCTGTCATAACTTCTTCCGAAAATCTCAAAATTAAAGAATTCAAAATCTAAAAAGTCAACAACTTTGCCGTAGAAAAGTGGTGCATAACTATAAAATATGCCGTAAAAAACTCTATCTATCAGGTTGCCGATTGCACCGCCAAGTATTAAAGCCAATGAAAATCTTAGACTGAAACTTTCTTTACGAACATGGTAGAGATAATACAACAAGCCAATGCTGGCAAACACTGAAAAAAGTGAGAGCCACAATTTTACCCCATCACCAAAATCAATACCGAAAGCCATTCCCGGATTTTCAACAAAAGTGAATTGGAAGAAATCCCCAATTACAGGAATTCTCTGTCCGTAGAACATCCCTTCATGTTTAAAATTAATGAAAGGAATTGAAAAACCTTTAACGATAATTTTGGTGAGTTGATCTAATATTACAATAACCAGAGTATAATAAAGAACCTTCAAATTTAAAATCTTTCTGAAGTTAATCTAATTTAATTGCTAACAGAGATAAAATTTATTTTATCTGTCCACATTTAATAGCTAGATTATTCTATCGTTTCTTTTCTTGACGTAATTTAATAGGCGTACATAATTGACTATGTGGAACTGCTTCAAGCCTTGCTTTAGGAATCAACGGACAAGTATCGCAAAGATGTTGAGGTTCATCCATACATTCAACACAGATACCGTACGTACCAGCTTCAATTCTTTTCAAAGCATCTTCAAGATAACCAAGAAATTTATTTTCTCTTTGAGCATAAAGAAATGTTTTTTCTCTTTCCATCGCGTCAGTCCCCTGTTCTGCCATGTGCAGTGAGTATGGGGAATTTTCATTGATATATTCGCCTGTTGTTGGATCCATCATTTGATCGCGTAGATTTTGTAATTGATCAAGAATTTCATTTCTTTTATCTAAGATAATTTTCTTGAAGTGTTCTAAATCTTTTTTACTATAACCTTTTATTTTAACTACTTTCTTTGGTGGTTCAGGAGTTGGAATAATTTCCACTTTTTTCTTGGTCACTTTCTTCACTGCTTTTTCTGTCGTTTTTTTGTCTGTCATCTTCTTTTCTGTTTTTTTAATTGATATAGGTTTCACAGAAGAGACTTTAGCTGCCGCTTTTTTTACAACTTTAGTAGGTTTTGCTGCAACACTCTTTGCCTTCGGTTTTGCCGAAACTTTAGCTACAGTTTTCTTCACTTCTTTAGTAGCTTTAACATTCTTTCCCTTTGCTACTACTTTTTTAGAAGGTGCTTTTTTAGCTGGGGCTTTTTTTGCCGCCACTTTTTTTACAGTAGTTGTTTTTTTAGCCATGCTAATCTCTCCTCATTTAGGATAATAATTTTTCTATACTAATTCTACAATAGAACTCGTTAATTGTCCATTCCTGGTTGAAACTTTCTTCGTTAACAATGGTTTGTACAGATTCTGCTAAGGTTTCATTCGCAATATAGTCATTGAATTGATTGATTGCATTAAAAAGCGTATCGTCAGCCGAAAAATTTATACGAATTCTATCTGTAACGTCAAATCCGGCATCTTTACGCATATTTTGAACCCGATTAACAAACTCTCTGGCTAAACCTTCACGTATTAATTCTTCTGTTAATTCGGTATCAAGTGCAACTGTAACTCCATCCTGACTCTCCACAGACCAACCCGTAATTTCTGAACTGACAATTTCGACATCTGAGAGAGTTATCAGAACATCTGTTCCATTTAGATTTACTGAGATTTCATTCCCAGTTTCTAATTGTTTAATTTCATCTTTACCAAACAAACGGATCGCATTAGCAACCGGATTAACAATTTTCCCGAATTTCGGACCTATTGATTTGAAATTCGGTTTGGCTGATTTATTTACAATACCGGAATCGTCTGTAAGTACCACTAATTCTTTAATATTTAACTCATCAAGAATAACTTCTTGCATTTGAGTTAATGCATCTTTTTTATCATCAGAAACAACAACCATAATTTTTTTAAGAGGCTGTCGAACTTTCAGATTAAGTTTAGCTCTCATTGCTCTTGTAATATAGACAACGCTTTGAGCAATTTCCATCTTCTCTTCAAGCGATTTATCAGTAAAAGTTATTTCAGGAAAATATGAGAGATGTACTGATTCATGCTCTTCATTTTTCGTTATCCTATTCAAATTTTGATACAATTCTTCAGCGAGAAAGGGTGTAAACGGAGAAATCATTTTAGAAATTGTATTTAAGCATTCGTATAAAGTTTGATATGCAGAAAGTTTTTGCACATTCATTTCTGATTTCCAGAAACGTCGGCGGCTTCTACGCACATACCAATTTGAAAGTTGGTCAATAGTGAATGATGATACAAGGCGTACAGCTTTAGTAACATCATACGATTCCATATAACTTTCATATTCCGAAACAACCGAATTAAGTTTGGAAATAATCCAACGGTCAATTTCCGGTCTTTCATTATAAGGGAGCGATGCTTCCTTAAATTTGAATCCATCTATATTAGCATATAACGCGAAGAATGAATATGTATTCATCAATGTGCCAAAAAACTTTCGTTGAGTTTCAGCAAGAGAGTCCTCATCAAATAGAGTCGGTCGCCAGGGGGGACTGTTAAATACCAGATACCAACGTGTTGCATCCGAACCATATTTATCAAATAGCATAAACGGATCAACCGTATTTCCTTTTGACTTTGACATCTTCTGGCCATTTTTATCAAGAATTAAATCATTGACCAGAACATTTTTATATGCAACTTTATCAAACAACATAGTTCCTATAGCATGAAGTGTATAGAACCAACCTCGCGTTTGATCAATTCCTTCGGAAATAAAATCAGACGGATAATTCTTTTCAAACCATTCTTTATTTTCGAACGGATAATGATATTGAGCAAAAGGCATTGCACCTGAGTCATACCAAACATCAATTAATTCAGGTGTACGTTTGAAAAGTTTACCATTTCTCTCAAAATAAATTTTATCGACAAAGGGTTTATGAAGGTCTATATCATCAAGATCCCTAACTGAAATTCTCTTCCCTTCTTCTTCGATAAATCCTTCTTTTAATTCTTCAATACTTCCGACAGCAATCATTTCGCCATCATCACTTAACCAGATTGGAAGGGGCGTTGCCCAAAATCTGTCACGTGATAATGCCCAATCTTTATTATCTTCAAGCCAATTACCAAATCTACCGGAACCGACTTCAGGAGGATACCAATTTATAGTTTTATTCAACTCCACCATTCGCTCAGCCATAGCAGTTGTGCGAATAAACCATGATTCACGAGCGTAATAAATTACCGGTACATTATCGAACCGCCAGCTAAAAGGATAAGAGTGCTCAATTGTTTCTTTTCTGTAAAGTTTCCCTTCAGCGCGAAGTTTTTTAATAATCCCGGCATCTGCATCTTTAACGAATTGCCCTGCAAAATCAGTAATCACTTCAGTAAAAAGACCACCGCGTGTTACAGGCTGCAGCATCGGAAGATTATATTTTTTAGAAATTTCATAATCATCAGCTCCAAATGCGGGGGCTATGTGAACTATTCCTGAACCGTCGCTAGTACTTACAAAATCACCCACTACAACGTAAAAAGCTTTTTTATCGACTGAGACATATGGCATTAATTGTTCATATTCTTTTCCTTCTAAAGCTGTTCCTTTGAACTCTTCGATTATTTCATAATCACCATCAATAACTGAGAGTCGTGCTTTTGCAAGAATAATATTTTTGTCTTTATGCTTAATTTTTACATAATCGACATCAGCACCAACAGCAAGCGCAACGTTTGAAATTAATGTCCATGGGGTAGTAGTCCAAACAAGAATAGAAGAATCTTCCTCCTTCAATTTGAAAAAAATATAAACTGACGGATCTTTGGTCATCTTATAACCAAGCGCAAGTTCATGCGAAGAAAGAACAGTTTCCGAACGGGGACATTGTGGAACAATTTTATAATCTTTGAAGATTAGTCCTTTATCAAACAAAGTTTTTAATGACCACCAGACAGATTCAATATAATTGTTGGTACATGTGACATAAGCTGTTTCAAGATCAATCCAATACCCCATTCGAGTTGTCATTTTTTCCCATAGGTCTTTATAGGTAAAGACGGAATCACGACATGCTTTATTATATTTTTCAACTCCAAATTGAGGGATTTCACTTTTGTTTTTTATACCAAGTGCTTTTTCAACTTCAATCTCAACCGGAAGCCCATGTGTATCCCAGCCTGCTTTTCGATGAACTTGATAACCTTTTAAAGTTTTGTATCGACAAGCCATATCTTTTAATGTACGTGCCATTACATGATGAATACCGGGTTTTCCGTTTGCAGTAGGGGGACCTTCGTAGAAAGTAAATGATTTATCACCACTTCTGGAAGAAATACTTTTTTCGAATATTTTTTCTTCTTCCCAAAACTTTAAAATTTTTGATTCAATCGAGGGATAATGAATCTTTTCAGGGTATTGTTTGAACATATGCTATTATAATCTAACTTATAAATTGACTAGATGAGAAGAGGATTACTCTTCGTATTTTTTAATTAACTCTTTCTCTATTTGAATAAACTCTCTTAATTCTCTTTCAATCCGTTCTTTCTTTAGTATTGTGTTTTTGGAGATTGATTCCGCTTCTGTTATTATTTGAAGTGCTTTTACTTGTGCCTCTCTCAATAATATTTCAGCTTCCTTTTTTGAAGAACCGATAGTTTCTTGATATGCTTGTAATTTCGCTTTAATTATTTCATAATCTTTTTTCACTTTATAAATTTCAGCGACTGCCATACCGAAATAACCGGTAGCACCAAGTAAAATATTTCTCAAAGAATAGAGAAAAATATTTTCCACAACAAACTCACTCGATGAAAAATACTCTTTGAAAAACACAACCACTAAAACCGACAATACTGTTGTGGCGATGGTAAGTGAAATAAAAACATTGACACCGGTATTCCAATCAAATTTTTTATTAATTAACCAACCGAATCCAAATGCGAGGAATGAAATAACAAACCAGATCGCAAAATTATTTTCGCCGACACTAAAGATATTCGTATCAATAAAATTCGATATGAAAATCATTACGGCGAGAAGCAGAGGGAAAAAGTATCCGGTATATTTATTTGGTGACATCATAACCTCTTAATAACTTCCTTCATAATTAAAGTCATTTTTGGTTCAGCTGCCATAGCAGCAGAGAGAACATCTTCAATGCTCACCGGCTTCAAGGAATCCGGAAAACATTCATCAGTAATTATACTGAATCCGAGTACACGAATTCCCATATGATTAGCTATAATATTTTCAGGTACGGTTGACATGCCTACTACATCCGCCCCAATTAATCTAAGGAATCGATATTCTGCACGAGTCTCTAGGTTCGGACCGGGAACCGCAACGTAAACTCCACGATGAACTTTAATACTATTTTGTAAAGCAATATCTTCGGCTAACTGAACAAGTTTAAGGTCATACGGTTCACTCATATCAGGGAAACGTGGACCAAGAGAATCTTCATTTTTACCGATAAGGGGATTATCTCCAAGTAGATTTATATGATCTACCATCAACATTATATCACCACGTCGATAAACCGGATTCATTCCACCGCAAGCATTTGAAACAAGCAGAGTTTCAACACCAAGAAATTTCATTAATCGAACCGGATAAGTAAGTTGCTGCATCGAATAGCCTTCATAAAAATGAAAACGCCCCTGCATTGCAACTACATTTTTTTCACCTATCTTACCGAAAATCAATTTTCCGTGATGCGACTCAACAGTCGATAATGCAAAATGTGGAAGATCAGCATAATCAATCGAATGCTTAATTTCAATTTCATCTACTAAACCGCCAAGACCTGTACCGAGAATTATTCCAACAGAATAATTATCCTTTGTAAATTTTCTAATGTAAGAAATAGTCTCTTCAATTTTTTCAGTAAGGATCGTCATAATAATTTCTCAATAATATCATCGATTTGAATTTCAACTTTTTGCTGTGGGATAGATTTACCCAGAGGTTTCGGTTCGTTGTCAGCTTTTTCAACTTTAATTTCGAGTAGCTGCGATTGTGTTGAAACAATAGCTTTTAGCCGAGCAATTATCAAATCACGTTCCTCACGTAGTTTAATAATAGAATTCCGAATCTCGTCAGCGCCTTCCTTAGTTTTTTCGAGAATTTGCGAAGCTTTTAATTCAGCTTCTTTAATCATTAGATTTGTCTGTTTTTTAGCAGACTCAATCGATTTAGAAGAATTCTCCTGAGCTTTAATCAGTGTATCCTGCAAATTCTTTTCGATTCTTCTAAACTCAGTCAACTGGACAGTTGCTTCATCAAGAGATCGTTTAAGGGTTTCGTTTTCCGATTGAATTGTCTCAAACTCATCGGCAATTTTTTCAAGGAAAGCTAAAACCTCTTCGGTATCAAAACCGCGGAGAGATTTCTTAAATTCCTGTTTCTTAATATTTAGAGGTGTTATTCTCAAAACAATTCCATTTAATTATAATTTCTATTACCAAAAATAGCTGACCCGATTCTCAACATTGTAGCACCTTCTTCAATTGCGATTTGAAAATCGCTGGTCATACCCATAGAAAGATGCTTGCAAATATATCCTGAACTTTGAATTTCTTCTTTAAGTTTTTTTAATATCACAAAACTTTTCCGAATTTCAGTTTCATCATCAACAAAAGGAGCAATTGTCATTAGCCCTTGAAAGTCAAGCGAAATTGAGTTTGTAATATATTTAATAAGCCCAAATATTTCATTTATATCTGTTAAACCATACTTATTCTCTTCGGGAGCTGTTTTAATTTCAAGCAGAACTTTTTGTTTCTTTCCAAGCTTTGCAGCTGCCTTCTCAATTTCAATTGCAATCTTCAAAGAATCCACAGAATGAATATATTCAGCAACAGGAACAACATACTTAACTTTGTTTGATTGAAGATGCCCGATAAAATGCCATAATATTTTTTCCTCTGCTAACTCTGAAGCCTTCAGGTTTAACTCTTGAGCTTTATTCTCACCGAAGTTGACTAATCCTGCTTCAATTGCAAACTTAATTTCCTGAACTCCAAAAGTTTTGGAGACAGCAATTAATTCAACTTCATTAACCGATCTGCCGCATGCAGTTGTTACTTTTTCAATTTCTGATAAAATGTAACTTATATTATTGGTATTCATATTAAAATTAAGAGGGTAAAGTTATCTTATTTCGAATCAAAAATCAATTTATTGCGACTGTTTTCAATTTTCTCAAAGTTATCCTATAATCATCCAAAAATAGTAGTGTTTAGAAATGATGGCTCGATTGAAAATAACTTTGAAGTGAAAAAATATTCTATCGAATTTGTGAGATGCGGTTTCTGGTCCGGGGGTTTCATCAAGGGCATTTGTTATAAATGAAAGAGGCACATAGAGAATAATGTTGGAATAACTTATTCAAATTTATTCGTCTATGTGCTTCTACTCTTACTTACGAAAAATTAGTTTTGCTTCTCCTTCGCTTTTACTCTTGAGTAAACAATTGAAATAAAAATCAGAGCGATACTCACGAGTAAAAATGAAATAATTTTGTAACCGGTATCTGCGCTAGTCAATCCGAAAATGAATATATATATGAGAGACATGAATAGTGTTGCCGTAGCCATTAATCTATATTTTTTAATATTTAGTATTTTACCAATTATATAGTAGGTTAATGCCAAGAAAATCCATGATATCCCTATAAAGTAAGCGGGTAAGATATTATACAGTACATAAGGGATAGTTAGCAATGCAATTATTAGATAGGAATTGCGAAGCTTTTCAGACTCCAACTCCAGCCTATCTTTCTGCCAATTCATAACCCTTGCACTTATAAGCGCAACAATTCCAAAATTTAAACTTGCTGCCTCATATCTATTACCACTTGCAAAACTTGCGATTACTATTACAAGAAAAATGAAGAAATTTGCCACCACAATAAACTTTGATCTGAACCATAAAGCAGTCGAAACTACAATTACACTCTGCCAGCATAACCAAAAATAATAATTCGGGCTTTCGAAATTAAGCACAATTGCAGTGCTTAAAGCTCCGTATGCTACCATCGAATAAATAAAAGTGATAATACTACTATTTTGTTTTCGCCAATAAAATGCAGCGAGCGAAATATAAAGTATTGCAATTCCAAAATTTAATAGTGAATCGAATTCGTTTTCCAGCTTTAGGAGTATAAACAAGAACAGCATGAATGTTATTGCGGAATTGAGAAATGTCGTGATGATTAAACCCGGTTCCTCAGATTCTGAAACAAAACTTTTAACTCGCCCAAAGCCATAAATAGCTGAATACAACGGAATAAATAGCACCGTTAGTTGATAATCCAGATTTATGTTTATTGTTCCGTTTAATATCGGATTTCCTAAAAACCACAACAAGTGTGTTAATAATGTTAAAGGAATTGAAAAAATTATTAAACCATCCCATTCATATCGGTTACTAAAATAAGCAGACAACGAACTAATAATTAAAAGAGAACTAAAAAGAATAATTCCATTATCTGATAAAAGGGCAGTTGTGAATACTAATGTAAAACTTAGTGCAGTTAGATAAGGGGAATATCTTAACACTGAAGCTGCTAAGATGCAAATACAGATAACATATAATGTAATAGATAAAACAGATAGGCTTTCTATCAACGGTTCAGTTCCGAAGAAATGCAGTCTTAAAGTTGAAAAGTAAAGGATTATAAAACCACCACCCAAAAGATAATTTGAGAGGTTCCCTAATTTCTCATTTTTCCAATAAGATATTAAAATCATAATTGATGCAATTAGGTATCCGGCAAAAATGTGAATCATTTGAGGAAAGTTTTCTATTCGAAGTATCAACAAGAAAAAAACAGAAAATAGGAACGCAACTATTCCAATTTTTGCAAACCAGCGTTCGCCGATTCTCAATTCTATTTCATCTTCTGTTTCTTTAATAACGGGAATGATTTCCGATTCTTCTTTAGGTTGACTTAATCTTCCGGAAATAAGTTGACCTTCAATTTTTGAGAGTCTCGCTTCAATTCCAGAAACAATTTCTGCGAGTTCTGAAAGTGATATATCTTGGTTCAATTTATTCATAAGAACCTCTTTTTAATAAACTACTATAAATTTTGCTTTGCTTCTATTCTTTTTATTTGAAAGTACAAGAGTAACGCTAATAATGAAATTATTAGAACAGCTACTATTAATCCATAACGGCGGAAATAATATTCATCAACTTGTGAATTGGCTTCACTTATAACCTCATTTGATGCGTTCACCCCTTTATTGATTATTTCACTAAATTTTTCAGCATCAAATGCATGGACTACAGTTCGCGCCTCAAGTTCTGCTTGATGAACATCTCTCAATTTGAATTTTGCTTCCTCAACTTCCATCCCCTTCTGTTCAGCAATAAAAACTTGTCTTCTTGATAAGGAGTCCAACACAACAAGACTATCAATTAGTGCACGCATTTTAACAGCGGCTTTGAAACCTTTGGGGTTTTTCTCCGCTGAATGGCATTTTGCACAAACCGCCCCTTCATTTACACCGAGAAGTTGATCTCTTGCAACTAATATAAGATGATTTCCGTGACATGTTTCGCATTCAGGATAGTTGTTTTCATCGAAAACTTTTTTGTGGGGGCTATTTCCAAACAATTCAGCATTCAATGCGTGGCAAGTCCCGCATATTTTTGAAATAGAAGAAATTCCCGGAGGTGTCGCTGCATGATTACCATGACAACTATTGCAAACCGGAGCAGAAATATCTTTCTTTTCGTAAAGAGCAACACCGTGCACACTCTTTTTATATTTTTCAAATTGATCTGTGGGGATGTTGCTTTCTTTCATATATTCCTTGTCGCTATGGCAAGTGCTGCATGTTTCAGGGATATTAAGAGGATAGACTTTTGACCTAACATCTTTTGAGGTAAAAACAGCGTGCGAGCCGTGACAACTCGCACATTGAGCCACTTTGCTATTTCCTTTTAAGTTTAATTTTCCGTGTTTACTTTCTCGATATTTAGCAAGTTGATCAACTGACAACCCCGGATTATATTTTCGCATATAATTAATATCACCATGACATTTATTACACGTATTAGGAAGATTTGTCGGATAAACCGGGGAACCGGAATCAGTATTTTTTTTTATACCATGCGCATTATGACATGTAGTACATTGGAGAATCATCCCCTTGCCATCAACAGCAATTGCACCGTGAACACTTTTTTTCATCTCCTCCAACTGTCCGGTTGAAATATCTGTCCTATATTTTTTCATATTTTCAATATCTGAGTGGCATTTTGCACAAATTTCTGAAATTCTATTTTGCGAAGGGACTCCAAGAAATCCTTTCTTCTTATCCATCGAAATTTCCATATCATCAGATGTATTATCACCACCGTGGCAAGAACTGCATGAAAGACCAACTTTTTGATGAACATCATTTTTAAATAATTTTGAAGGGGAATCGTCAAGCCCGGAATGACAACTAACACACTCGTCAGTTTTGGCAATAGTAATTTGAGAGCATATCAAACAGAAAATCACAAAGATATATTTTGATAAAATGTTTTTCATAAAAGCCACCCTACGATTGTCATAACGATAATAAACATAACTGCAAAAATCCCGATGTAATTAACTAATTTATTCTGCCTTCCCCGTTCGGATTTTTTATCCCAGAATGGAACTAAAACCCATAATACACCAGCTAATCCAAATAGAAAGATTCCTAATATTTCTCCTTCAATGAATAAAACATACCCGGGAATATATTTCAGTGTTTGAAACATGAAAAGAAAGTACCATTCCGGTTTTATTCCGGCAGGAGCTGGAGCTAATGGATCTGCTTTGATACCTAATTCGGCAGGGAAGAATACTGCAAGAATCGCTAATAAATTCAGCACTACAAGCCAAAGCAGTAAATCTCTTAATACGAAGTTAGGGAAAAAGGGCATCGTCTTTTTGACTTTTTCATTTAATGGTTCACTCATACCCTGACGCTGAACAAGAAGAAGATGAATGAATAAGAGAACTGTAAAAATTCCCGGGAATAAAGCAACATGAAATCCAAAAAAGCGTGAGAGTGTAGCACCGGTAACATCTTCTCCCCCTCTTAAAAATATCTTTATTGGTTCACCGATAATTGGTAATACTCCGGCAATATCTGTCCCCACTTTTGTAGCAAAAAAGGCTAACTCATTCCATGGCAGAAGATAACCGCTAAATCCAAAACCGAGTGCGAGGAAGAACATCAACATTCCCGTTATCCATGTCATTTCTCTTGGTTTTCTGTAAGCCTTTTCAAAATAAACACTAAACATGTGAATGAATGTGGCTAACACAAAAAGATTTGCAGACCATGTATGTATTGATCTAATAAGCCATCCGAATTCAACTTTAGACATTATAAAATGAATGCTCTCGTATGCCAGGTCAGCACTCCCTTTATAATAGAATAAGAGCAGAATGCCTGTAACAACTTGAATAATAAAAAAGAATAAACTTACACCGCCAAAATAGTACCATATAGAATGACTGTGCACAGGTACATATTTTTTGCTCATGAACTTCACAATGTCCGAAAGGTCAACTCTTTCATCCACCCAATTATAAAGATTAGTAAAAATTTTTTTCATGTTTTATCCCGGAGTTAAACTATTTTAGATATAATTATTTCATTATTCTTAACATCTGCTTTAAATTTTTCTAAAGGTCGTGGAGGCGGACCCGAAATATTTCTTCCTGTTAAATCATATTTTCCATTGTGGCATGCACACCATATAACAGATTCATCTTTTTTATATTGAACAGTGCAGTCAAGGTGAGTACAAGTTGCAGACAAAGCGCTGAAATCTTCTTTACCGTTCCGAATCACAATTACAGGTTTGTTTCCAAACCTAATAATCTTGGATCCACCGATTTCTATATCATCAACATTTCCGATTTTTAAGCTTGTGACTTCAACTTCCCGTTGTTTGGGCGGCTTCATAAAAGAAAAAACCGGGTAAAAAACAATTAGACCAAATCCGGCAGTCACGCTTGAAAGAAGATATTTTAAAAAATCTCTGCGGGGTTGAACTTTTTCTTTTTGAATTTCTTGTGTCATGTTTTCTCTTTGTATTTAGTTGTTTTTATTGAATGTATTTTTGATTGAAGCTTCAATTATATCTTTGAATAATTCTTCAGATAATGGTCTTTGCGAAATGTTAAATACTCCCACTTCGTAAAATCTGCCGCCGTCAATATTTTCAGGGTTGTCACATATTACTATAACAGGTAGATGATAATTTATTTTTTTAATAATTTTTATCCATTTGAGAGATTCATTACTACTCTCACAATCGATTATTAAAATATTTGCTTTGTCATTCTGTATTTCGATCAATAATGTGGGGAAATCTTTAATTTTCAACAGACCAATCCCCAATTCCGAACATACATCGAAACAGAGGTCTATTGTTTGGCTATTTTGACTAAAGATTATACCGGTCATGTTTCTTTAAAATATTTTTATAAGGAAGGGTCACAAATCATACCATTTGTAAAAAATCTTTGTGATATAAAGAGTCCAACAAAAAAGTTTAGAAAACAATCAATAATCCAAGAAATTAAATTCCCAACGAAGGATTTAAATTAAAATGGTGAAGGGAAAAAGTGAAGATGTGAGAAGTGTATGTCACACTAAAAGCAGTTAGATGTCACACTTTATTCGATATAACTATTCGTCATTCCCCTTTCTGAACTTATTTGGATCCAAATTATATACGTGTATTAATCTATGAATTTGTCTTCTACTAAGGAAGGCTTCTTCTGCTACTTTAGTTATGTTGCCATTATTTTTTTGAAGTGAGTTCTGTAAAAACCTTTTTTCAACTTCTTCTGAAGCCATCTGTTTTTGTTGTGATAAAGTAGATTGCTGATGGCTGCTGTTTCCCCTATAATTCTCGAGCATATTTGATGGTAGTTCGTTGACGGTTATCCAATCAGTTTTTGCAATTGCAATTGCACGTTCAACAACATTCTCCAATTCTCGAACATTCCCATTCCATGGATAGTTTTCAAAAACCTCAATGACTTCTTCAGAAAATCCTTTCAACTCTTTATTAATTGATTTTAATATTTTTTGAAAAAAATGTTCTGCGAGTAATTGTATATCTTCTTTTCTTTCCCTAAGCGGCGGGATTTGAATATTAAGAACATTAATCCTATAGAAAAAATCTTTTCTTAAAGTTTCGTTTTCTATAGCCTCTATTATATTACGGTTTGTAGCTGAAATAATTCTAATATCTGAGCGAATTAAATCATTCCCACCAACTCTGCGAAGTTGATGATCTTGAAGCGTTCGCAGCAATTTAATTTGTAGATTTACCGGTAATTCGCAAACTTCATCAAGAAAAAAAGTACCGCTATCTGCAAATTCAAGCAGTCCGATTTTTCTTCCTACAGCCCCAGTAAATGCCCCCTTCTCATAACCAAACATTTCAGCTTCAAAAAGATTCTCAGGGAATGCACCACAATTAACCGGGACAAATGGTTTTGTTTTTCTTTTACTTCTT
The DNA here is from genome assembly GCA_020061995.1 of Ignavibacteriales bacterium. The sequence continues at coordinate 43,659 of JAGUXE010000275.1, read as the reverse complement.
GCGTGAATACTTCTTGCTATTAACTCTTTCCCTGTACCACTTTCACCGGTAATGAGAACATTGACATCTGTTCCGGCAATGTTTTCAATCATCTCAAAAATATTTTGCATCTGCTCACTTTTCCCGATGATATGATCAAAGTGATACTTATCTTCAAGCTGTTTAAGAAGATTAAATCTCTCCTTATAAAGTTCACGCTGACGCAAACCTTTGGTTATCACAATTTGGAGTAATTCGGTATCGAAAGGTTTTTGAACAAAATCAAATGCGCCAGCTTTCATTGCAGCAACTGCTCTATCGATTGTACCATAAGCAGTGAAAATTATTATTGGAGTGTGCGGGGCTAATTTTTTACTTATTTCTAAAATTTTCATTCCATCATGTTTAGGCATAAGAAGATCACAAATTATTAAATCGTATTCTTCTTCACTGAAAGATTTTATAGCTTTATCGCAATCTGAAAATGGGAATGGATTAAGTTCCAACGCTGTCAAAATCATTGAACATGCACTTAACATATCGGGTTCATCATCAATGATTAGGATTTTCGGTTTGTTGTTCATTTAGTTTTGCTTTTCTTTGGAATAATTAGTGTAAAAGTCGTTCCCTTACCAGGTTCACTTTCCACTTTAATTTCACCTTCATGTTTTTGAATTATAGTTTTTGTTATTGATAAACCCAAACCTGTACCGTTTTTTTGTTTTGTACTAAAGAAGGGGTCAAATATTTTTTCTTTGTCTTCATTTTTGATTCCGACTCCGTCGTCTTTGAATTTTATCTTTACAGAATTGACCATGTCATCTTCGCTGAAGTCCATATTAGTATTTGTAGAATCTTCAACCGAGACAAATATTTTTCCACCGTAATTTACTGCATCAATTGCATTGTTAAGAATATTAATAATTGCTTGTTCAATCTGCCGTCTATCAGCAAGAATCAAGAAATCGCTATTCCCAAACTTTTTAGTTACAAAAATTCCTTTTTCTTTTACCCGGTGGTTTAGAAGAAAAAAGCATTCATTTAATAGATGTTTGATATCAAGTTCTTCAGGGTTAGAAGCAATCCTTTTAGAAAAGCTTAGAAGACTTCCTGTATATTCGCTAATTCTTTTAATCTGTCTTTTGATTAATTCCAATTCTTGTTTCAAATCTATTTGTTTATTTGGGAACAACAAAATTGAATCAACATGCGCTGAAATTATACCAGCCGGTGTGTTGACTTCATGAGCCACCGTATCTACAAGTTCTCCTATAGATGCAAGCCTTGATGTATGATTAAGTTGATCCTGATATTCCTGTATTTTAATCAAATTCCTATTCGTTTCTTCCGCTCTTATTCTTTTAATATTAAGGTAGTAAATAATTAAAACAAAAAACCAGAATGTTACTAAGATTACTATTCCTAAAAGAAAAAAGAGAATAAATTTATCCTTCAATCGTGAAGTAACATCGGGTAAAAAAGTAGAGATTGCCAAAAACCATTTTTGAGTTCCAACATTTATGGGAACGTAGGCAAAAATTTTCGAAGGCTCATCCCCCAAGACATGATACTCACCATAAAATCCCTCATTCGATTCAACCATCTTTTTTTGCACATCAAAAGAGACGTGACAAGATAAACATTCTGTATCTTTATCATAAATAGAATTAAACAACATTTCTTCATGATGGGGGTGAAAAATTAGTCTTCCCTTATTATCTAAAATCCATACAAAGTCATTGTTAGATAGTTTTAAAGGTTTAACAAATCGTTCAATAAGTAAATCAAAATCTATTATATAAACAATAAACTCCCCGGTATAAGACGAATTTTTAGTTGAACTTTTGTTCCATGGACTTATTACAAAAAATATTTTTGTCTCTTCTTTGCCGTGATAGTTTGTCGACATAATATCGCTAACGTAACATTTAGAATATTTTTCTCTCGAAAGTTTCTTGCAACTATTTTGCAGATATAAATTAAAAGTACTATCAGAAAATAATGAGTCAGTAGTTTTATCCGGCTCATTTAAGTTTAGGTATAATAAGTTTGAAACAATTGATCGGTCATAGCGTGAAAGGAGATGATTAATTATTGAAACATTTTCATTTTTATAAGTAATAATTGAACTGTTATTTTCCGATATATATTCGATTTCTTTTATCAAATACTCCACGTAATAATTTATTCCATGCGAAACAGCTTTAGCCATTTCCATCTGCTGTTTTTGATGGTTCTCTTTAGTTTCTTCTAATGTTAAAGTATATATCCTGTTTATTAAATAGACGAACAAAACAATCAAAATCACCGAGATTATTGTTAGTAGATATTTATTGCGGGTTTTGTTATCGAAATAATTCATTACTCGTTATCAAATATTATTTTTTATTCCTCACGGAAAATATATTCAGATTAAAAATCTTATCAAATGATTTGATGAAACTAAGGCTAATCGAAACGAAAAAAAAGTTAATCCTTTTGAGATTAAACAGAAAACAATAATTGGGTATACTTCATTCATTTTTCATAAATTGACAGTGTCAATTAATCATTTTATTAGGATAGTTATGGCTGAATTAGTTTTATTAAATCAAATCAAAGAAAAAGCTTCAAAGAAGAAAAGAACAATAGTCCTTCCGGAATCTCACGATGAACGTGTACTTCGTGCGGCAGAAATGTTAGTCCAACAAAATATTACAAGTGTTATTACTTTGGGCAATGAGCAAAAAGTCCGTGATGAAGCAGCAAAATTGGGAATTAATTTACAGGGAGTCAGAATAATCAATCCGGAGAACTCGGATAAATTAAGTGACTTTGCAAATATATTTTTCAATCAGAGAAAACATAAAGGAATGACCATTGAACTAGCCCGTGAGACTATGAAAAAAGATTTATTTTTCGGTGCAATGTTGGTTAAAGAAGGAATGGCTGATGGAAATGTTGCCGGTTCCTTTGCTTCAACCGGAGATGTTTTACGTGCAGCAATTCAAGTTGTCGGAATGGCTGAAGGAATTTCTATTGTTTCAAGTTTCTTCTTGATGGTTTATCCCGAAATTACTTATAGCTTTGCTGATTGTGCAGTGGTTCCTAATCCCGATGCAATGCAACTTGCCGACATCGCAATAAGCACTGCTGACAATCATAAAAAATTAACCGGTGATGAACCATATGTTGCAATGTTATCATTCTCTACAAAAGGAAGTGCCGAACATGAACTTATTGATAAAGTAAGGGCTGCAACGAAATTTGTACAGGATAAACGCCCCGACTTAAATGTTGATGGTGAACTCCAATTTGATGCAGCAATTGTTGATTCTATCGGTAAGAAAAAATCTCCCGGAAGCAATGTAGCCGGTCGTGCAAATGTTTTGGTTTTCCCTGATCTTCAAGCAGGAAACATCGGTTACAAAATAGCTCAAAGACTTGGTAAAGCGGAAGCTGTTGGACCGGTTGTTCAAGGATTAAAGAAACCTTTGTTCGATCTTAGCCGTGGCTGCAGTGTTGAGGATATTGTAAATACTTCAGCAATCGCTGCATTGATGGCGTAAGTTTTTTTTAGATTTATTTTCAGAAAGTCAGAGAGGATAACGTGAATCTCTGACTTTTTTTTATTAATTCCTGGATCCCTTCATGCATAATCAAGTTAAACTCTATTTTGCCTTATCTCCATTAACTTTTGTTTAATCATTTTATTAATTCTTACAGAGAATATTGATACCGGAATTAGTAAAATTCCACTAAGTATATACCTCTCATCTATTGTCATTTTTATTAAAAGATATAAATGAAAAATCAACGTAACTAAACTGAATATGAAATTAAGAAAAAATTTCAGCCCGCTATTCATCAGCCAAAAGTCTTCCGAGATTTTCCTGAGATTTATATTCTTCTAAAGAAAGGATACAAAATGGGAGTGCGAAAATGAAGTATGAGATATCGAAGTAATCATTAAATAAAGCATTCGTTATACCGAAATTGTAAATCGTGATTGAAAATGAAACAAGAGTCAGTAAAAACAAAATTATTCCACTAGCGAAGAAGAATTCTCTTAAAGACGAAATTATTGTTCCGGCATAAACTATAACAATCACAAATAGAACTATAGCCCAAATTGGTAAATATAAAAGTTGCACAGAGAAAGGTCCTTTGGTAATAAAATATTCTGCATCCCACAAATAAAACGGGAGAAGAGTTAAGAGAAAAACCGAAAAAGAAATTATTCCGAAGATAAAAAACCTTTTAAAATCATTTCGGTAAATGAATATTAAAAACAAGAATAGAAGCAGTCCGACAATTAATCTCGTTGAAAGAAGCATCCCCATAATTATAGCACCCGCACCAAGTACAAGTTTATTATCTTCTTTAGACAATTTTGTATAAATCGGAATGGCTACAGCAATAAATAAAGTAATATTTGTAAGCAATTCACTTCTAACAAAAAGTTCATAAAATACGGGAAGTGAGAAGAGTAAAAGTGACAATTTTAATATAAGCTCTTTCCCAAAATTTGCATTGTTTATAATTATCAATATGAATAACAATAATCCGAACACTTCTAAATAACCGACATCACCAAGAAGATAAAATGGAACAGTTATAAAAAACAAAAATGGAAATCCTGAAGGATTTGACTCGGCACGGTACGGAAATTTGCCATTGATTAAGTTGCCCAACCATTCGTTAATTGCGGGAAGTCTTCCTACTCGGGTTGTTTCTGGAATAATGTTCATTGCAATAATTAAAATTATCCCGAATAAAATCAGTCCATGATAATAATACTTTTTATTTTCAGACCTAAATAGTTGCCGGGAATGATTAATATAATAAATTGCAGATGTTAATAATGCCAGGTAAAAGATAGTTATGGAAATAGCTAAAATATCAGATTGGACATAACGAAACGTATACTTAATGGCAAAAAGTGCATTAATAAAAATGATAAGTATAATTGAAATTCTATTTATTACGGCTTTAGGTTTAAGCAATTGAACTTTTTTCTTTCTAATCGGATTATATAAATATCAATAAATATATGGAGTAAGAAAATGAAATATCAATCTTTCTACATTGTGTTAATAATTATCATAGCTATCGGAGCAGTGATTTATCTGAACGCTCAAAATACAAAAAGTGCATCGGATTCAAAAAAAGATGGAGATGGAAAAATGGTTGCATCGATAAGTGGTTATACTGTGAAAGATATTAAAGGGAATGATGTAAATCTTTCAGATTATAAGGGAAAAGTTTTACTGTTAGTAAATGTTGCCAGCAAGTGTGGGTATACAAAACAGTATAAAGGGCTTGAAGAAATTTATCGTGAATATAAAGACCAGGGTTTCGAAATTCTCGCATTCCCTTGTAACGATTTTGGTGGACAAGAACCAGGGACAAATGAAGAGATTGCCGAATTCTGTTCCTCAAAATTTGATGTTACTTTTTCCTTATTCGATAAAATAAAAGTTAAGGGAGATGATAAAGCACCTCTTTATGCGATGCTTACAAATAATGAAGTAACCGGTTCAAGTGACATCGGTTGGAATTTTGAGAAGTTTCTTATTGCAAAAGATGGCAGTGTGGTTAAACGATATAAGAGTAAAGTCGATCCGAAAAGTGATGAGTTATTAGAAGTATTAAAAGCTGAACTGGCTAAGTAATTTCATTAAAATGATGCCGGAATTAGCCGGCATCATTTTCTTATTAAGTACTTTAACCTTGCTCGATCATCCATCCTCTCCAACAAACTCCTTTTCCTGAAGAAATTTTTATATTTTTTATAAAACTTGATTTCCATCAGCTTCAGCCCCATCGATTTATTACCATATCTACCCGAAAATACAATTGCATTTATTTTCACATCTGGTTATATTTTGATATCAAAATAAAGGCAGATAAATGAACAATATAACAGTAAGAAATATTCCGGATCGAATCCATAAAAAACTAAAAAAACGCTCCGAACTTTCCCGCAGAAGTATTAACAGCGAAATAATTGCTTGTCTTGAAGAAGCTCTTATTACTGATAAAAATGAAGTGGAGCAGATTTTAAGAAAATCTCAAAAGATTAGAACAAATCAAAATTTCGAAATCACTCTAAGCGACCTCGAAGAAGCAAAGAACAATGGTAGAATATGATCGTTGTTGATACAAATGTTATAGCTTACTTATTTCTAAAAGGAGAATTCAGCGAGAATGCGGAAAAATTATTGCAGTCAGATTCTGAATGGTGTGCCCCGATACTCTGGCGCTCCGAACTTCGAAGTATTCTGACTCTTTATATGCGAAAAAAACTAATTACTTTAAGTCAATCTTTTGAAATAATGCAGGAAGCACAAAAACTCCTAAAAGGAAATGAATACACTATAGAGTCATTACAAGTTTTGGAAGAGGTAGATAAATGTTCTCTTTCAGCTTACGATTTAGAATTTGTTGTTTTGGCAAAAACACTTGGAACAAAACTTATAACACTAGATAAAAAAATTTTACGTGAGTTTCCAAAACTATCAATCTCATTGATCGAATCCTTATAACTTACTCTTCTTCAACAAACTCCTTTGCTTTAACGGGGCGTTCGTACATTATTGTTAAATTTCGATAATGTTCTGCTAGTTCAGGTTTTATTTGATCCCATGTTAAACGCCAAGCCCAATTTCCTCCAAGCTTTCCGGGGAAGTTCATTCTTGCTTCTGATCCAAGATTAAGAACATCCTGCATCGGAATAACAACAATATTAGCAACTGAAGCATAGGCTGTTCGGATCAGTTCAGAAGTTAAATTATTTCCGTGATAATTGAGATATTTCTTTGTGAATTCATAAATATCATTATCTGCATATTTAGCTTTTTCAAAATAACCGTTTGTTGTATCGTTATCATGTGAGCCGGTATAAACACAGCAATTAGAAATAAAATTATGAGGCAGAAATTTTCTCTCCATCCCAGTACCAAATGCAAATTGTAGAATTTTCATTCCGGGGAAATTAAATTTATCGCGCAATTCAACTACAGGTTTTGTAATAACGCCTAGATCTTCAGCAAGAATAGGAACATCACCAAGATATTTTTTTACAGTTGTGAAGAAATGATCACCGGGAGCTTTTACCCATTTGCCTGTCTCTGCAGTTGGTGCATCACCCGGGATTTCCCAATATGCTTCAAAACCCCTGAAGTGATCTATACGAATTATATCAACCATTTCAAGTAGAGCTGAAATTCTTTTACGCCACCAGGCATAATCATCTTTTGCCATTTCATCCCAGCGATAAAGAGGATTGCCCCAGAGTTGTCCGGTCGGGCTGAAATAATCGGGTGGAACTCCTGCAACCGTTTCAAGTTTACCTTTTTTATCAACACTGAAAAGATCTCTGTTTGCCCAGAGATCAGCACTATCATAAGCAATAAAAATAGGGAGATCCCCAATTATTTTTATCCCCTTTTCATTCGCATATGCATGAACATTTTTCCACTGACGAAAGAAGATGAACTGCAAATATTTTTGATATTGAATTTCATCGGATAACTTCTCTTTCCATTCCGGAATTACATTTTCATTTCGAAGCGCAATCCCTTTATCCCAGCTTGTCCAAAGCAGTCCGCCGTGAAAACTTTTTGCAGCCATAAAAAGTGAAAAATCATCAAGCCAATCGTTCTGCTGAGCAACAAAAAGTTCAAATTCCGTTTCAATATCTTTTGTCTTATTGAGTATAAACAAATCAAATGATTTCCTCAACAGTTGATTTTTATATTCAATCAAGGGACCGAAATCAACTTCAGAAGGATTAAAATATGGGGGGTTATTTATTTCATCATCAGTAAGAAAACCATCCTTAAAAAGAAGTTCGGGACTAATCAAAAAAGGATTCCCGGCAAATGCAGAAAAGCATTGATAAGGAGAATCACCATAACCTGTCGGACCTAAAGGAAAAACTTGCCATAGTTTTTGTCCTGCTGAATGAAGAAAATCAATAAACTTAAATGCTTCATGTCCCAGGTCTCCAATTCCGAATTTTCCGGGAAGTGATGTTGGATGAAGCAAAATACCTGCTGAGCGTTCGTAAGTCATAACTATTTCCTATGAATGAATTGTAAATCTTAATAAAAACTTTTACTACCTTACGCAAATGATTGGAAAACCTCCGAGGTTTTTCCAAACAATATATCCTCACACATGTTTGTTGGATACAAATCAAAAATATTTTCGTAAAACAATCATTGAAACCTCGGAGGTTAAGTAATTTGCGTAACATGAGTTACTAAATTAATTGAACATCTACTCAAGTCAAAAGAAAAATCTTTTTATTGAAGAGGAATAGAGTGAATCAGTTTAATATTCTTCGTTATATTTCATAACCGATTTCAAACTATCCGGAGGAAATGTGAAAATGAAATCTTTGATTCTTGCTTTTTGTGCATTAACGATAATTGGAATATCGGGATGTAAGAAAGATGATAATCCTGTCTCTTCCGACGGGACTTTGGGATACTTTACAGGAAGAGTAATAGATAATAATGGTACTGCTGTTTCGGGTGCTAAAATACACGCCATTCCTAATATTATTGAGACAGGCACTTTTGAAAAGATTTCATCGATTAACGACATTATTCAATTTCAGTTTTCACTCCCTCAAATAAGCATGGTGAATCTTATTCTTCTACGAAAAGGAACAAGCGATACAGTTGCAATTATTATTCAAAATAGTGAAATGCCTGCAGGAGTTCATCGTATTTTCTTTGATACCGATTCATTGACAGCCGGAATCTATACAATGAAACTTGAGTTCAGAAGTGAAAGGATTGAAAAGGATTTGATTTTATTAAAGGGACCTTCCGCACTGGTTAATGCAAATGCACTGATAAATACAGATACTAATGGAAAATTTGTTTTATCGAATAAGATATTTGTAATCGGCGCTTCATTTACTAGGACTTCCGAAGTTTCTCCTGACTCAATCGGAGCAATCACTGTTACGAATAAAGTAACTTTTTTAATTATGAAGGAAGGATATAAATCCTTACAAGAAATTATTACGATTGATACAACAATAGCATGTTTCAAATTGTTTACCCTTCAAAATAATTGAAGGGAGAACTGTTAAACATCTTAGTTGAATCGATAAATTCATCAGCTCTTTTATAATAATATTCTTATTCAGTAGACTGAGATAATCAAAAAAATCAAACAAATATTTTTCATCATATTCTATCTCAAACTTTTTAAGCAGTTCTGTATATTCTTGACGGACGGTTCTTTTTGTATGATGATTTTCCTGTTTGGCAATATAATTGTAAATAGTATCTAATTGGGATTTGCCGTAAGAGAAAGCTCCGTATCCATCTTGCCAATGAAATCTTCCCATAAACCAATCCTTTTGATTGATAAATGCAGATGATTCTCTTTTTATGCATCCGACAAGATCTGACATTTTATCATTGGGATTTAATCCTAATAATATATGAATATGATCCGGCATCCCGTTTATTATAAGAGATTTATGTTTTCTGTTCGTAACTATTCCACTGATATAACTGAATACTTCTCCTCTTATCTCTTTCCTTAGTAATCGCTCCCGATTCTGTACTGCAAATACCAGGTGAGTATAGAGTTGAGTAAATACGCCAGGTTTCATACTTTGTTCCTTTTATTAATCCTCTACGAGGATCGTTTTTTCAGGGTTATAAGTTATTACAATAATTAAACATCTACGATGTTTTAACAGACTCAAGTTCTTGATTTATTGTTTTATCGAAGAGAATTCTAACTCTTGGACGTTCGATTATTCATGACCTCGTAGAGGTCATATTTTTGTAAAAACCTACGCCCAAAAACTTTAATCCTCGTAGAGGATTTATAAACTACTTACCTCAACAATAATACATATATTTTCCTCAAAGTTTGATTTTCAAGAATAATTCTTATTAGTTGAATTAAAGTAACTTCAGAGTTGAAGAAAAAGAACAAGCCGAGTAATTATTCCCCTCGGCTTGTCATCAATTAAATTTTATAAAGGATAAATAAAGGAAACACGCGGCTCAATTTTCTTCTGTGGAGAAAATCCAATTACATTGTCATCAATATCTCGAATAGGAGTATAAGTCCATTGATAAACTAATGAAACAATCATAAATGAATATGGTTTATAACCCAATTCTGCAAACAAATATGAACGGTCATCAAGTTTAAATAAATCCTCACCACCCCTGATGTAAACTTTATCATAACCCGCACGAGCTACAAATGGGGCACCTGAAGGAGCAACCTCAGTTGTTAAGTGGAGTATTCCACTATTTGGGTCATCATCCAACTTTTGGAAACTTCCAAGAAGATTTACCATTCCAAGAACACCGACATTCAAAGCACCAAAATATCCATCCATTGATGAGTTAATATTTTTAAGAAGATTAGCTTTTCCGAATTTCTCAATTTCATAAAATGATCCGAAATAAGCGGGCATATATTCTTTACCGTTCCATCTTCTTTCAAGTTTAACAGATGCATTTACTATTCCCAATCCATCCAGTTCAAGTAATGCTCCGGCTGATGAACCGGAACCAAAATCTGCAAACTTTACAAAATCAAAATATAACGATAGATTTAACATCGAAGTTGTTACAACCGGTAAACCTAAATCAAACCCGAAAACCGCCATACTATTATTAGTGGTATCGGTTATTCCGTAAACTTTTCCTGCATTATCGTTAAAATCAGAGGCTACAGTAACACCGACTTCAAGATTACTTATCACCGGAACACTTGCCATTGGTGTGTATTGGATTGGTCTTACATAACCTCGCATACCAACAATACCGGCTTCACCGAATGAGCTATAAATTGATTCAAAACCGAATTTGTCAAAATCGAGATCAACATTTAAACCTATTTTTCTATTATCAAAACTTGGACTGTTGTTGTAAGCATACATTATACTTCCATGTCCGAGAGTATAATAATCTAATGCTCCCAACTTAACGAAAACTTTTTCGCGTTTATTTCCATAGCGCACATATCTTATGATACTAAGATAATCGGATGTTTCGTTAAAGTTTTCTTTACGAAGACCATCAGAATTAAATTCAAGATTCAAATCAAGTCCGACTCCAATTTTTGAGATTGAAAACTCAGGAGTAAACCGAACAGCATAAAAAGGTTTTCCGTCAATCCAGGTCATTCCCAAACCACCTGTTAAATTGCTGACATCAGATGGCGCAAATTGAGACAATGTCGGTTGAGAATAAACGAGCATTAAAAAAAGAAAGATGATGATTTTTTTCATAAAGTTAACCTCAATAATTTCAAAAATGATGTGTTAAAATAAGGAAATATTCCGAATAAATGGATTGTAAAGTAGTTGAATCATAAAGAGTTAATTTTTATGACCGTTGGAAATACTGCACTAATTGTTAGGACTCAGAAATGATCATCCTTTTAGTGGAGAAGGTGTGGATATTTAAATTCGTGAGTTAAAAACTCTGTGAAACTCCCTTTTCTGTTCTAAGCGAAACTCTGTGGTTAGACTTTCCCAGTATTGTGTAAAACATTTAACCACAGAGTTACACGGAGTTTTGCACAGAGTAGCGCAGAGCTAAAATCAAGCTAATGCTCGTTATGAATATAAAGAAGGGGAAATTTATTTGCAGCTTGAAGATCGAATAGCCAGGTATATCAACCAATAAAGCAAACTTACTTCTGCAATATCAATTTACGTGTTACTGAAAAATTCCCGTGTTGAAGTTTGTAGAAATAAACACCGCTCGACAACCCATATTTATCAGCATTAATCTCAATCTCATAATTCCCGGGGGCTTTATATTCATTAATTAAAGTCGCAACTTCATTTCCTAATAAATCAAATAATTGAATAAAGACATTTTGTGCTACATTAAATTCGCTTGGGATTGAGAACCTAATTTTTGTTGATGGATTAAACGGATTTGGATAATTCTGGGAAAGAGAAAATTCATTTACTCGCTGATCTGCGTTACGAATAGAAACGAGAAAATCAATTGAAAGCGTATCACTATTTCTAACATCACCGTTAGTATCAATCTGCTCCAAATAATAACTGTAAACTCCTGACACTACAAATCCGGTATCATTAAACGAATAATTCCAAGGTTCAATGGATGTTCCATGTCCATTAACAAAACCGATGCTGTCGAATTGTGATTGATTAATCGAACGAAAAATTGCAAATCCGTAATTATTAACTTCTACAGTAGTTCCCCATGTAAGCGAAGCACCGTTTGTTATTGATTCAATCTGAAAATAATTAATCGTGGTTATTATATTACTTATAATATTTATTGAGATTGTATCGGTATGTTTAAACTGACCGTCATTATCAATCTGTTTAAGAAAATAACGGTAAGTCCCTGAATAGACTAATCCGGTATCATAAAACTCATAATCGTGTGGGGCATAAGAAGTACCATGTCCAAATACAAAACCGACATTCTCAAAAGCTGCTTGGTTTATAGACCGATGTATTTCAAAACCGTAATTATTCAGCTCCGTTGCAGTCCCCCAAATAAGATGAGCTCCATTCTCAATAGCACTCCCCTCAAAATAAACAAGTTCTACCGGCATGGGAACATCTGCTTTTAGTGATGAGCCTAAAAGAGTAACGATTAAAGTTATGTATCTAAAAATTCTCATCTGATCTTCGCCAATTTTTCTGTAATATGTTCGGTTTTATCTCCAAGTTTAGCTATTACTTTATACAGATAAACACCATTCGCAATCAGATCACCATCTTGATCTCTTCCATCCCATGGGAGGTAGTTAAAATCAGTATTAAGCTCGGCAGAGCTTTTCTTCATCTCACGGATTAATCTTCCTGCAACTGTATAAATCCTTATCACAACTTCATCCGGAACTTGAGTAAGTTTAAAAGTAAAATTGGTCCCTTCCGTAAAAGGATTAGGGTAATTATATACTTGTGCTATTTTCAATTCATTATAAACAACAAAAAATCTTTCGAATACAGGTGTATTACTTAATATACCGTTAACATCCTTCGTAAATATTTTTAATCGGTATTCGCCGTCAGCAAGTAAATTTTTATAATTGAAAGTCATAGTACGGTTAGTTGTATCGAATGATATTCCGCTGAACTGTTCAGTTGTTAATTTATTATCGTTAAGATAAAATTGAACCGCTGTTGAATCATCAACCTCAAACCAGGTCGGATAACGTAATTCAATTTTTATATCCGGATGAGAAGGAATAAAATCGCCATCATAAATTTCTTTATTATTGACGGTCATTTCAATTGCCGACTCAATTATAGAAGTTACAGTATCAGGCTTAATCTTAAAGTTCAAGCGATAGGTATTATTATCTTTATATAATTCTTTGATGTTGTTTCCACTATCGACGATCACATTAACAGAAAAATCGCCGACACCTTCCCACCTGGTATTATGATAAACGTATTCGAGTCTTTTTCGTTCAAAAGGTTTAAACTCCTGGATACGCTGCTCAAATAATTTTCGCTTTGTATTGTCCGGTCTTACCAATTCAAATACAACTTTCACATCTTCAGCAGTAGTTTCGCCTACATTCATAATCATCGCGGAGATTTTAATCGAATCCCCAACAATAATGGAATCTTTAGATAAAGAAACGGTTTGATAATTTACTCCCAGCTCGGGTAACAGCTTAAAATTTACCGCCAATGAAGAGAGAGAAGGAGAAACAGAATCAGAGCTTGCATTAAAATCTGCAAGAATTTTTATATGTGGATAAATAGAAGCATCCAGATGCCCAAGAGATGCTGAATTATTAATAAGAGTTAGATAATTAAGAGTATCCATTACACCGGACTCCCTTATACCAACCGGACGAAAAGTTATTGAAGCATTACTCTCCATTTGTTGCTCAACATTAATATCATCCCACTTTGCAACGGGACCAATTATTGAAGTTAATAACGAACCCGAATTGTAACGTTTGTAGATTGTTGTGTCAATTTCCGCACGACCTGCAAACTGTTTGGTAAATGCCTCAGGTACAGAACCTGGAGCCGCTCCCTTTTTTCCTATTATTGCCCACGAACCTCTAAATACCAAACTATCAATATATTTACTCCCTATTGTCTTTATTTGGTTTTTTAATACCGAGGAGTTAGTACTTCCCTCGTCAGCTATTGCTATAACAATAATAACATTTGAAGACAAAGTATCTAACAAATTAATGTAATTTGTTAATGCAGATGCTCCGCCCCCTAGTAAGTCATATCGCATGTAATTAATAAATTCGTATGTTGAATCTCTAAATAAACAAACGTGATGACCTCTCATGGTATTTTCAGGTATTAAATTTTGTGAGTTCAGTTCGATAACGGCTGAGTTACCATCATTAAATCCTGCAGACATCGCTGATATCACCGATGTCTCAGAGGAAAGTGATAACTTATTATCTTGAAAGGAAACCTGATTTAACTCTGCATTTGAGTAGCTTTGCTGATCTTGCAAAGAATAGTTTCTCATACCACTAAACAAAAATGAATTGGCTCTTCCGTACGATTCTGTCTCCTTCACCCTTGAGCGAATCCAATATCTATCCCCCATTGATAAATTCGGAAGGTGGATTTTGGTAAATAGAGTATCGAATTTTACTTGCAACGAACTTGCAAAATCAAAGTTACTATTATTGCTGATTTGAACTATCAACGTATCACTTGCAGGCTTTCCGACAGGATTAAGAAAATAGATCGAATCATCGGAGCCATTTTCAATTTCATTAAGCATCGTTGTCCTAATAGATGTACTCGCTACATTTATATTAAATTGCAATAAGTTATCTGATTTTGAAATCTCGTTTATCTCATTTTCACTATCGAGATGGACCGATATCCGATGAATACCGGGACTATTTTTTACTCTCAACGAAAAACTGAGAGAATCAGAGTACTTGGGCAATACTCTTCTCGTTTCGAGTAATTGAGAAGTTGAGTCGTTATAAACATTAGAAATATTAATGTAAAATGAATCAGAGGTAACTTTTCCTGTATTCAGATAATTAAGATTAATAGTTATAGAATCGATATCATCCGAAGGGGTGTTGTTCGAAAGTTCCACTCTGCTTGATGTAATTGTTAAGTTTGGTTTTGGTGGAATGGAGAGATTAATTATCGGATCACCGATTAATGTATTTGTTAAAGCAAAAAGTTGATAAACCCCTGAACTTCCGTAAGTCTGAAGCATTTCAAGTTTTGCAAGTTTTAATGCCTCGCTTATATTATAAACAGAATCTTGCAATACTTTTTTATAAAATAATTTAGGAGCAATCGTTGAAGTGGATAAAAATCCGAGAGAAGCATTACCGATGTAAGCAATCGCCTGTCCTTCATTGGATAGTACAAACAATTGTGAGAAAGATGTAACATCCGGTTCGGCAAATCTTGCTGTAGAACATCCAAAATCAGTTATTAAAGGACTTCTATTAACTTTATTTTTAAGCTGCGCCGGTTGAGTAATAGAATTATCCCAAGTTTGAGTTCCACTATGACCAAGATAAGAAATGAATACCGCCCCGTCATCAATTGCTTTTTGAAATTGCTCGGGGGTGTAGGGACCAAAATTGGTAGTCGGATTAATTGTCTTATAAAAATGGGTTGAATTACCCCCAATCGGTGCCGGTGAAACATAATTATTAACTACAAAATTATTGACTTCTCTCAACTGGTTAAGCTGATTCTGATCGGTTCCCGTACCACCTGAGAAGAAAAGATAGTTCTTATTCCACTCATTGAACGGATTGCTGACATAATTGACATGTTTATTAAAATAATTTTGAAACTCCGATTCATTTTTAACAGGGATTCTTCCAATATTCATTTGAGGGATATAAGCCCCGGTAGTATCCCATGTTACGAACCAATTATCACTTACCGATGCTCCAAAAGATGGGACATAATTATAGACAGGGGGCGAATTTTGAAATTTTGTTTTGTTGGCATTATAATCATAAGTAGCCCCACCGATCAGGGTTACATATTTAGGTTTTGGTAATTGCCAATTTGAGTGAGCAGTTTTTAAAAATTCTTTAATTGCTTCGGGATTGAAAAACCCATAACTGAATTGATCATAAATATCTTCGACATCGACAATTTTTGCATTTACATTATAATGATTCGAAATGAAATTTGCATAACTATTCGCAATCTCTTTAAATCTCTTATGAGTGATTCCAATATAGTCGGCTCTATTCTCAGAGGAGCTTAAATCCAAAAACTGTTTTGCGTAATAGATTTTTGGTTTTAGTATTTTGCTTTCTTTAATTAAAGCAAATTTAGATTGATTATTAAGTGTATCACTAATGTATAAATTTGAACCAGTTCGTGGGATAACAAATCGCTTGAACTCATTTCCATATTTCCAGACTATTATACTATCAGTTGTTACATTTGTAATCTCCAGTAATTTAGGTGTTGGGGTTGAATCTAAAAATGGAAATCTAGTTAATAGTGAGTCATTGTATGTTCTTAGATATCTTGGATATTCAACTTCATACCAATCAAAGATGCAAGCATTAGGATTAGAACCTGTAGCAAATGAAGTAATTTTAAGTGTATTATTACCATTGTTAATGAGCGATGAGTTATAACTACCTTTCAAAAGTTTTTGCTGATATTTATTTATGTAACCTGAATCTTGGATAGATAAAGAGTTAACGGATATTCCAAGTAAATGAGCATTATTAGTGATACTTGATGCGTAACTTTGTTGCTTTGAAAAAACATGAAATTGACGATTGGGAAATAATTCACTAACGTTAAAAGTAAAACTCCGTACACCTACCCCAATATTATTTTGATGCCATGTCTTATTTTCATACCAGTTTGGCATTTCTCTCCTCACCAAGTCAGCCATTGAAAAATCAAACCAGTTATTTATCTCATAATGAATAAGCTCATGATAGTATTTTAGAGTATCCATAGAAGGTTCTGTACTGAAACTTTGTTGAACTCTTAACCCATACTCATTCCCCCATGTTAGCCAATAAATCGTAGTATCCGAATATCTACCTATAAACTCGTTATATGGTTCTCCATAATTGTTAATTTCCCTATGTTTGCCCCCCATATTTCGAATGCCAACAAATTCAATGAAATCTTCTTGATCAAAGGAATCATCAGCCTCACCAGCTACATATATTGGAATCTGATTTCCTTTCATTACGATGGCCAATTTCTTTGGATTTATTTGCTGGAGAGGAAATCCCAAGTTAATAAGATCAGAATAACTTATTCTATATACACCATCCTGCGCGACTCCCATTTTAGCGTATGTATTTGAGTAATCAATCCAAC
Source organism: Ignavibacteriales bacterium (assembly GCA_020061995.1). The sequence continues at coordinate 26,372 of JAGUXE010000275.1, read as the reverse complement.
GTCCGGAATAATTCTCTGATTGAACTTTAGCATTTAACAAATTATTGAAATGGTTTGAAATTGGAGGTTCCGGTGTTTGCTCCTCATTAAGCATTGAAGCATCAAAAGGTTGGGGGAATTTTAATTCAATATTGAATTCTTTTACTTCATGAGTCCCCCTAATATCTGCATTAATTGAGTATGGAGAAATTTTTAGATGAATACAATAGTTATTACCAATCCATAAATAACCAAGTTTGGTTAAGAAGGAATTAGTATTCATTGAAGATGTTAAATCCATTTCATCAGACAAGAAGCTATTCTGCTTATCTAGTACTATTTGTGAACTTGGCTTCGGAAGAGCTTTTATAACTTTATCTGATAACACACGATAACTTATACCATGAGTGAAGTTATGTGGTATAGAAATAAACAGATCGAATGTTGGCAAGAGATAAAGAGATTTTCTTTCTTGTTCAAAGTATTCGGAGAATTGAATCACATCCCTCCCCTCATTTGCCACAATTCCATAAGTAGTTTCATTGGAAAATGTTAGTATATAATTTGCTCCATTGATCTCTTCATTAATAAGACGAAGTTGAGCAAATGAGGAGATGAATAAGGCAATCGAAATAATTAAAATTTTTTTCATAGTGTAGAAAATAATGTAATAAATAGTAGCATAAATGTATTAATTAGAATTCTATAAAAAAACACATTAAAGAGATCTTCTAACGAAATTTAGTGTAATATGTTAGGTTTGATTCAATAACTTTTCATAGAGCGCCACATATTTTTTCGTCATCAATTCAGCGGTAAAATTATTAATAACATCCCTATATAGATTTTCACCCATAATTGTTATTAGCTCTCTATTATTTAGGGCAAATATAATTTTTTCTTTTAAATCTTCGATGTTTTCCGACTGAAACAACAACCCATTTTCTTTGTTTTTTATTATTTCTGGAAGACCACCGGTTTCAGCAGCAATTACACATCTATGTACCAACCCTGCTTCGATCGCAACCAACCCAAAAGATTCTATCCTGGATGGTATTATTATTACATCAGCATTGGATATTTTTTCCCATGGCGTTTCTTTCGATTCAAAAATTCTTAAGCTTTGTGTTTTCTCAATTTGCCACTCTAGCTTATCTCTAAATTTTTTACTCTTAACATTATATTCAGGAGGGTATTTAATGGGTATACTTGAATATCCACCAACCAACGATAAATTAATAAAATGATTTGCACAAATTAATTCGTAAACTGCTTCGAGCAATACATCTTGACCTTTTTCATAATCAAACCTACCTATACATAAAAAATTTAATGTTTTATCGCAAAAGTTTGATTTCTTTTTTGGAATATTCTCATTTACACTTAGTACACCGTTTGGGATTATTTCAAGTTTTGAACGTGAAATATGAAACTCAGCTTTCAGATAGCTCTCTAGAGCTTTACTAACACATACGACTATATCCGATTTGAAGCTAAGAAATTTACTACCATATACAAATGAGTGAGCCGTTGAAATTTTTTTAATTTTAATTAACCAACCTAAAAAGTAAACCAATAAATCAGTATAACGATGGTGTGAATGGATAATGTCAACATTGTTCTTTTTTATAAACATGAAGAGTTTAAAAAGTGAAGAACAGAACTTAAATAAATTACGGTGTCTAATAGAAATGGGTATTAAAAAACATTCAAGATTTAACTTATTAAATGGCTCAAGATTGCTACCTGAATTCGTAATTAAATATACTTTATAGTTTTTATATGATTCAGCTAGTATAGTTAAAAGGTTTAGAATTACCCGTGTTCTTCCGAAATCAATTCCAATATCAGGACAAATAAAAGCTATTTTCCGAACCATTTTTCCATCACTATTAAGAAAATTACTTTTGGGTAAAGTATGAAATACCTAGCAAACAATCTTTGGGGTTCTCTGCAAAACCGATAAAACCACTCAAGATAAAAAATACGGAAAAATTTAGGAGCCCGTCTATATTTTCCACCATAAAAGCTAAATAATGCCCCTACCGTAATTCTCACTGGAACATTCAATTTATCCGAATTTTGAGTCAGCCACTTCTCCTGTTTTGGAACCCCAAGCCCAATTAAAATAATATCGACATTGGAATTATTTATTTCATCGAAAATTTCTGTTCTCATTATACCTTTATACCCGTCTGAAACACCAACCACATTAAGTTTTGGATATTTTTTTTTAACTTCATTTTGAAAATTTAAAATATTTTCATGGGTGTCTCCCAACAAGAAAAGTTTAAAACCCTTTTCAGAAGCAAAGTGAAGAAGTTGGAGGTGAAAGTCCGTACTCACGATTCTTTTAAAACCAAAAGTTCGAAAAAAATAAAAAAATTTGAGAGCTAAATAGGTCCCTGTCGAGTCAGGATAAACGAGTGTATCTGAATGAATGTGACGACCTTTAGAGAAATAGTCAATGTGCCTAAAATCACTTGCAATAATATTTTGGATGCTCTTATTTTTAATACTTTTCTCTATAACCTCGAATAGTGATTTTGTATTAAAAAGTTTTAAATCAACATTTAAAATTTTCACGCTATTAATTATATAATTACTCATTCTATAATATGGTTAGCCTTATTAAATCAGACAAATAATTTATTCGAAAGTCTGGTAACATCCAACAAAATTAAACGGGGGTTATATTAGATTCAATTATTTTATTTGCCGTTATTAAAACGTCTTCAACTTGAACATCGTCTAAACAATGAGCAAAATTATGTATACATCTCCACTCGCACTTAAAACACTCCTTTACTGCATAGAAATAACTTATATTTTCATTTGTACCATAAGGAAAGAAATTCCCATAGGAACCACCTCCGATAATCGCAATCGTGGGAATTTCTAGTGCTTTTGATATGTGAGTAAAACCTGAATCGTTACCAATAAAAAGGATTGCCTCTTTTAGCAGCGCAATACTTTCAATGATTGATAAACTGCCAGCTAAATTTATCAACTTTGGATTAAAAGGAATAGATTTTGAAATTTTTTCATATTGCCAAATACTACCAATCAATATAATGGTTATAGTTGAATATCTAATTAATATTTCTGAGATGAGTTTATTAAACTTATCAACACTCCAATTTTTTATAGTGAGATCACTAAATGGACTAATCACTAAATACTTCTCAACTCCCAAACTGGCTAATCTGCATCTAGCATTTAACATCTCAGTATCATTAATATATAATGAAGTCTTTCTGGTATTAATCGGTATACCCAGTTTTTCTAGCACAGTAAAATGCTTCTCGTATTCGTTCATACTATCAGCAGAAAGGATATCAGTATATTGTTTGTTTAAGAAAATGCCATACAAATTCTTAAGGTATCTAAAATTGGAATTCAATGCATATATACATTGAGCACCGCTTAAAAGTGCTAATTCATCAACAGTAACACCTCTCCCTGCAGTCAGATTAAAACAATTTCTAAACCCTATACGCCTGATTGAAATTAAGAATCTAATCCTATAGATTAAGTTGAATTTATACTTTGAATAATTCCATTCAATTATTTTAAGTTGAGGTGGGAAATACTTAAAAATCTCAATGTAATTGTTTTTAATTAAAAAGTATATCTCTTCTTCAAAGCGGGGATCATCTAAAATATTTTTCAATAATACTGTTGAGATAGTTAGATCGCCAATCTGCCCTGTATTAATAAATAAAGTTTTCCCCCCAGTTTGGCCTGTAGGTAAATTTTTTTTCAACAACGAATAAATAACAAAGGCGATAGAATTATTCAGATAAGTAATTAAGACTGGTTTGTCTATTTTTTTATCGTATTTCATGCTCTACCAAGGGAATATTCCCAAAGTTATAGAATCTTTGAACTTTCATTGATAATGTTTTTCTGTGCCGAATCAAAACTTCCAAACTGGAAACAATCTGCAAAAATGCTTTAAAGAAAGACCTCCAATAGAACTTTTGTGTTGCCACAATAATTCTATTAAAAAACCACTTAAACAGAAATATTATTCCAGGGTAAATATTAATTCGCAATATTAAAAAAACGGAGTAACTTACAAAATAATGAAAGAATCTATATTCACTATTAAATGGATTTTCACCTGATTTCATCTCCCCTCTGGAAACTATACTTTGATTATGAAAACAATTCGTATCTTTTAAATAAGTAACTTTATATCCACAATCATAAAGACGGGAACAAAACTCCAGTTCATTATAATATATAAAAATCAACTCGGAGTAATATCCAATTAGATCAAAAATTGATTTTCTTATTAAGGCACCACAACCATTAAAGAAATAGGGATTTTCTAGAAAATCTTCTGTTTCAGATTTTTCATAACGAAGATTAAAAATATTGAACGCTATGGCACCATAGTTGGCGTGATTATTCATAACTAAAATCCCACGTTGAATCGTCTGCTTATCCGGATAACTATCATCATCCAAAACAAGGACATACTCCCCTTTGGCAATTTCAAAACCTCTGTTCCATCCCGCTATACCAATATTTTTCTCTAATTTAATTAAAATTACATTGGGGAATTCTTGTGCAACCATTTCAGGAGAACCATCTGATGAAGCATTGTCAACAACTATAACTTCAATATTTTTATAATCCTGTTCATATACTTTAGTAAGCGTGTTTCTTAATTCATCCTTCCTATTGAAGGAAAGAATATTAACAGTAACAAGTGGTAACTGTTTACCACTCTCGGAAATTTTTGTATTTAAATCATATTGTGATTCAAGAGATTCGCTCATAATTCCAACTTCTTCTCCACAACCTTTTTAAGTAGTTCAGGAATTTTATTTAGCGGAATATCCCGTGTCGCATTTAGAAAATCAGTGTTGTTTTCCGGCATCAATTGCTTTAATGCGGAATAATCAGTCGCGTTTTCATTTAATTCGGGAATCCACTCTAACATATCATTAGGTGTGCAATTCAACCACTTACAAATATCTTCGATTTGATACAATTGCAAACTTTTGATACCATTATTTAATAAGCGATAAGCTGTATCTTTGTTATATCCTCTTCCAATTAAAAACTGAACCGGACTAGCAATACCTCTAAGTCTAAATGCTTTGTTGAGATTGTATTTTAACATTTTTAATTTCTCTTTTGTTTTTACTGCTAAGTGTTGTTAGAACTACCCGAATTATAAGTTCAGGATCAGACATATCCGTAAATAAAACATTTTAAGAGTAAATAATATTGATATCTGTGTAAAACAAATTTATTTTTCCAACAAAATAAATTCTTAATTGCAAAATATAATTTTTATCGCAAATAATCAGATTATTGCGCTAAAAATTATCTTTTTACGCTATAAATTAGATTTTTAACCGGGAAACTATATTTTTCAGCTAAAAATGAGATTTGTACGTATAAAATCAGATTTCCCCGCTATAAATGAGATTTTTATTCGGATAATGATATTTTTATGCTAAAAAAAAGATTATTTTTTATCAAACAATATTGTTTTGCTAAAATTTCAGTTATTATGATAAATAATTTAGATTCTCAGTCAAACAATTGCAACTGACTGATTTAAGCTATTTTATTTGTATTCATGACTTTATCCATTCGAAAATCTCTTCAGTAACATAATTGCATTCCCTACAACCTGATCCATATTATAATATTGATATTCTGCTAATCTTCCGCAAAAGATTGTATTCTTTTCCTTAAACTGTTCCTTTTTATACTTACTATACAATTTTCTGTTATTTTCAGATGGGATGGGATAAAACGGCTCTCCATTGTTATGTGGATATTCCCGCGATATTGTTGTTGTTTTTGATATTTCTCCAGAGAGATATTTATGTTCAACTACTCTAGTGTAATCCGTTGATGAATCGACAAAATTAACTTGCGTGGTCGATTGATAATAAGCTTCTTCCATATTTTCCCACTCAAACCTTATAGAGCGATATGGAAGTTTTCCATGTAAATAATCAAAGTAATAATCAATCGGACCGGTGTAAATCACCTTGTCAAAATTGACATCATTTAAAATTTTTTTGTAATCGGTGTTTAATACGATTTCTATGTTTTTGTGATTCAACATCTTCTCAAACATTTTTGTGTAACCTTCTTTTGGCATGAACTGATATTTGTCTGTAAAGTAGCGGCAGTCATCATTAAATCTAACCGGAATTCTACCGCAGACTGAGGGAGCTAATTCATTCGGTTCAAGATTCCATTGTTTCTTCGTATAATTTTTGAAAAAGGCTTCAAACAATTCTCTTCCGACTTGATTCACAATAATGTCTTCCGAGTTCATAATCGGATACCTTTTTTCAGCTTTACTGAATAAAAAGTTTTTAACTTCTTCGTCGGTTGTCAGATTAAGTCCAAAGAACTTGTTTATTGTAATTCTATTTATTGGGATTGGGAAAAGTTCTCCCCTGTAATTTGCCAATACTTTGTGTTCGTAAAAACGCCATTCAGTAAATAAAGAGAGATAATCAAATACTTGTTTACTATTTGTGTGGAAAATATGTGGACCATACTTGTGGACAAGAATTCCGTGCTCATCATATTCATCATAAGCATTACCGGCAATGTGATTCCGCTTCTCAACAATCAAAACTTTTTTATTTAGTTGAGTAGCAAGCCTTTCGGCCATAACCGCACCGGCAAATCCGGCACCGACAATTAGATAATCGTACATATTAATTAAAAGAGTTTATCATAAAACTATTCTCATCCCGATATTTTTTACAAGTTTGCTAAATTTATCGCCACTTTTTTTACAAGTTTGATAAAAATCTCGTTATTCTAATTCTTTTTCCCAAATTAACCATTTTTCGTTTTTATTGTGCCTTCGCGACTTGGTGGTATATTGTGTGATTTAAAGTAGTCAGCAAGGCACGAAGTAAATTTTACACACCAAGTTTTCCTTTCTTCCACAAAAAAATAATCATTGAAGATGTTACAAAAAACTCTGTTATTACAACCGAAAATGCTGTACCTATTTCAAAGTAAATCGGAACGATTATCAATGAGATTATTAAATTAATCACCGCAGCCAAAGTTATGAAAATTGTGAATTCCTTCTTGTACCCAATGTTAAGCATTGTTTGAATACCATATATGTTACTCAGTAAAATCAAGAATGGAAGGAATGAGATTATTCTAAGTACAATTATCGATTCTTCATATTGGTAACCAAGTAATAAGTGAATTATCTCGCCGGCAAAAATTAAAATTAATAAACAGAACAAAAAACTGAAACTCCCGGCATATAAAACTAATTTTTTAACAATAGCTATTCCGTCTTCAAATGAGTTTTTGAATTTCAGTGCAAGATGGGGATAAACTGCCTGTGACAAAATTGAAAAGAATGATTGCACTGCAATTCTTATTTTGTCAGCCGCAGAGAAATAACCGACAACTGTATCGTTTGCAAAAATTCCTAAGAGAAAAGTGTTTGTTGATGTATATAAGTTAATTGCAACTGTCGATAGGAAGATATGCCCCCCTTCGAAAAAATGGAACCTCAATGTTTTATACGTTGGAAATCTGAATGGGATTTTAAACTTTAGAATTACCAGGGCAATCCCGATTATCCCCATAACTATGTATGTAAAACTATTTATTGCAACAAGCACTAATATATCATCAGCAGATTTGATTAATAAAAAAATGAGGAGAACCGAAACCGCCCGAAGTGTTATTGTTATAAACGATAAATACTTCATCTCTTCAATCCCCTGAAAAAACCAGACGGGATAAAGGATTTGTCCGGCTACAACAGCAAAACTCATATAATAAATTGCTTCAAACTCGCTGAATCTTTCAAATCCATTTACAACTATAAAGAGGAGTATAAATGATGATAAAAATAGAATAACTTTTATTGTCAGTACCGAACTGAAGATTTCAGAAAGCTTATCTTTATCATTACGATGAATAGATATTTCACGAGGGGCAGAGAGATTAAAACCGTAATCAGTTAGAGTTGTAAAATATGCTACGAAAGCAGCGGCAAAATTTATAAGTCCGTATTTTTCGGGTCCAAGCACACGCACCAGATAAGGTAATGTAATCAACGGGAAAAGATAATTGGAAAACTGAATTGCAGAGAGAGAAGTAAAATTTTTTAGCAGATTTATTCTAACAGGGGAAATGTTCATTATATTTTCTTAGACATACTGTGTTATAAAAGAAATAATTTACATTATGTAATATTTTGATTTAAACAACTCCACCCTGTGCAGCTGATTGATACAGATTTTTATTGTGACTCACTACTCGCATTTTTAGATTCCGGATCAATTCGCCCGCGGCGAACGGAATGACAACTTTGATACAGTCTCTTCTCCGAATTTTTAATTAGCCTTTGAAGATCATTTAAATTAAAATCATCGCCTTGCTAACCACACTTCGGGATTTTGATTTTTCCTTTGATTCCATATTTCAAAATGAAGTATGTAACCTTCAAGACTTTCGCCTACTTGTCCGATCACTTGTCCCCTTGTTACTTTTTCATCTTCATTTACAGAGATTCGGTCAAGGTGACCATAAACCGTACGATAACCATCTTTGTGAGTAAGAATTAAAACGCTGCCGTAACCGGGAATCCAATCAATAGCTGAAACAACCCCCTCGCCTACACTAAATACAGAGTAATCACCTTTAACTTCGATATCAATTCCGTAATTAAGTGTAACAGTATTTAATTTTGGATTTTTGTTTTCTCCGAACTTACGCATTACTGATCCACGTTTTACGGGCCAACCGAGTCTTCCTTTAAGTCCGCTGAATGAACTGAAACTTTGAGTTACATCTTCGGGGGTAATAAAATCTTCCTCTTTAACGTTTTTAGGAGGTTTCGAAGTTGGCGTTGCAACATCTTTTTTTGTGTCACCTTTAGCTAAATCTTTTTTTCGTTGCTCTTCCCTTCTTCTTGCTTCCTCACGTTTACGGGCTTCTTCTTTTTCAACAAGTCTTGTTATTAAACTTTTAATAACCTTCTCGGCTTGCTTTTTAGAGGCTATATCCCTTGTAATCAGAGTTTTATTTTTCTTCAATTGAGTTAATACTTTTTTCCGTTCGCTAATCTTTTGAGTAAGATTTTTTTCTTCAGATTCCTTCGCATTTCTTAAAGCTGCTTTTTCATTTTTTTCTCTTTGAAGGAGCTGCTTAGAAGATATTTGTTGTTTTCGATTTTCTTCAAGATAAACTAAATCTTTTTTCCTTTGAGCAGAAAATCTTCTAAGATAATAATATCTTAAAATTGCTTGTTGAATAGATTCTGCTCCAATAAGATAAGCCCATTCGTTCTTGTTTATTCCCTTGTAGATCGAACGAATATAATTAGCATAATTATCTTTTAATCGCGTTTCTTCTCTTTCAAGTCTGCTAATTTCTTTCTGTACACTCTTGATATCACTATCTTTTTTAATTTCGTCTTGCTTTAGTGAAGAGATGAGTTTGTTGATAAGAAAATTTTGACGATTAAATTTTTCGATTGTCTCTGAATTTTGTTTTTCTTTTGCTGATATAGATTTTAATTCTTTTTCGAGGGATGAGATTTCATTTTTAATCTCATCCAATTCTTGATTTTTCTCTTTAATCTCCTTCTGTTGAGGAAGTATTACAAAAGAAAATCCTACTACTAAAAAAAAGAAAAATAATCGTATCACCATTGAATAACCGTTGCATCGGCAGGAAGTTTGAAATCAATAAATATATTGCGACTATTTACCGAAATATTTTTATAGGTTATGTTTATAACCTGGTTGTCGTTTTTGTTTGAAACTGAAATTCTATATGGGATAGCTACACCATCAAGAATTCCGAACTTAGAATATTCCCCTTCAAGCGCCACTTTTCCAATGGAGTTTTTTACAGAATAATCAGTGATGCCAAGGTCGCGGACATCAACCCGATAATTATATGTTATATTTTTTGTTGAATCAATATATCCGATTAAATATTTATCATAGACAACCTGATATGTGCTTGGGGCTTTGTAAAGATTGTCCGTAAGATTTACTGCGCCGACAAGTGCATCAATTAAGTCGTTAAATGAAAGATTAACTTTAAAGATCGTTTCTAAAATATCATCACTCATGTTACCGCGATAAACTGTGTTTGAGAGAGTTTCATAAAATGTAAAATCATTTTTTGTAACTAATGTTTGAGCAAGTTCAATTCCAAACGGTCCAAGTACAGTAAAATAGATTGAATCAGGTTTAACCATCACAACACGGAAAGTTGCACTGTTTGTGAATGCGGGTGATTTGATATCAATTGTCCCTGTTCCTTCAAATGCTCTAATTTTTCTTCTGTTAGCTTCAAGTCGCTTTACAAGTCTATCTGCAGGAAGTATTTCAATATCTTCAGAAGTTTGAGCTGGAACGCATCCATTAAAATGGAATAGTGTTACAAATAATAGTAATGCAAGTATTGATAATAATATCTTTTTCAAAGTTCACCTTTTTCAATTTTTGATTTGATTGCTTCAATTGAGGAATCAAGTTCAAGTGCTTTCTTCCATATATCTACTGCTTTATTTTTATCGCCTAGTTTAAAATAAACATCCCCAAGATGATCAAGAACAACAGCTTTATCACCGCTAACACTTAAAGATCTCTCAATATAAACCTTGGCTGAATCGTAAGATCCCATCTTATAATAAACCCACCCTTTAGTATCAAGATATGAACTATTTAGCGGATCAGCATTAAGAGAAAGAGTAACCATATTTAATGCTTCTTCAAGACGAATCCCTCTTTTAGATAACGAATAGGAATAGTTATTATTAACGAGTGCATTATTTGGATCGGTTTTTAGAGCAAGAGTATAGATGCTGTCACACTCATCCCATTTTTCAATATTATCATATATTAAACCGAGTGAACCTAGAAGATCGACATTCGACGGTTCAATTTTAATTGCACGTTTCAAGTAGTCAATGGCACTATCACTTTTTTTCAATTGACTCAACGTATGTCCGTATGCAGAAAGTGCAAAGACATCTTTTCCGTTCAACTCAACAGCCTTTGCAAGTACAGGTTCGGCATCTGTGTATTTTGCTAACTGAACCAGTGTTACTCCAAGCATAAAGTTAACAGGAAAATCTTCGGGGAATTTTTCCAGTGCTTGTTTGAAAATCGTTGAAGCATGTTCATAATCTTTATTCTCATAATAGATTGACCCCAGTTGCAGCCAAGCCTCAGGATTCCAAGGAGCAAGTTCAGTTACTTCCTTAAAATATTTAATTGCAATTGTATCCTCGTATTCTCGAAGCGCAATCCCCCCCAGATACATTTTTACCTGCCAATCGGTTGTATCTTTGTCAAGGATAGTAAACAATTTTTTGGACATAGGAAGTATTGTTGAATCTTTAAATGATTCGATAAAATATGCATAAGCGATTCTAATCTTTGCGTCTAATGATACACCCGGTTTTTCAAATAATGAAGTGTAGATTGTTGAAGATTTTTCCCATTCCTTCATCATCAAATAGACCTGAGCTTTTCGTTCTAAAGCTTCTTCATCATCTGGATAGAGTTCAAGTATCTGATCAAGAGCTGCAATTGATTTTTCATACTCCCCTTTTTTATTATAAAAATCAATTAAGAGTTTTTGTATCATCGGATTTGAGGGATCAAGTTTAACCAACTCCTCTATTGTTTCTATAGCTTTTGCATCGTCTCCTAATCTCTCATACAGCTCCGCTACTCTTATTAAAACCGACCATTCACTTCCAATGAGTTTATTAATCTTATTATATATTTTTATTGCTTGAACAGGTTTATTAATCTCAAACGCTCTAGCCAATTTATAATATGCATTGACTTGAGTTGAATCAAGAGAAATTATTTTCTCTAAAACAAGTATGGAGGAATCATTTTGTTTTCCTGAAGAATAAATTTCTTGAAGAAGATTCAGATACTCAAGATTGTCTGGTTCAAGTTCGACTGATTTACGCGAATTCTGAAGAGCGGAAGGAAGTTTGTTCAGAAAAAAGTAATTTTTTGCAAGAGCATAATAAACACCTCCACTGTTGTCATACTTTAGAGCATCTTGAAATTCAAGAATTGCTGTTGCATAATCTCCTTTAGATTCAGCCGCGGAGCCATTAATAAAATACTCAAGCGCTTTCTTCTTATCAATACTTGAAACAATTTTATCATCGTTTTGGGTATTACTTATCTCTTTCTGTGAAGAACATCCAACTATTATAAGGGAAGAAAAAATTATCGAAACTAAAAATCTCATTTTTACCTATTATTAAGAATTGTAAATAAAAATATATAAATGCCGGTTTTCATTAACAAGGTAATTTATGGCTGATGATTAGCCGAAACTATCTTATTCACCACAAAGTTTTCTATTGAGAAAAAGACAAACGGCATGACAGCATAATACTGTCATGCTTTTCGCCTCGGCGAATCGATTCAGCATCTTCTTAAGTAATGAGAGATTCTGACATCCGTCAGAATGACCGCAAGCGTGGGCATATGTCATACAGTCCACAATCTCACATGCTGATCGCTGCGGCGAATTATTTCAGCATCTTTTAGCAACGACAGAGATCCCGAAACGATTCGCCGCGGCGAACGGGATGACAGCGAGGGTGGGCGTGTGTCATGCTGAATTCATTTCAGCATCTTGCTCAGAATTGCTAGCATTTTTGTTCATTATAACCGAAGATTCACATGATAATTACTCCCGCAAAAGTAATTAGCAATCTTAGGAGCTTTTAAAACTAATCTCTTATTAAATTCATCTCTGTAACATCTCAACTCAGTCCTAAGACCCTATGTGAATGTAAAATACTTGCCTCATCAGTTTGCTGAATTCGTAAATGAAAACTATCTTTGTAAAAACATTAATCTATTATGGAAATATTCGATATCGGTTTAGCTTATGTCTGGGAGTTTGATGATGATTTCATGAATCATCTTGAAACTATTCTTGCACGAAACAAAATTTCTACATTCAGAATAAGTTATAACAACTTTAAAGAGGTTCGGCATAAAGTAACCACTAAAAAACTTCATTTCTATTTCTATTTGGATAGAGCTTGGGATGTTGAAGATGAATTTGGAGCAATGGGAAATCTTCTACGAAAGCGAGGAACTCATTTTTTCAATCAGTACGACAAAGTTACACATGCAATCGACAAAGCAAATATGCATCTTGAATTTATTACGGCAGGATTAAATGTCCCCTATTCAATTATCATCCCTCCTTATAATCATTTTGAAGAGATATTTCTCTCCATAAATGATTTGAGAAAGCTTGGCAGACCCTTTATTATCAAACCTTGTAATACAACCGGCGGAGGAGTAGGAGTGGTTACCGGTGCGGAAACATTGCGTCAGGTTCTTGAGGAGCGCGCAACAAACTCAGATGATAAATATCTTCTTCAAGAAAAAATATTTCCGAAAATGTTAAATGGAAATCGAGCATGGTTCAGAACTTTCTGGGCTTTTGGCGAGGCTATTCCTGTTTGGTGGGATGATCAAACTCATCTGTATGAATTACTTACTCCAAAACAGATTGATGAGTATGGATTAAAAAAGTTATTTACCATTACCAAAACTATTGCAAAAGTTACCTCACTCGATTTCTTTTCAACGGAGATTGTCTTAACGGATAATGATGACTTCATAGTTATTGATTATGTTAATGATCAATGCGATATGCGGTTGAAATCAAAACATAAAGATGGAGTTCCCGATTTAATAGTTGAAAAGATAATTAATAATCTTGCTAAAAATGTTATTCAACTTAAAAAGAGAAACCGATTATTATAATATGGATAAGAGTTTTATTATTTTAATCGCTGTTAGTTTGGGCTTGCTATTGCTGCTTGCAATCCACCATTATATCTTCTCCATATATGAAGTTACATTTGAGCAGAGTTGTTCAAAACTTTTTGCCGATGATCAATCAACTTTTATTATTAATGCAATCCCGGTCAATGCTCTGGGGATGAGAGCTCCTTTCAGAAAATCAAATACAAAATATGAAATCCGTGAAGGAATAGAATTAGTCGATGTTTTAATAAATGATTATGAGTCAGGGAGATTAAAACTTAGGGCAAGAAGTAAAACCGGTAAAGTTATCATCTATGCAAAATCTGAATATTCATTATTGCCGACATCGTTTGAAATAATTATAGAACCAAATTTTGCAATGCTTGTAAATTGAAAATGATCGCTTGTTGAATGAACTCAATTGTTTATATTTGCATAAATTATTTAAGTGGTTTATTCTGAAACAACCATAAAAGTCAAATGAAAATAAAAATACTTACCATATCGTTAACACTACTATTTGCACCTATTATTTTCGGACAGGGTTCTGCCGGAGAAGGAGCAAAATATGAGTACAGAAATTTAGTCGATTTACCAACCGCCGGAATTTTACAAAAAGGAAATGTATCAGTAACATCTGATTTGATGGCTGCCGGAGTACTTATAAGCAAAATTGAAGTCGGTGCTTTTGAAAATATTAGTTTTGGTATTTCATACGGTGGAAGTAATTTAGTCGGTTCAGGTATGCCGAAATGGTATAAGCTTCCTGCCGTAAATTTCCGTTTCAGAGTATTTGACGAATCTGTTTCATATCCCACATTCACCCTTGGATTTGATTCACAAGGGAAGGGAGAATATTTTGACTCATCAAGCAGGTACGATTTAAAATCACCCGGATTTTTTGCTGCTGCTTCAAAGAATTTCAGTTTTCTTGGATACTTAAGTTTACATGGTGTTTTGAACTATTCACTTGAGCATAAAGACGGCGATAACTTTGCCAATATAATGGTTGGAGTTGAAAAAACTATCGGTAAGAGAGTTTCCTTTCTAATGGAATATGATTTTGCATTTAACGATAATAAAAGTAAAATGTTCGGAAGAGGCGATGGTTATCTGAATGTTGGCATGCGTTGGGCAATGGCTGAAGGTTTTACGCTTGGTGTTGATTTAAGAGATCTTCTCAGTAATAAAAAATGGAGTCCCGGCTCTGCTGATCGAGCATTCAAATTGGAATATATTCAAAGTATCTGATGAACGCTGTTTCTTTCAATAACTACTTATTCGTATTCATTGGAGCAGCATTCGGAGGTGTAGCCAGATATTGGCTCGCAAATCTTGTTCAGAAGTTTTTTAATCCCTTTTTCCCTTACGGAACTCTTTCAATAAATATAATTGGTAGTTTCTTACTTGGTGTAATAATTTTTTATTTTGATCAACGGGGATTTATTTCTCCTTCATTCCGACTTTTACTTACAATAGGTTTTTGCGGCGGCTTTACCACCTTTTCAACATTTAGTTATGAAACTTTAGCTTTGTTGAATAATGCTCAGTTTTTGCTTGCTTCATTAAATATTTTTCTGAATGTAGTTTTAAGTTTATTAGGAATTATCATTGCCTACTGGTTATTTAAATTATAGGAGGAAGTTATGGAAGTTGAATCGAGAGGAACGTTACTAAGAATTTTTCTTGGAGAATCTGATCAACTGCATGGTATTCCTCTCTACGAAAAAATTGTAGTCGAAGCACGCAAAGCCGGAATCATCGGAGCCACTGCTTATAAAGGGATTATGGGGTTTGGAAAAGCAAGTTTAATACATACTGCAAAGATTTTGCGTCTCTCTGAAGATCTACCAATAATCATCGAAATAGTTGATACTACCGAAAAAATAGATTCATTCATTATTCAGATTAAAGGATTTTTTCGCGAGGCTAAAACCGACGGTTTGATGACTAAAGAAAAAGTTGAAACTATATCATTGATAGAGAAATAAATATTTCTACATCCTACCAAGAGTGATGACTTTAAGTCGACTATTCTTTATTTTTCAATTAGTAAATATTCATGCCCCCGTAGCTCAGTATGGATAGAGCAGTAGTTTCCTAAACTATTGGTCGGAGGTTCGAATCCTCTCGGGGGTACACATCAAGCCGAAGGTTCGAACTTTCGACTTTTGAGAATTCGATTAAATAATAAGTAAACTATTCTTTTCAAGTTTCGGATAATTTATTTTATGCCTGAATTCAAATCTAACGATAGAACTTTCCAGGGGGCGCATAAATGTCTCGTGTATTAATCAATCAGTATTATAACAACCTCGACCGGGCGATCCAGTTCGGCAAATCTACAAATGAACAAAGCGTGCGGATGTCCTTTTGGATATTGCTTAATGACTACGCAAGAAAACAAAACTATGAAGTGATCCCTGAAGTGTTTTGCATAGGAACGAATGGGAAAAAAGTTTATCCCGATGGAATTGTTAAAAACTTATTCGGGCTTGATATTGGTCTTTGGGAAAGCAAAGATGAAAAAGATACAATTGATGATGAGATTGACGCAAAGTTAAGAAAAGGTTATCCGTTCAACAATATTCTTTTTGAAGATACGAACACCGCAGTCCTTTACCAGAGAAATATCGAAGTCAGCCGTGTACCGGTGCGTGATGCAGAGAAACTCCACGAAATCATTTCTACTTTTATTTCCTTCAAGAGCGAAACCATCTTTAAGTTTGAAGATGCAATGGAGAAATTCAAAGCAGATATTCCGGCAATTGTGGAAACACTACGCAAAAAGATTGATGAAACCCGTATAAAGAACAATAACTTTATTGAAGCAAACAAAGTTTTCCTTGAACTTTGTAAAGCGGAAATTAATCCCGAAATAACCGAAGCCGACATCCGCGAAATGATGATTCAGCATATTTTAACAAGCGATATTTTTAATAAAATATTTGACGACCCCGAATTTCACCGCCATAATAATATTGCCCGTGAACTTGGAAAACTTATCGAGATTCTCTTTACTTTTTCTGAACTTAAAAACTTAATGGGGAACATTGAGCATTATTACGACGCAATTAACGCCGCCGCTTCCGGTATTACAGATCATCACGAAAAACAGAAATTCTTAAAAGTACTTTACGAGAATTTTTATAAAGTCTATAACCCGAAAGCCGCAGATAGACTTGGCGTTGTGTACACTCCAAATGAAATTGTTCAATTTATGATTGAGAGTACCGATTACCTTCTGCATAAACATTTTGGAAAAACGCTCGCGGATAAAAATGTTGAAATTTTGGATCCCGCAACGGGAACCGGAACTTTTATCACTTCAATTATTGATCACATTCCAAAACAGAATTTAGCTTACAAATACACCAACGAAATCCATGCAAATGAAGTTGCCATACTTCCCTACTACATTGCAAACTTAAATGTCGAGTTTACTTTTAAACAGAAGATGGGTTACTACGAAGAATTTAAAAACCTCTGCTTTGTTGATACCCTTGATAATACAGACGCAAACCAATACACCGGGCAGCAGCACGTACTTTTCGGTTTAACTTCAGAAAACAGCGAACGGATTAAACGGCAGAACAGTAAAAAGATATCGGTTATTATCGGTAACCCGCCGTATAACGCAAACCAGGCAAACGAAAATGATAATAATAAGAACCGCGAATATCCGGCGATTGATAAACGGATTAAAGAAACGTACATAAGATTCAGCACTGCCCAAAAAACAAAAGTTTATGATATGTATGCACGGTTCTACCGTTGGGCTTCTGATAGATTAGACAAGAACGGCGTGCTTGCATTTATAACAAATAGAAGTTTTATTGACCGCAGAACGTTTGACGGTTTTAGAAAAATAATTCAAGATGAGTTTACAGAATGCTTTATTGTTGATACCAAAAGCGATGTACGCATGAATCCCAAAATTGCAGGAACAACACACAATGTTTTTGGTATCAAAACCGGTGTTGCGATAATGTTCTTAGTTAAGAAGGAATCGAAAGAGACAAAGTGCAATATTCATTACATCTCGATGGAAGATGATTGGCGAAAAGAAATAAAATTAGACTGGCTGCGAAATCATAAATTTGAAACTATTTCTTTTGAAAATATTAACCCAGATAAAAATAACAACTGGATAAATCTGGTTGAAAATGATTTTGAAAGTTTAGTGCCAATCGCAAGTAAGAATGTAAAACTTGGAAAAAGTATAAATGCATTGTTTGAATTGTTTTCATTGGGAGTTGTTACAAATAGAGATGAATGGGTTTATGATGGACAAGAAGAAAATCTTTCGAATAAAGTACGGCATCTTATAAATGTTTACAATAAAGATAGAATATTACTTTCAAAGAAATTTGCAAAAACAGAAATTAAGAACCATGTAGATTATTCTGTTAAGTGGACTCGTGCAGTGAAAAATGATTTATCAAAAAATGTAGAATATGAATTTGACCAAAAGTTGATACGTGATTGTCAATACCGTGTTTTTAATAAAAGAAAACTTTATTACTCTCGTGAACTAAACGAAATGCAATATCAAACACCGGTAATATTTCCAGAAAGTGAAAGCGCAAATATTGTAATTGCAATTAATCAGACAACTAAACCATTCAACTTATTAGCATCAAAATATCTAGTCGATCTTCATTTCAATGGCGATAGCCAATGTCTCCCTCTTTACCGTTACACTTCAACCGGCGAGCGGATAGAAAACATAACAGATTGGGGACTTGAGCAATTCCGTACTAATTACAAAGACAAAAAAATAGGCAAAGAAGATATTTTCCATTATACTTACTCAGTTCTTCATAATCCGGCGTACCGTAAAAAGTATGAGTTAAATTTAAAGAGAGAATTTCCGCGCATCCCATTTTATAAAGATTTTTGGCAGTGGGCTAAGTGGGGCAAAAAATTAATGGAATTACACATTAACTACGAAACCGCAAAACCATTTGCACTTAAACTACACGAGCATAAAATTAAAGCAGAAGCGAAGAAACAAAAAGAAACGCTCCCAAGAGTGGAAGAACCGGAATCGCTCTACGCATTGCAACCAAAGATAAAAGTAAAACTAAAAGCCGATAAAGAGAAAGGCATTATTGAACTTGATGAACTAACCTTTTTGTCGGGAGTCCCCAAGGAAGCCTGGGAATATAAACTTGACAACCGCTCCGCTTTAGAGTGGATACTCGACCAATACAAAGAAAAAAAACCAACTGATCCAACCATTGCAGAAAAGTTTAACAGTTACCGCTTTGCAGATTACAAAACCCGGGTTATCGATTTGTTAAAGAGAGTCTGCACAGTGAGTGTGGAAACAATGAAAATCACAAGAGATATGGAAAAAGAAAATTAATTTATGTCAGACATCAAACTTTTTCACATCGCCAAAAACAAAGTAACAGAACTCGAGGGTAAATCCGTTGCCGTAGAAAAATCATTTAAATAACATAGCAATCATGAAAACACAAAAATACTCCGTCAATCAACATCTCATCGAAACAATTCTTACTTGGGTAAAATCCGGTGAAATTGCCATTCCCGAAATTCAAAGACCTTTTGTTTGGGATGCATCCAAAGTAAGAGATTTAATGGATTCTCTTTATCAAGGTTATCCGATCGGTTATCTCATCGCTTGGAAAAATCCAAATGTGAGGTTGAAAGGTGGTCATAGTGCTGAAGGCAAAAAAATTCTTATTGATGGACAGCAGCGTGTTACAGCTTTAACTGCGGCAATCCTTGGGCAAATGATAATTAACAAAGACTACAAAAGAACTCGAATCAAAATAGCATTCCATCCCATCGAAGAACGTTTCGAGGTCTTCAATACTGCTATTGAGAAGGACACCCACTGGATTCCGGATATATCTATTCTTTTTCATCCCGATACAAATCTCTTCACATTGATTAATGCTTATTGTGAAAAGAATCCTGATGTTTCCCAAGAGCTAATTTTTAATCGCTTTGATATGCTAAAAAAACTAACCACAAAACAAATAGGTCTTATTGAACTTGATTCTGATCTTGATATTGAAATCGTTACTGAAATTTTTATTCGTATTAATTCACAAGGTGTAGTTCTCAGTCAAGCCGATTTTGCGATGTCCAAAATTGCATCAAATGAGTTATACAATGGGTCAATAATCCGCAAGTGCATAGATTACTTCTGCCACATGGCAGTAGCTCCGGAGTTTTATAATATTATTTCTGATGTTGATCATGATTTTACGGCAACTGATTATTTTAGAAAAATGGCATGGCTTAAAGATGAGAATGATGATATTTACGATCCGGCTTATACTGATTTGTTGCGTGTAGCTTTTACTTCACAATTCAATCGTGGTCGTCTTTCTGATTTGGTTAGTTTGCTCTCCGGAAGAAACTTTGAGACAAGGACCTTTGAAGAGGAAGTCGCAAAAGAATCTTTTGAAAAACTGGAAAAAGGTATCTTAAACTTTATCAATGAAACAAATTTTAAAAGATTTGTAATGATTATTCGTTCAGCCGGTTTTATCTCATCTTCTCTCATCCGTTCACAAAATACTTTGAACTTTGCATACATCGTATTTCTAAAACTCAGAGAACTCAATTATAACTCTGTAGATATAGAAAAGTACGTCCGAAGATGGTTTGTATTGTCAGTCTTAACCGGACGCTATTCCGGTTCTCCCGAATCCGTTTTTGATTTTGATATACGAACAATTTCATCAAAACCATTTGGTGAAGTATTACAGAATATTGAATCTGCTGAACTCTCGGATGCCTTCTGGGATTTCTCTCTCGTTCAAAGTCTCGACACATCGGTATCAAGTAGTCCGTTTTTTAATGTCTACCTTGCATCACAAGCGCGGACAAATGATAAAGGATTCTTGTCCAAAGATATTTCCGTTATGGAATTAATAACTCATATGGGAGACATTCATCATGTATTCCCAAAAGAATATCTAAAACGTAATGGTTTTAAGCGGGCAGAGTATAACCAAATAGCGAACTATGTTTACATGCAATCGGAAATAAATATAAAAATTGGCAATAAGGCTCCTAAAGATTATTTCTCGGATTTACTAAAACAATGTAATGGTGGAAAACTAAAGTATGGCGGTATCGATTCCATAGAACAGCTTGAAATCGATCTAAAGCAAAACTGTATTCCTACTACCATTTATGATATGGAATTTAACAACTATAAAGAATTTTTAGAACAACGAAGAAAGTTAGTCGCTCAAAAAATAAAAGAATATTATTTCAGCTTATAATTAAGTTTGTACGCTAAATTCCAAATAACAAATATTCAAAAAAAAATACTCCGGTTATTGAGAAAGAAAAGATAACTCATGAATTTCAAAAATTTATAATTACAGTCGGAAAAGAAATTTTTATTAGGAAAAGACGAATTGAGAATTGCTAACTCACTCTTTATTCTTTCTACTCAAAAAGAACTACTATTAAAAAAATGTGGGCTTCTTAAGTCCAAATACAAGGGCTTAATTAAAAGTAAATATTCGTATTAATAAAAGGCTTGACTTTTGTTTTTGACTGTGGTAGTTTCCCTACCACAAAAAAAGGACTTTATTTATGTCGTTCGGTGAATACGTAAAAGAACTAAGGTTAAAACAAAATCTTACATTAAGAGATTTCTGCAAAAAATTTGAGCATGACCCTTCAAATTGGAGTAAGATCGAACGCGGTAAATTTCCACCGCCAAATGATGAAAATACTCTTGAAGAATGGGCTTCTCAATTGGGACTTGTAAAAGGCGAAGCTGCTTGGTTCAAATTCTTTGACTTTGCTGCATTAGAAAAAGGGAAAATTCCTCATGACATAATGAATAATGAAGAATTGGTTCAAGCTTTACCTCTCTTTTTTCGCACTTTAAGAGGTCAAAAGCCATCAACGAAAGAATTAAAAGATCTTGACGAAATTTTAAGAGGTGCATAGTTTGAATAATTCTGACCCGTCAAAATTTACGGCTCCGCGATTCACATTTGACTTTATCAGAGCAAAATTAGTAAAGAAATCACCATTCTTTTATCGTGCTTTGAGCAAAGAAATCCATCTTTTTAGAAAAACCTAAGTAAAGTTTTACTTGTAACTCCATATAGATAAAAGAATTACCTTTTCTAATAATCTTCTCACTTCTAAAGAATAGCCAGATAGATTATGTTTACATATCAAAACCAGACTAATTTAAAATTAAAATGCCCGTAAGTTTAGAGAACCTACGGGCATCTTAAGGACTCAACTTTTATTTTTACTATTTCCCTTCAGGATATAAAACCACCTTAACGTAATTATTCATATCAATATATTTTTTTGCTGTTTCAAGAACTGCTTTACTTGTTAAAGCATCAATCAGTTCATCGCTTGTATTCAACTCGTTTAAGTCACGATTATAATAATAAAAACTTTGTAAAGTACGAGCCCAGTAATCATTCTGTTTTTTCTGTACTTCTCTATCACGCCGCTGAATTTCTTTTACTTTTTCGATGTAACTATCTTCAAGCGGAGTATTAATCATTGTTTCGAGTTGTTTTAAAAGTTCATTCGTTAATTCATCAACTCGATCAGGGGCACAACCAAATTCAATTCTTACTTCATATGAGTTATAAGGGACTTGTCTGCCGGCTGCTGAAAATTTCACTCCATAAGTCCCACCTTTATCTTCACGAATAAGTTCTCTAATCTTAATTCTAAAAGCTGCTGCCATTGAACTGATCAAATAACTTTCTTCTCGTGTCCATGTGAAAGGACCGTTAAAACTGAGTGCAATATAACTTTTCTGTTCAATCCCCTTTTTCACATCCTTTAAGATAACCCCTTTCGGTGCCTGATTATCTTTGTATCGATAATCTTCATTTCTTTTAAGTGATGGAAGATTGGATAAATATTTTTCAACAAATGGTTTCAGTTCATCTTCTGATAAATTACCGACAAAAATGAATGTGAAATCAGAAGCATCGGCAAACCTATCTTTATAAATCTCAAGTGATTTATTCATGTTTAACAAATCAAGAGTTTTGAGTGTCCATGGCATTTTGCGAGGATGATAATTGTTAAGTGTTAAATCAAGTGTATCATTAAAAGCTGCATCGGGACTCATCTCTCTATTTTCAACAAAAGTTTTCATTCTTGATTTGTAAGAAAGAAATGCTGCTGAATCAATTCGGGGGGTATTGAAATATGCATAAATTAATTCAAACATCGTCTCCAAATCTTTCTTTGAAGATGAACCAAGAAATCCTTCGGTTAATTCGGCTATGTAAGGATTTACATTTACAACTTTACCGGAGAGTTTTTTCACCAACGAAGAGTTATCAAAATGTCCGACACCACTCTGAACAACAAGCTGTCCGGCTGTTGCTGCGGGGATATAATTGTTATCATCGACGAGTGAATTTCCTCCGGGGCTGTATGCACGCATCAATATTTCGTCATTTTTAAAATCTGTTGGTTTAAGAATTACCTTTATACCGTTAGCTAAATTCCACTCGGTTACATTAAAGTCGCTTATCTTTTTTTCTTCTTTAATTTTAACAGGAGTGAGTTCTACATCCACCAACGGTTTCTCATCAACAACATCCTTGTATGGTTCAAGACTCTTTGTTTTAACATTTGCAAAGATATTAAATAACTCTTCCTCCGTTGGCAAAGGAAGATTCTCTTTTTGAGGTGAGCTAACCATAACAACTGCATTATTCTCGTTCATCCATTCTTTGGCTAAGCCATTAATTTCAGATAGAAGTATTTGAGGAATAATTTCCTTCTGAAGTTCGTATTCATATTCAATACCCGGAACAGGCTCATTAGCTAAGAAATGTCTGATATACTCATTGGCATATTTCGCGGATTCAGATTTATCTCTTTCGGTAAACGATCTTTCTATTGAAACCAATTGTTCTTGTTTAACTCTCTCTAATTCAGAATCGGTAAAACCATATTTCTTTACTCTTTCTGCTTCAGTTAGAATCGCGTCCAAACCTCGTCCGATTTCTCCATCTTTTACAGTAGCTCCAAGATAATAAAATTCACGTGTTCTAATAAATGCACCTTTTGATGAGTTTGCAGAAGCAAATGGAGGATTTGCTAAATTAGTCAATTCACGAAGTCTTGCACCTAACATTCTGTTGTATAAAACTTCAGTTAACTTCTGTTTGAAATCAACAACTTTCTCATTACCGCCTGTTTTAACTTTGTAATAAATCCCTACAGAAGAACTTGTGGCTTCGGGATCGGAGGCGATGGCAAAAGAAATTTTATCCTGATCAGGAACCGGGAAATATTTTCTCTCACGTTTATTCTTTGGAGATTCTATTCCTGAAAAATGTTTAATAATCATTTTTTCAATATCTTCGGTTTTAAAATCTCCGACAGCAATAACTGCCATTAAATCAGGTCTATACCAGTCTGCATAAAATCTTTTTAATACATCATATTTAAAGCTTTCTATAATTTCTTTTTTTCCGATTGGAAGTCTAATACCGTATTGTGAATTATTAAAAAGGACCGGGAATTGTGCATCACGCAAACGTGCACCTGCACCCCTGCCGAGTCGCCATTCTTCAATAATAACTCCACGTTCCTTATCAATCTCTTCATTTTCAAATGAGAGATTATGTGCCCAATCTTCCAAAATCTGAAAACCTTTTTTTAAGGTTTCCATATTATCGGTTGGAAGCTGCAACATATAAACAGTTTCATCAAAACTGGTATAAGCATTTATATCGGGTCCGAATTTCATTCCTATTGATTCAAGATAATTTACCAATTCATTTTTCTTGAAATTTTCAGAACCGTTAAATGCCATATGCTCAACGAAGTGAGCGAGACCCTGCTGATCTTCATCTTCCAAAATTGAGCCGGCATCTAAGACTAAACGAAGCTCTGCACGATTTGACGGCTTTATATTTTCACGGATAAAGTATTTAAGTCCGTTATCAAGAACTCCTGATTTAATCTTACTATCAAAAGGGACTTTTTCATCAAGATCAAATTTTTGTGAATATGTTGAACTAATTATAAATACGGTAATTAGTATTAATTTTATTGAACGCATCGTTATTCCTTATAAACTTTTTATGGAATCATTAAATTATTTAGACCTGTAGTTAATCTGTTTTTTGTTCTGAGAGCTTCACTTTTTATTGAAGCTTGGAAATTTGCATCAGCAATAACTTCATTACAAAAATCGATTATAAGATTTTTCCGGAATGACAGATTAAACCATCCGAGAGTTTCAAGTATTTGGACCACGATTTTTTCATCTTGTATTCTATCTTTAGCAATTTCAATCAGCAATGGCACCACTTTATGAAATCGGTAATTACGGAAAGTTTTAATTTCCTGAAGTTTATTTCGAATCTTTAAAGTATCACTTTTTATATTTGGTAGAATTTCATTATCAACCCACTCAATATTACGCTTGAATGAATTAATCATTGTTCTCTTTGAAAATTCTTTGGTTGTATAATCAGGTGATTCATTGAAATATTTTTCTGCTAAATCAATTGACTTTTCATTACTGATATATGACATTGCGCTTTTTGCATTAAATGGAACGCGCGGGGATTCATCCGTGAGGCTTACACGAAGAAGATATGGAAGGTATTCTTCTCTTCCTACTTCCCCCATCCAGATAGAAGTATACTTTCTAATCATTTCATAAGAATCATTTATCGATAATTTTAATATCTCATGAAACTCGTTCCCACCGGATTGTGCAAGAAATTTAAGTGCGTGTAAACGTACATTAATTGATTCATCACTTTTGTAAATATTTACAAGTTCTTTATCAAAAGACTTACCCAATTTTTCATATAGAACACGAACTGCTAATTCTCGTATAGTTGAAGATTTGTCATTCAACAGTTTCATCCAAAAATCATTATTCTTGGCATAAGATGATTGTGTAAAATTAACCGATTCATTATTTGATGGAGGAGTAAATCGGAAAGTCGGATCACCAATGAGATGTGACTCCAACATATTTACAAGTCGATGACGCTCGCCAATACGAACACCATAGTTTAGCATTCCAAGATACTCATCAGCCCATTTGTCCTGAAGACTATTAACTGAGTTACCTTCAACAATCATAACATTACCATTACCAAAGATGTATTTACCGGCAATGTAATTCTGTTTATGAAATGATCCGTTAAAACATTGATCAAACATAACAAACTTTGCCTGAGGTGAAATTGCATCAATATCTTGTGAGTAAATATCAAGCCCGTAATTAAGAAGTGAGTCGGCAGCAATGACAGAATCTACGAAAGCACCGTCGAACCAGGAGTCGGGAACATTCAGCCATTTTTTATAATACTCTATAGCTTCATCAACATTTCTTTTACTATCTTTAGCAGATCGTATTTTGCTCCTCAGATAAAGCTTTACATCATCAATTTGTGATTGTGGATTTTCACCCTTTGGGTAAGAGTTCAGAAGCTGCATATCAACAGAACCATGAGCATGAAATAAAGCGATGTCTAAATCTTTATTTTGAAGTTCTCGTAAAATAACTTCCTTCATATTATAACCCATCTCGTGGTTATAGTGTTTTACTCT
>JAGUXE010000218.1 GCA_020061995.1 Ignavibacteriales bacterium | reverse complement strand
GGTCAGGTTTAAAAATTATTGCGATTTTACAATCAGAACTAGCTAATGCTGAAGCAGATCTTTTCTCCCCGTCAAGCAGTGCCAATTCACCAAAAAAATCACCTGTAGTAAAATTTGCCAGTGTTACTTTTTTCCCTTTAGGACTAAAATATTGTATACTCACTTCTCCCTCAAGAATAATGTAAAGTCCTAACCCGGGATCTCCCTGATAAAAAATATTTTCACCGCAAATAAAATTTCTATGGTGCACTATTTGCAATAAAGCTTTTAAACTTTTTTTGGGGAGTGAAACGAATGGAGGAATTTCCTTCATCATTTCCAATAATTCGTTTGACTTTGGGGCTTGTTTAAATAAATTTGACCAAAAACTGCTATGAATTGAGCCCGTTTCTTTCTCCATGGTTTTCATATCCTTTATTGAAAAATTCCGATTTCGGCAATACGCCACAATTTTTGACAAGGGAAACGATTTTCATATAATGCTCTTCCCACTATTACGGAATCAATTCCAGACTGCATGAACATTTGAACATCCATAAGTTCATCTTTATTTCTAATTCCACCGGACAGGGTAACTTTTTTATTAGTTGCTTGAGCAATGCTTTTTGAAAGTTCAATATTTGGTCCCAGCAACATACCATTTCGTTTAACATCAGTAACAATAAATCTTTCAACACCATAATCTTTCAATTTCAGTGCAAAATTGATTGGGGAAATTCCAGTTTTGTGTTTTCGTGCTCTAATAACAATTTCGTTATCTATTACATCAAGCGATATAGCCACTTTAGATGGTCCAAATTCATCAAAAATCTTTAGGAATTCTGTAGGGTTATCAAAAGCTAATGTTGAGAGAACTATTCTACATGTTCCACAATCAAAAATTCTCTTTGCATCATCAAGTGAACGTACTCCACCAGCATATTCAACCGGGATTATAACTGAGCGACAAATATTTTCGATTACTGTGAGATTTAAACTCCCCGTGATTCCAATTGCGTCAAAATCAACTATGTGAATCATCTTAGCATTTTCAGCGCGCCAGATTCTTGCCATTTCGATTGGGTCATTACCATATTCAAGGCAATGCAATTCAGGAATACCCTGAACTACACGCACGGTTTTTCCGTTTTTAATATCGATAGATGGAATCACTAATAAGAATGACATTTGTTTACCGTTAATCTTTTTAATTCTCCATTAAAATTAAAGAATGAGATGACAAAAAGAAAATAATAAAGTATTCCATAAGACATTAATTGTTTTGATATCTGAGAAGTCAGATATAAAATTAAAAACTACCTATAGCATGTATATGCTCTTTAATCCGGGTCTTTGTTATATTTACTATTATTTTATAAATATTTTTTAAATGGAGAAATATGTTCCATCCATGGCATGATGTGAGTTACGGTAATGATGCTCCAACAATTCTAAATAGCATCATTGAAATTCCTAAAGGTTCAAAAGCAAAGTATGAACTCGATAAAGAGAGTGGTCTGATAAGACTTGATCGTGTCCTTTTTTCATCAGTGCATTATCCTGCAAACTATGGTTTCATCCCTCGCACATATTGTGACGATAAAGATCCACTAGATATACTTGTGATCTGTTCAATCGATGTCGATCCGATGTGTATTATTGAGGCTAAAGTAATTGGTGTGATGGAAATGATTGATGAGAATGAAAGGGATGACAAAATAGTTGCCGTTGCAAAAAATGATATGTCTGTGAATTACATCGATGATATTAGTAACTTACCTCCACATACAACTACTGAACTAAGACGTTTTTTTGAAGATTATAAAAAGCTTGAACATAAAAATGTAAGAGTTGAGCAATTTCTTGATAAGGAAGCGGCATTCAAAATTGTTAACGAAAGTATTTTACTGTATGAAAAAACTTTTGGTAGCAAAAACCAAAAATAATAACTTTTCAGGTTTTCTCTTTTGTTATAATTATCAAGAAAGTACCTTGAATCTATTTAATAAAGAATATTAGATTTGAACTTTATTAATCATTCATTTAAAAAATAATTTGATCCAAAAACTCTTCTTTATTGTACTTTTTCAAAGTTTCCTTATTGCACAACAGTTTGAATCAACTATTACTGTTGTGGATACAATTAATATCAATCTGAGGAATGAGTATAAAATAAAATCTCTTACAATTATTCCGGGGAGTGAATCAATTAGAATTAGAGATTACTCTTTAACTAGAGATGATTATTTATTTAATTACTCTCAAGGGATGTTTTCTCTATCTGACTCACTGAGTTATTCACTTTATGATTCGATAATTGTCTCTTATAAAACTTTTAAACTTTCTCTTAAAAAGGAATATAAACGGCGAGAATTACAGTACCGTTATGATTCGATGCTTGGAGATTCAATCTTTGTAGCACGAAAAACTGATGGCGGACTTTCTTCTGAATCGATTTTCGGAAGTAGTATTGAAAGAAGCGGTTCAATAGTCCGTGGATTTACAGTCGGAACGAACAAGGATCTCTCATTACAAAGTGGATTTAGATTACAGCTTTCCGGGAAGCTTTCGGAAGATATTGAGGTCGTTGCTGCACTTACTGATGAAAGTTCGCCAATACAGCCTGAGGGAAATACCGAAAGACTCGATGAACTTGAAAAAGTTTTTATTCAAATAAAACATAAGAATGCTGCCGGTACGTTTGGTGATTATGAATTAATAAAACGAAGTGGAGAGTTCGGTGTTATCAACCGAAAATTGCAAGGATTGCTCGGCGAGTTTTTTTATGAAAAATCGGAAGCCTATTTTTCATTTGCAAGCACAAAAGGGAAGTTTCACTCAAATATTCTAACTGGTCAGGATGGAGTGCAAGGACCTTATAGACTAAGCGGTGAAAATGGTGAACGAGACATTATAATAATTGCAGGGACAGAAAAAGTCTTTCTTGATGGCGAAGAGTTGAAACGAGGTGAAGGAAATGATTACACAATAGATTATTCGAATGCTCAAGTCACTTTTACTCCTAACAGATTAATTACTTCAGCAAGCCGATTAAGTATCGACTACCAATATACTGATCGGCGATTTGTAAGGAATTTTTTTGGAGCAGGAGCATCAACTTCGTTGCTCTCAGAACGATTAAAAATCTCTTTTCAATATATAAGAGAAGGGGATGATCAAGATTCTCCCATTGATATTTTACTTTCTGAGAATGATAGAGAAGTTCTAAGAAATTCAGGTGATGATAGATTAAAAGCAATAAAGAGCGGAATATCTCTAGCAGAAAAAGATTCACTTGGAAATTATAAAGGTGTTTATGAAAAAATTGACACCCTAATTAATGGTGAAAACAGTGAGTACTATTTTTATAATCCGGGTTCAACTAATGCAATATACAACGCTGCGTTTACATACGTGGGAGAAGGTTCCGGCTCATACATCAGAGAGAGTGTCGGATTTTTCAAATTTGTAGGAATGAACTTCGGAAATTATCTTCCGGTAATTTACCTTCCGTTGCCTGAGTTAAAACAATTTTCCACAATTTCATTTGCTGTTGAACCATTAAAAGATTTTTTTATCAATATAGATTTAGCAGGTAGTTCCTGGGATCGTAACAGGTTTTCATCATCAAACGATGATGATAATTTAGGTTACGCACGAAATATTAATCTTAAATTAAATCCTCAACAGATTTATTTATTTAATAATAGACTCGGCAAAGTTGGGATAAATTACCGCGAGCGATTTATCGAAAATCGGTTTACTTCTTTAGATAGATTTAATCAAGTTGAATTTGATAGAGACTATAATATTCAAAGTCAGTCATCTCCATCGAATGAAATTTTACGTGAAGCCGGTTTATCATACTCACCTTATGAGCAATTGAATATTATTTCATCTTTTGGTTATATGAAAAGAGGAGAGTCTTTCAATTCGACGAGGTATAATAATTCAGTAACATTTGGCGATTTTACAAATTATAACCTAAGTTATAATCTGGACATCGTCTCTACAAAAAATAGTTCAATTAAAAGTGATTGGTACAGACAAAAGGGAAATCTATTCTACTTAATTAATTTTGTTAAACCGGGAATTGAATTTCTTGCGGAAGATAAAAAGGATAGATTTTCAGCTAAAGATTCAATAATTAGTAACAGTTTGAGATTTTATGAATTAAATCCTTATATGGAATTAGTGAAATTTGGAGGCCTAGATTTTATATATAAATTTACCTACCGCGATGATTATCTTCCTTATGCTGGTCGACTAGAAAGGGAGTCACAATCTTCCGGTCATCAAATTGATGCAAAATATCGATTCTCAACAGATATAAATACTTCATTAAATGTGACGGTCAGAAATAAAAAATATTCAGAGATCTATAAACAAAGCGGTCAGTTGAATAATCAGACCATATTAGTTAGATCACAATCTCGTTTTGGATTTTTAGACAAAGCGTTGAACGGTGATTTATTCTATGAAGTATCGACGCAAAAAACTGCAAAGTTGGAAAAAGTATTTGTACAAGTTCAAAAAGGGAATGGTAATTATATTTATATAGGAGATATTAATGGTAACGGAATAGCCGATGAATACGAATATGAACCAACTCTTTACGATGGGGAATACATTCTCATTACAATTCCTTCTGATCAATTATATCCGGTTATTGATTTAAAAACTAGCACAAGATGGAAACTACAGCTCGAGGAATTATTGGATAATGACGATATAATCAGTACTGTTTTACGTCCACTATCATCAGAAATACTTTTCAGAATAGAAGAAAATACTCAAGAGCCAGATCTAAAAAAAATATACCTACTCAACCTTTCAGCTTTTCAGAATGAAAAACTGACATTAAGAGGAGCAAATTATTTTCAACAAGATTTATTCCTTTTTGAAAATAGTTCAGCATTATCTTTTCGACTTAGATATTCGCAGAGAAGAAGTCTCACACAATATGCTTCCGGAATTGAAAATGGTTTTATGAAAGAAAGAAGCATTCGAGTAAGATTCAGGATGATTGAAGAGATAAGTAATCAGACTGAAATAGGTGTGACTGATGATAATGTTGCTGCTATCATTACTTCAAATCGAAATCGAATAATTAACAACAATTTTCTTATATCAGATTTTTCATATCGTCCACTTAAGAATATAGAAGTCGGTTTTAAAATTAAATATTCAGAGAGCACCGACTCATATCCTGAAAAACCGACAGAAATTAACAGTAACGGACAGGGGTTAAGATTCAATTTTTCATTCTCCGGGAATGGGCGATTGAGAATTGAAGCAGAGCGGAATGAACTTCTTTCAAATTCCACTTCAAATATTTTACCTTATGAAT
>JAGUXE010000370.1 GCA_020061995.1 Ignavibacteriales bacterium | reverse complement strand
GTGTACTCAGAGATATTACTGAACGTAAGAAAATTCTCTCCACACTTTTTGAAACTGATAAGAATTACAAGGCTGTGCTTGATTATTCTCCGTTTGGAATTGCAGTGATCCAAAACAATAAAATTGTTTATGGCAATAAAGATTTATTAAAACTGCTGAAGTATGAGAAACCAGATTTTTTAATCGGAAAATCTGTTATTAGGTTTATTCCTAAAGAGAGAGTAAAATCGGTTCAATCTATCTTCCAAAAAACATTTATTGATCAAATCCCATTAATACACGAAGAAGAATTTGTTTTAGACAAATTTGGAAATAGAATTCCGGTAAGTGCAAGTTCAATTCCAATTCACTATAACGGCATGCTTTCATTACTATTAGTTCTGGAAGATATATCAGTTCGAAAAAAAGCGGATTCAATTAAAGTAATTTTAAACGAGATTCTACACCTTGCAAATTCGAATACGGATATTTCGGAATTCTATAGCTTTATTCATCAGTCTATAAGAAAAATAATGAAGGCAGACAATCTATTTATTGCCCTTTACGATAAAAAAAATGAAATAATAAGTTTCCCATATTTTGTTGATGAATTTGATGAAAAGATTATGCCGATTAAATCAGGAAAAAGCCTTACCGATTTCGTTATTAGAACAAAGACTTCTCAATTAATTGATATTGATAGAGATATTGAATTACGAAAAAGTAATGAAGTAGATTTAATCGGATCGCCGGCTCAAATATGGTTAGGTGTTCCGTTAATAATAAGAGACGAAATCATTGGTGTTATTGTTCTTCAAGATTATAATGATAAACAAACTTATACTATGATTGAAAAGGAAATCCTGGAGACAATTTCATATACTCTTGCTAAAGTAATTGAGAATAAGTTAATCGAAGAAGAGAAGAAAAAACTTATCGAAGAATTAAAAGCTACAAATATGTCGAAAGACAAATTTTTCTCCATAGTTTCGCATGATCTACGCGGACCATTTAATGCGATTTTGGGATATTCGAGTATTTTGAAGAATGAATTTAAAACTTTGAGACAAGATGAAATAGTACAGTTCATTGATTCGCTGCACCAAGCAACTCATAATGTTTATAAATTGTTAAATGATCTTTTAGAGTATTCGAGATTCCAGCTCGGAAGAATTGAGTTTAATCCTGTTAACTTGAACTTGAAGCTACTAGTTACATTGAATATGCAAACACTTAAAGGAAATTTTGAAAGTAAACAGATTAAAGTAAAAATTGATATTGATGAGAATATTGAAATAAATGCTGATGAGCAGATGATGAACTCAATTATTCCAAATCTATTAACAAATGCGGTTAAGTTTTCATTCCCTGAAGGAACAGTTTCTATCTCCGCAGTCCAAATGAGTGGTTTAAAAATGGTGAAGTTTGAAATCAAAGATGAAGGAGTTGGGATGTCAGCAGAGGAGATTTCAAGACTTTTTAAACTTGATTCTGTTTATACAAAAATCGGTACCGCCAACGAAGTAGGAACAGGGTTTGGACTTATTCTGATTAAGGAGTTTATAGAAAAACATGGTGGTGAGATAAACGTAAAAAGTGAATTAAAAATAGGGACTACTTTCAGTTTCACTATTCCCTCCGCGAAATAAACTTCAATACTTTCATTTCAAATAACATAGCGATTTCAATCCGTTTGTTAATCCATTTGAAAAAGAGATTAATTTTTTTAAATTGCAAATGTTCACCAGCCATTAATTAATCATTTATCTAATTCTATATGAAGGTTAATATGCCCGAGTTAACTCGAGAAAAAGATAGTAATATCTTATCAAAATTTTTAAATTTCATCGAAAAAGTTGGAAATGCGCTTCCTCATCCTGGAACGCTATTTGCGTTATTCGCAGTAGTGGTTATTCTTCTCTCCGGACTTATCAGCATGTTCGATATTCAGGTAATTCATCCCGGAACAGGAGGTGTTATCAAACCTGTTAGTTTGCTTTCTGTAGAAGGTTTGCATAGAATATTAACTAATATGGTAAATAACTTTACAAGTTTTGCTCCCTTGGGAACTGTTTTAGTTGCAATGTTAGGTATTGGAATTGCAGAAGGTAGTGGACTAATTGCAGTTGCTTTAAGGTTACTAGTGATTTCTGCTCCTCAAAAACTTTTAACATTCGTAATTGTTTTTGCAGGAGTTCTTTCGAATACCGCCAGCGAAGTGGGTTATGTTTTGTTAGTCCCACTCGCAGCCGTTATCTTTTTAGCTGTTGGGAGACATCCAATTGCAGGCTTAGCTGCAGCTTTTGCAGGAGTATCAGGCGGTTATAGTGCAAATCTGTTACTTGGCACAATAGATCCCTTACTTGCAGGGTTATCGGAAGAAGCCGCTAGAATTATAGACCCAAGTTATATTGTAAACCCTGCTGCAAATTATTATTTCATGTTTGTCTCTACTTTTTTTATCTCATTTGCAGGTACATGGGTAACAGAAAAAATCGTAATCCCACGTCTTGGTAAGTATGACGGGGAGGAGAAGAAAGAAGAAATAAAGAAACTTGAAGAGAATGAAAAAAGGGGATTAGTATTTGCCGCAATTGCAGTTTTAATTTTTATTTTAATATTACTTTGGGGTATAATTCCAGAAGAAGGATTTCTTCGTGATCCAAAAACTTTCGGTATTTTGAGGTCTCCGTTTATGTCAGGAATTGTCGCATTTATTTTCCTTGGTGGAGCCATTGCAGGAATAGCTTATGGGATTGGTGCAAAAACGATAAAAAGTGACACCGACGTAATGAAAGGTATGGGAAAGTCGATAGAAACTCTTGGAGTTTACATCGTTCTCGTTTTTTTCGCAGCTCAATTTGTGGCATATTTCAATTGGACAAATATTGGACTCATCATAGCTGTAAAAGGTGCCGAACTACTAAAAGCTTCAGGACTAGGAAGCATCCCTTTAATGGTTGGGTTTATATTTGTTTCAGCAATAATTAATCTTTTTATGGGGAGTGCTTCAGCAAAATGGGCAATCATGGCACCTGTCTTTATCCCAATGTTTATGTTACTCGGTTATTCTCCGGAATTTACTCAAGTTGCATATAGAATTGGAGATAGTGTTACCAATATTATTTCCCCGATGATGGCGTACTTTGCATTAATTGTTGCTTTCGTTGAAAAGTATGATAAAAAAGCCGGAATGGGAACTGTTATAGCTACAATGTTGCCGTATTCGGTTATCTTCTCAGTTATTTGGATATTACTTTTAATTGTATGGATATTGTTAGGCTTACCTGTAGGACCGGGTGCAGGTTTGTTCATGAATAATTAATGTAATCGTAATAAGGATTGAATGTTTATGCTAAACTCAGCAGATTATTGGATTGAAAAATTAGAACTGAAAATTCACCCCGAAGGGGGATATTTTAATGAAGTTTATCGTTCGAATGAAGAAATTGAACCAAGAACCTTCCCTATTCGATATAAAGGTAAAAGGTGTTTCTCAACTTCAATTTATTTTCTTCTTAAAGAAAAACAATTCTCTGCATTTCATAAACTTCAATCAGATGAGTTATGGCATTTTTATGAAGGATCAGCAATAGAGATTTTCATTATTGATGAGGATGCTAATCTCACAATAAAAAAATTGGGACGTAATTTCGGCGAAGATGAATCTTTTCAATTAATGATAAGAAGAGGGAATTGGTTTGCTGCTCGTTTACTTGATACAAGTGGATATTCTTTAATTGGGTGTACGGTTGCACCTGGTTTTAATTTTGAAGATTTTGAGTTGGGGAAGAGAGAAATTTTAATTTCTCAATTCCCACAACATACAGATCTCATCAAACAATTAACTCATTGATAATAAATGAATCTACAATTCGCCGATATCTTCATTCCATAAAGTTGGATTAGTATCAATGAAATTTTTCATTAGATTTATACATTCGGAATCTGATAAATCGATAACTTCAATTCCATGAGATTCCATAAATTCTTTTGCACCGGGAAATGTTACAGATTCACCCACAATTACTTTTTTAATTCCGAACTGCACTGCAGCTCCGGCACAAAGATAACAAGGCATAAGTGTTGAGTATAGAATTGTATTTTTATAACTGCCAATTCGTCCTGCATTCATCAGGCAATCAATTTCAGCATGAATCATCGGAGTTGCTTCTTGTACGCGTTTGTTGTGACCTCTCCCAATGATTTTGTCATCTTTGACTAATACTGAACCAATTGGAATTCCCCCTTCAGATAACCCTTTTTTTGCTTCGTTAATTGCTTCAACTAGAAATTGATCCATCTTAATCTCCTGTAATATTGAAATTATATATCTTTTTTGAATTGATTAATACTAATTATGTATGAAAAAACAACTGTACCCAATGAAATAAAACCAAGCAATAAGTTAATCATTTGAACGCTTTCACTATATTTTGGAATTCGTCCGAAAAATCGATCGCTAAAAAAATCATTGACTGGAATGTACACTAAAGCAATGATTATAGTCAGATAAATTAAGCATAATAAGAATGTAACAGTTGCACCTTGTGAAGAAGAAATTCGTATTGGGTTTTTCTCTTTGAAATTAACATACACTGTGCCCATTGAAAAAACTAATGGAACAATAGTAGAAACATGGAACGACAAAAGTAACAATGACTGAAAATATAATTCTTCAGGTAAATATCGATGTGAAAATTTCATTAAGAAAAAGCCAACCAGACCGGTAATTATTATAATAACGAAAAATTTTATATTAACTATTTTGTTCACAGAGATAGGTGACGATCGTAATCTCCAAAATGTTTCACCCTCTAAACTTAACATCGGAAAGATGAAACGAAGTGACAAGGCAATTATCATAAACAAAATGAAAACCAAAATTGATAAGTAAATAATTGATTGAATTTCTGGAGAAACCGCTTTTAATATAATGAGCTGTGTGCTTCTGATACCACTTATAAAAAGAATTATTAAAAGTATCATTACTGCAAGGTGTATCAATTGACTTGGTTCACGGATGAACAATAAAATTTCTTTTTTAATAAGTGAATTAAGCCGGGGATTAAAAATGGTTGATCGATCAAATAATGATTTTGAAGAGTGATTTGATTTGTTTTTCCCGGAAAATTTTAAATCTAAAACCTCTAGATAGCTTTTATAATAGTACCGTTTTGCAATAATCACTGTAATAGTAAAAACTCCACCCATGTAAAGTAATGTAAGAATTGAATTTAATATGAGTTTTGCATTATTGTCTCGCACAAAAGAAAAGAATGCATCAGAAACAAGAAAGTTTGGAAGATAACTGAGAATGGGGGACTGTAAAAAACTAAAATCTATATCAATGTTCGGATAATAGGGAAGAACTTCCATTACTAAATTGACAGGACTGCTTGCATTAAAAAAATAGACTACGGATAATCCATAAGTTATGGCAATAAAAAAAAAGGTAAACTTAACGCCAACCTTAGTCGAAGTTTTAATAAATAAAAATAGAGTTATAACACCTATTAATGCGTGCATAAAAACGAAAGGCAATATCGCAATAAAAAATGACCAAAAATAAAATCCGATTGATAAATGAAAATAACTGCCATAACCGACTAATCCGGCTAATAAAAAGACAAATAAAGTAGATGAACTGTAAAAAAAATTGTCAAAAAACTTGATTATAAAAAGACTCTCGAATCTTATAGGTTTGGAAAGAAGAAAATTAATTTCAGGGGAACGATATAAAGTTGAGAAAGAAACGACCAAATTACCGGCAGTAACCGCTAATCCAAACATAAATAATCCAATACCAATAAATCGATGGAGCAGGAATAAACCTAACCGATACTTTACTAAAACTAAATCAATAACAATCTGCGCAATAAAATAAAAAGCAATTAAAAAAAGAGAATAGACTAAAAATGATCCGATATTTTTAATAATGGCTGATAGAGAAAAATTTAAATCAAGGTATAGAAGTGTTTTCATCTTATAATAACCGAGATGTAATAATTCTTTTATCATTACTTTGTCAGTTCTAAGAAGAATGATTCTAAATTGTGAAATTCTTTTTCTTGAAAAGATTTGAAAGAATCAATCTGATCATCAAAAATAATTTCACCTTCATTCAAAATTATTACATGTGAACAAATTTCTTCAGCAATGTGAAGACTATGAGTTGACATCAAGATGGTTTTACCATCTTTTACTTTTTTTCTAAATGCATTCTTTACGATGTTCGCACTTTGAGGGTCTAGCCCAACCATAGGTTCATCAACCAAAATGAAATCAGGATCACTCAATAATGAAGATGCTATTGAAACTCTTTGTTTC
Source organism: Ignavibacteriales bacterium (assembly GCA_020061995.1). Next base: position 1,209 of record JAGUXE010000370.1, on the reverse strand, counting down.
ATACCTTGTGAATAAGTTTCCGTTCGTCGTGAAATCCATTCTCCTAACTGAAGTAAATCGATTGTGTAGTCGATTCTATTATTCAATTCTTTTTTCTCTAAGCTGAATAATCCTCCGGTAAATTTCAAGAATTCTAATCCTGACAATTTATCATAAAGAAAAGGTTGATCAGGAATATATCCGATTAAACGCTTAGTTTTTAGCGGATCAGTTTTAATATCAAATCCTTTTATAGTTACACTTCCGGAGATAGGAGAGAGTAGTCCGGCAATAATTTTAATTGTGGTAGTTTTACCCGCGCCATTGGGACCTAAAAAAGCAGCGAAGTCACCAGGTTTAAGTTGAAAAGAGATGTTATCTATTGCTTTAAAGTTGCCGAAAGATTTTGAAAGGTTTTTTACTTGAATCATTTGGTAGGATTTCTATCAAATTAAAATATTATGAATTAAAACTCACGCATATCAATATTATCAATATCTTCCGGGGTAATTGTTGTAAGTACTTCATTGGTTGGGTTCTGAACCATTAGAATACGTTCTTCCTGATTGTTTATGGCTTTATAAAGAATATTTCTAACAGTTCGAGCATTCCCAAAATTCATATCTCGGTTAAGATAAAGTTCACTAAATTTTCCTAATAATATTTGTAGAGCACCTTCATCAAGATTATAACCATTTTTTTCACTAATCATTGTAGCAATTTCCAACATTTCTCGAGGGTTATAGTCTTCGAAATTGAAATAATTTGTAAATCGAGATTGAAGACCGGGATTAGAATCTATAAAATCTTTCATCTCATTTGGGTAACCCGCCACAATCACTACCAATTTATCTCTATAATCTTCCATTCTTTTCAATAGAGTATCAATTGCTTCTTGTCCAAAGTCACCTGAACCTCGGGAAAGAGTATAAGCTTCATCAATGAAAAGAGTGCCTCCGATTGCTTGTTCTATCACCTGGTCTGTTTTTTTTGAAGTTTGCCCGGCATAACCTGCAACTAAAGCAGAGCGATCAACCTCTACTAAGTGACCTTTTTGCAGAAGTCCTAACTCTTTATAAATCTGACTGATTAAACGTGCAATAGTAGTTTTTCCTGTCCCCGGATTTCCAAGAAAGACAGCGTGAAGATTTTTGCTGATTACTTTTAATCCTCTCTCTTCACGTAACTTTGAAACCTTTAAACCGGTTATCAATTTTTCAACAGAACGTT
>JAGUXE010000384.1 GCA_020061995.1 Ignavibacteriales bacterium | reverse complement strand
GATAATAAAATCTTTTTTATCAATCCAAAGTGTTGACAAAATTACTTCTTTACTTCCACCTAAAGGAATAATTTTTATAACATAAACTTTTATTCCGTTTAATTCTTCTTCTTTTTCAAAAATGGATGTGTAGTCTCCCTGAAGGACTGTTAAAGGGGAGAAGTTTAATCCTTCTTTTGGAAGAAGTGCAAATCCATCAGAATTAAATTTGATTTTATCAGGCTGCTTGAAAAAGATTTTAGCTTCCGTTACCGGAACTTTAAGAAAATCGACATCAACTTCAATTTTTACATCTACTTGATAATCTTTAACCTCAGCAAATTTAGACTTTACTTTTTCTATAATAAAATCGGGATTCGGTTTCTGAGCAAAAGTGGTTAAAGAAAATACAAAACTGAACAACAACAAATAAGTTTTCATAATTATAAATTTCATTTTATGATAAAATATCTTTTCTTCTGAATAAAAATAAAGTCAATCCGAAAAAGAAAACAGAATGTCCAAGCAAAACTAAACCGGCTTTAACGACTTCTTGCAGATCAATAGGATCATCAAAAAAACTTCGCCAGTTAGCCATATAATTTGTGAAAAGATATGGTCTGAGCGATTGGAAGAAGTCGAAATTTAATGCTGACAGAACTGTAAATACAATAATGATTGCCATTGTTGAAACAATCGGTCCAATAGCATTTTCTACAAGTGAAGAAAGCAAAAATGCTAATGATGCTACAACACTCATCGATAATGCAGCGTATCCGTAAGCTAACATAAATCGCCATAGAATATCATCTTTGGCGAATATTATAATTTTATTTCCAATTACAATTAGTTCACCTGTTCCGAATAATATTATACCGAGTCCAAGACTTACAATAGCTAACCAGAGTACAAGTCCGTGTGAGTATAATAATCCTGCGATATACTTTGCCGTAATGAGTTTTGTCCGTGAAACCGGACGAGTAATCAACATTCTATAAGTACCTGAAGTTGCTTCACCGGCAAGTAAATCTCCGGTAACAAGCGTGATTAAAAATGGGATATGAATCCAGAAACTTCCAAGTACTATGAATGCAATCAAATAACCATTTAAAAGATTTCCAACGAATACAAATGTTTGTTGAAGATTTTGTGTCATGAATTCAAGATACTTTTCCCCCTCAATTAACAATGCAATTTGAATAATTGGTACTAATACCGCAATAGCCATAAAACCGATGTAGGTTCGCCACTTTTTAAATATTTTGTATAATTCGATACTGATTAAATCTATCATGCTACTGATTTCTCCGTTATATCAAGAAAATATTCTTCTAATGAACGCATCGGGACAATTGAATTTACAGCAATATTATTTTCGACAAGCAACTTATTAACTAAAGGAATTTCTTCATGATTAATTGAGAATACAATTTTGGTTTCGGTAAATGAATCCACTTTTTTAATCCATTGCGTTTGTCCGAGTAGAATTTTTGCTTCAGCAACTGAAGTCAATCCGAAAGTAACTTTCAGATTTGCCGCATTCAATAAATCACTTACCAGACCTTCGACTTTGGTAGCCCCCTTATTAATTATAACCATCCGGTTTGCAACAAGCTCAACTTCATAAAGAATGTGCGATGAGAGAAAAATAGTTTTATTCTTTTCTTTACTTAAATAGTTTATTAAGTCTCTAATTTCTTTCATCCCTTGTGGATCAAGCCCTGTAGTCGGTTCATCAAGAATTATAAGTTCGGGATCGTGTAATAATGCTTGAGCTAAACCGAGCCGTTGCTTCATTCCGTGAGAAAAAGTTTTCACCTTACTTTTATATCTTTTATCAAGTCCAACAAGTTCGAGTATTTCCATAATTCTTTTTTTAGAAACATCACATCCTGAAATTCGACCAAGTATTTCAAGATTTTTATAGGCAGAGAGGTAGCCGTAAAAATCGGGTTTCTCAACTATTGCTCCGACTTTCCTTAAAATATCATTACGATTTTTGTTCAAATTTTTGCCGAAGATATTTATTTCCCCTTTTGTGGGACTTATCAAGGTCAACAACATTCTGATTGTTGTACTTTTACCGGCACCGTTAGGTCCAAGGAAGCCGAACACATCTCCTTTGTAGACATTTAAACTTAAATCGTTCACAGCGGTTAAATCTTTGTAATGTTTTGTGAGATGTGATATCTCAATTATTTTTTCCATGCTTTCCTAATCTCTTTTCTTATCATAACATTGCAGCAAACTTATAAGTTTCACTCGAACGGTTAATTCAAAATGGTTTGAATGGTAATTATAGTAGATTTCAAATCGATTACGGAAAATCAACGGTAAATCCGATTCCGAATTGTCGAACTTTTCTTGAATAGTATTCACTGAACATATCATTCCCGGAATAATAAGAGAAATAAAATAGTATTCCTTTCGATTCCTGGGTGCCGAATTTTATTCCGGCTTGAATATGATTTGAGCCTGAATATTTCGGAACTCCTTCTAATGTAAAATGATCTGCAATGAAAAGTATGACAGGTTTGTCAAAAAGTTTATCAATTATTTTATCATTATGTATTTCAAATCCTAAAGAGGTGGAAGGACGTTTTAATTCCGATGGTCTTATCCTGAATGAATAAGCAAAACCACCGTAATAGCGTACATCATATTCTTTCAATTTAAAAGAATGTGCTGTTATTAATTCGGCGAAATCTCGTGTGTATGGAATTGGTCCTCCCGGTTTTGTCCAGTTACGGGGATATTTATCTATCCACCAATTACCATCAACAAGGTGAGCACTGTTATGAATGAACCTGAACCGAAAAGCTAACGCTCCATTTTTCTTTTTGATTTTATAAATTGCATTACCACCAAAAAAACCATCGATTGCATCAATTTGCAAACGTAATTGTTCATAACCGATAACGGATGCGTAAGCCATAAACTCAATACCGAAAGTCAGGCGTTCATTCTCATTAAATTTAAAGCCAAGCAAATCCATTGTGTTACCAATATCAACTTTTAAATTCGCATTTTCGGGATAAAGCAGAACACCGATTTTGGCCTCCTGCTTATTTGCTCTAAGTGGAAGGAAATTTAATCCATCCGGTAAAAATTCAAATTCTGTTTGGGGGATAATCTTAATATTAACAGTTAAGATTACAAAAAAAATCAATTTGGGAATTAATGTGTTTTTCATTTTTTATAATTAATTATTTCAACAATATCATTTTTTTTATGTCGGTAAATATAGGCTCTCTTTTTCCGTTTATTACCTGAAGTTTATAGATGTAAATACCGGTTGCTACGTCGTTATTATAACCGGTTGCCCACTCCGGCATTTCACTCTTCCTCTTTCCTCTCGAATCAAATTCTTTTTCGTAATATCCTCTTTCTTGCCAACCCTCTACCAAAATTTCTAATAATTCCCCTTTTATGTCATATACGTAGAGTTTTACATAACCTCCTTCTTTTAATCTGTACGGTATTATTGTCCTCGGATTAAATGGATTCGGATAATTATTCAGTAGCTTGTATTCTTCTAAAACCAAAGGAGGAAATTCTGCATTGCCGGTTATTGTTATGGTTACTTCTTCTCCCGGGGCTGATTGATTTCCGGTTGAGTCTATTGCTGTTACAAGGTAATAATATTTTGTCTCACTGTTTCTGTAAGGAAGGTTTTCTCTGAATAAGCTATCTGTTGTTGAGCCTACTAACTTTGTTGTGTCATAGATAAATCCGGTTACTGTATCTCTGTATATCCGGTAGTACTTAAAGTCTGCTTCAGTGTTTTTATTCCATTTCAGTAGTATCTGTTTCTCCTCATATACTCCGGTTATGTTCCTTGGTGGTTTTGGGGCTAAGTCTTGATAGGTGTATTTTTCTCCATAAGGTCCTCCAAATAAACCTATATCGCTTCTTGTTCCATCTTTATCCAATATTGAAGGATCACCGGCATCTATTAATAGTGAGTACATTTGTAAATAAAAGTTTAAGCTGTCTTCATTTACAAACATAGGGTTTACCGACAGATTTGTGCTGTCAGGTGTAAAGCCCGAGTAATTTGTTCCATTATCCCATGCATTGTTGTATTTTACATCCGGTGGCGGTTGATCAGATTTGTATCCCCTTATATTTTTTAACGAAATGTTATTTCTTGTTAACCATAATGGGTCCACTGAAAACCCAACTTTAAAGCCAAAAGCTATATTATTCTTTATTTCAAATGGTATGTAACCGGCTATAAATCCATGATCACTAAGATCACTTCTTCCTATTAATAAATTATTATATATCTTACTCGTTCCGGTACTTGCCATAGAAATTGCATCTCCATACTCATCATTAACCATAATAGTATTGTTAAATATAACCGCACGTGCCCCTAAATTTGTCCCTATTCCTTTATCTCTTACATTAAAAAAATTATATATTGAATCTATCATTGATGTGGTTGAACCCGTTACATCTATACCCCACGTTACAGTTTCAAATACATTATTTTTTATTGTTAAATATGAATCAGAAGCTATTATTCCGGCTCCGGCTATTGAAAATTTATTGTTTTTTATCTCTCCATATATAGGATTGCTAGCCGTCAAAGCATATATCCCGGTTCCTCCTCCGGAATAATATTCCCTCACTATTATTGAAAAACCCTCTATTGAACATTTATTCCTAAAGATTATTGTGGCG
>JAGUXE010000168.1 GCA_020061995.1 Ignavibacteriales bacterium | reverse complement strand
TGATAGCAATCTTCATGATGCCGATGAAGGCATTTTTGAGTTTCAAAAAGGTAAAAGTTTATTTTTTGAGGATACCCTTGCGTAATTAGGGTTAAAATCAGCCATTTCTTTTAATATCTTGTTCTTGTGTGCTATTCTGAACCCTATACTTTCAAAATATTCTGCAAAAACTTTTAATTGATGTTCTCTTGACCAAGCAATCTTTCTCCCTGCCTCATATTCTTTAGCATAACCATTTCTGATATTTGGGTGTCCCCAATCAATTGTTTGCACAGGAATACAAAGAGGTTCGCTTTGCAGTAAGGGGCAGAGATGGACTGGCATTTTCCAATTAGCGTTATGAATTTCAAAATAAATTCTATGCCGACCATCCGTGAATACATTGCCAGACCGCGCATAAGCAGTAACATCCGCAATACCCCTAATAAATTCCTTTTTTATTACCTCACTTGTATCAAATATTTTGGGATGGATTTCAATATCCATAAAACATTTTTTCTTATGAGTAAAGGCTGTTACATTCCGCCATAAAAGGCTATTTTTATGAGAATCAATAATAATATCAACTGTAGTTTCGCCGGGAATTTTTCTCGGTGGTTCTCCCACCAGCTCACCAATCCGATTTACGATATTATCCAAACTGATAAGAATCTTATCTTTCTGGTTAAACCGTTTTTTGATTCCTGTTGCTTCTAAACTTTTGTAAGGGAAGCTGATAATTATTTGCTTTAATCCGCCACTATCGTTAATTGTGCCTCTACCTGTAATAAGACCAAATAAGTAAGCCATATCTTCGTCAATAAAAAAATCCATCCAATAACCTCCGCTAATTTTTTTTCTTAAAAATTAAAATATATTCGTGTACTTTATTTATAACAAAAGAATATGGATAACCTAACGGACGCATATTATTATATTCTTTTTGTCTATCCCAAATAATAATATCATTTAAGGAAAAATTTATTTCCTCCATTTTCTTTGTTAAATCTGAATGAAAAGGATAGAGTGTAGAATTTTTTCTTATGTCCATTACAATTACAATACAATACCGTCCAATTTTTGTAGCGTTATATACCTTTTTAAAAACTGCTTGTAAGGATAATAAAAATTGTTCATAACTTTCTATATTTCCAAAATCTGTTTCTGAATTACCATAATTACGTATATCTTTTCTATCGGCAGACCTTTTACGGTTTAAAATATCCCAATACGGCGGAGATGTTATTGTTAAATCAATAGTATCAGAAGAAAGATGTTTATCCAGATTTTCAGCCGAATCGTTAATTATGTCATAGTTAACATCACTACTAAACATAGACTTATAAACATTATCAAGTCTGTTTTTGGCCATAGAAATATAATCTTTGTTTATTTCAAATCCTACTGCTTTAAGACCTTTGTTTTGTGCCCCAATTAAAGTGCTTCCGCTTCCCATAAATGGATCAAGGACAACTTGTTTTTTAGAATTAGTAAAAATATCTATCAATCGTTCAACTAACATTATCGGGAACATCGCCGGGTGTTTAAGTGACCATTCCTCTTTGTTTTTTTTGATGTCTTTCCATATACTAAAAGAATACTGTAGCCATTCTTTACCCTTTAGATTATTCAAACGGTCTGCCATTTACATTACCTCTCACATACTTTAACAAAATATAATTTCTCGTATACAATTCTACGGTCAGAGTTATCCTGATTAATACTTCTATACCTTCGGTAAGGCTTTTTAAATATTTCTACTTTCCCTCTTTTTGACAGAGTATCTGTAATCTCTTTTTCCGACATTAAGCCTTCATCGTTATAACTTAGTAATATAAATTTTGTTTTGGCATTTTTAACAATATCATTGAAGGCATCCAAAACTGAATTTTTTTGACAAAAATCTGATTTTTGGTTTTCATAAGAACGCATTCCAGTCTTACCATAAATTTTTGGTTTCTGTCCATTAAACCATCCTTCAGCAATTAATTCTAAAAGAAAGTAATTAGGTGCATATTGTCTGGTATTGTAAGGCGGGTCTAAGTATAAAATATCAGAATGGATTTTTTTGGTTAACTCATTAGCATCTTCCTTAAAGGCTTTATTATTTCTTTTGCTTTTAGGAATGTCAGGGACTTGTAACTTAATTGATTTAAGAGCTCGTGGGTCCCAGTGTTTCAGATAGGCTGCATAGTTGCCAGATATATTAGCAACATAAGGAATTGCTTCAATAAGAGAGGTCAGTAATATATAAAACTCATCATTGCTAATAAGCTTACTGTCTTTCCATTCTTGAATCTTTGTCCTAATTGCGTCAATTTTCATTCCGTTATCATCTGTAAAATACATCCTTGGTGAATTAAGATTTTTTGTGCCATTAGGACAGTAATTTTTATAAATAAATCCCTTGAACGGTTTTAAACTGTTTAGGTATTCAATAACTTTACTTATATTATCTATTGAGCCATTAACACCTGTTACAATTCCATGTAATCCTTCAAAAAGAGGGTAATCATTATTCTTTATATAAGCACGGGCAAGAGAGTAAGAAAATTCCAAAAAATCATTTGCGTAAACGGTGTAACCTTTTTGCTTAAAATATCTGGCAACGGTTGTTGTCCCAGAAAACAAATCACAAAAAATAGCACCAGAATTAATTCCCGTTTTTGCTACTCCTTCACTCAAGAAATCAAGCAATTTGCTTTTACAACCATAATAACGCATTTTATAGCCTCTCTAAATCTTCCTTATTACTCCCTCTACCTTTCCTATAATCATAATGCTTTTGTCTGAGGGGTCAACAATGATTGGTTTCATTGTATTATTTTCAGACTGTAATCTAATTTTACCTTTATCTTTTTCTATAAGGGCGATAACCATTTCTCCTTGTTCCGCTATCGGTTGCTGGCGAACCAATACAAAATCTCCGTCAAGAATACCGGCATTAATCATGCTTGTGCCTTTAACTCTTAAGGCAAAAACCTTATCGGGATTTTTAATAAGTGAACTATCAACAGACAGAGAACCTTCTGTGTTTTCTTCTGCTAAAATAGGTTGACCTGCTGAAACTTTTCCAATAATAGGAACTTCAATTTTATTGCTTTTATTGTTTCCTATATTACTTTTTTTTATCCAGTTATCTATCGCCTCTTTTTTAAATCTCCATTGATTTCTTACCTTAAAAGCTGGTAGTTGTTTAGATTTGACCATACGATAAACTGTTCTTTCATCTACTTTTAAATACTCGGCTACCTCTTGTAAGGTCAAAATATCGCTATCCATCTTAAATACACCTCATTATAAAACAGTCATTTACTTATACCTATTGTCTTCTATTGAACATTATAGTCAATTATTGTTAAGTTGTCAAGCTTTTTTTAAAATTTTTTAGATAGGGGGCAAAACCGATGTCAGAATTTAAAGTTAGCGAAGTAATTGATGGAGATACTTTCAAGGCTCAGAACACCAGAGGAGGCGACGTAAGTGTTCCTTGGCGGATCGTAACAATGTTCCGTGAGTTTTGCGATGAATTTTCTGTTTTGATCCCATATAAAGCCCATAGTGCTGGTACAATGATTGCCTTAGGGGCTGATAGAATTATTATGAGTAAGAAGGCAGAACTTAGTCCTATTGACCCTACGCTCGTGAGAGCCGTCATTGGGGAAGCTACTGTGCCACCTCCTGAAATAAGTGTAGAAGACGTTTCGTCCTATATCTCATTTATGCGAGAGCGGGCAAATATCACAGACCAATCCGCTTTAGCACAGGTAGTATCCCAATTAGCAAGTCATTTAACGCCTTTGACACTTGGGAGTGTTAATAGACAATACTCGCATATTAGAATAGTAGCACGCAAATTACTAACATCACGAAAGGAAAAAGTTGAAGAAGGCAGAATTGGAAATATTATCGAAGCACTAACAGAAAAGATGTATTCCCATGGTCATGCAATTGGGAGAAGAGAGGCAACAGATTTGGGTCTCCCCTGCGATAATCCTGACACGAATATTGAAACACTGATCTGGAATCTTTACCAAGAATATGAACAATTGCTACAACTCACTAAACCGATTGACCCAGAAGAATTGCTCACACGAGAAAATAAAGAGGAGTACTCAATAGATAATATTCCTCTTGCTATTATAGAAAGCATTCCCAAGTTAGATATTTTTGAGCTTAGCTCTGTTTTTCGACGGAAAAGACAGGTTCCTCCGAATCCACAGATTAACATCAATATGAACTTAGGGCTTCCGCCAGGAATCGACCCAACAAAATTACCTCAAAACTTCCAGCAAATAGTCCAGCAACTAATGGGGCAGATTGCTCAAGCAATTCCACAGATTGTCCAACAAGAAATAGTTCGTCAGTCTCCAATTGTTGGTATTGAAGGAAGAAGTTTTGGTGGACAGTGGAAAGAGAAATCAGTTTAAGTTAAAATACTAAAAGAAGGAGATTGTTATGCCAATTAACATCGAAATAAAAGTAGTTCCTTTCGGTCAAGTTAGGTTGGAAATTGGTAAACCTGTTCTTCTTATTGAGGAACGCCGAATGATACCAAAACCTCAGGTTATTCGTTATCATGAGCCTCAAGAAACATTTTCTGGAGTATATGAAGTTCAATACGTTGAAAAACTAACAAACTACATTATTCCTCTTACCACAAGATAATAAAAAAAAGAGGTTCTTCTCCCGAAAAGTTGATAGAGAACAAATATAAATAATAGACATCGCTATCTTTTCTGGATAAGTTATTTTGGAAAGCAAATCAAATCCAGAGGAGGATAGACGATGTCCAAGATACAGATTAATGCATTTTTCAAGTTTTGTCGAGTAAGGATTATGGAACAAGTAGCAGA
>JAGUXE010000232.1 GCA_020061995.1 Ignavibacteriales bacterium | reverse complement strand
TAAGGCGATGAAGTCAGGCGCCTATGATTATCTTATAAAGGACGCCGAAGGCAATTACCTTAAAATCTTACCGGTAACTGTAGAGAACGCGATAAAGCACAAGCTCGCCGAATTGGCTAGCAAGCAGGCCGAAGAGGAGTTGCAAAAACGATTGAGAGAACTGGAATTATATTATAATATTACCATAGGACGAGAGAGACGCATCATTGAGCTTAAACATCAAGTAAACGAGCTATTAGAACGGTTGGGTGAGAAAAAGAAGTATAAAACGTAAAAGAAAGGAGAAAAATATGGCCAAGTATGAAAGAGTTAATAGTCCGATCCAAATAGGTTCGCTGGAACTAAGCAACCGTTTCCGATATTTGGATAATTTATTTATTGAGAAAAAATCTTAAAGGAAATAGTATGAAAGTTTATACTGCGGTTGTTTTTATTTTAGCCGGCTTATTCAGCATTCATTTTTATTACAGAAATAAGTTCTCCAAATCGGGTATTCTTTTATTAATTGTAATGTTAATGCCGGTTCTGAATTCATGCAAATCGACTGACGAACAACCGATCAAAGTAGGTATTCTTCACTCGCTTACCGGAACAATGGCTATAAGCGAAAAAGCGGTTGTTGACGGTTCCTTACTTGCGATTGAAGAGATTAATCAGCTTGGAGGTATTAATGGACAAAAAATTTTACCGCTTGTAGTTGACGGCAAATCCGATTTGCAAACATTTGAACAAGAAGCTGAACGTTTGATTACAAAAGAAAAAGTAAGTGTTGTGTTTGGGTGCTGGACTTCAGCAAGCAGGAAAACTGTTTTACCGGTTTTTGAAAAACACAATCATCTACTCTTCTATCCGGTGCAATATGAAGGACTCGAACAATCTCCAAATATTATCTATAATGGCGCAGCACCGAACCAGCAGATTATTCCAGCTGTGAAGTGGTGTTTAGATAATCTGGGCAAAAGGTTTTTCCTTGTCGGTTCAGACTATGTTTTTCCGCGTACCGCGAATGAAATTATTAAGCAACAAGCTAATTTGTTCGGAGCCAAGATTGTTGGCGAGGATTATATTTTACTTGGCAGCAGTGATGTGAAGGATATCATACAAAAAATTATTAAAACTAAACCCGATGTAATTATCAATACTATTAATGGCGATAGCAATATTCCATTCTTTATAGAGATTCAAAAGGCCGGTCTTACTCCCAACAAGATTCCAGTAATGTCGTTCAGTATTTCCGAGGAAGAAATCGGCTCGGCTGGGCAAGAGGGGAAAATACCGTTGGATATTGTAGTGGGAAATTATGCCGCATGGAATTATTTTCAGAGTATTGAATCAGAAGAAAATAAAAAGTTTGTTGAAAAATATAAAAAAAAATATGGCGCTGAACAAGTGATCTCTGATCCGGTAGAAGCAGGATATTTCGGAGTTTATCTTTGGGCTCAGGCGGTAAAAGATGCCGGCACCAGTGATGTGCATGAAGTTTTAAAAACCATAAAAAACCAAAGCATGCATGCACCGGAGGGTATGGTTTATATCGATGCGGATAACAATCATACATGGAAAACCGTTAGAATCGGAAAAATCAAGAAAGACGGACAATTCCAAATTGTGTGGAGTTCGAACAATCCAGTCAGGCCCATTCCGTATCCCGCGACCAGGAATAAAATAGAATGGGCTAAATTTCTTTCAGAACTCTTAAAAACTTGGGATGGAAAATGGGAAAGAACTAAGTGATGAAAAATATACTCACTGAATCTTCAATCGCCACCAAGTTGTGGGTTTGGTTTTTAATTGTGGCGGCAGCACCCTTGGTGATTATTGGGTTTCTCACCAATTACAGCTCCGTTGAAAAAATAAAGACAGAAGTCTCTAAAAGATTGAATTCAGTTGCGGAAAATAAAACTGAACTCATTAATAATTACTTTAAATGGAGGCTGGAAGATGTAAAGATTCTTTCGGAGAACTTGTCTATCATCGAGGCCAGTGAAAAATTCACTAGAATATTTGAAAAACACGGCACAGGATCTTCGGAATACAAAGTTATTGATAAAGAGTTCAGGCGGTTCTTAACATACCATAAAGAAGGAAGAGGATATTCCGATATTTTGTTTATTTCAAAGGCAGGTAATGTTGTATTTACTTTGATGCATAAGTCGGATTTCGGTACAAATTTAATAACTGGACCTTATAAAGATTCTGAGTTAGCAAATGTTTTTAGCAACGCTTACACATTAATGGAACCGGAAGTATCCGACTTTAAATATTACCCACCTTCGGCTGAACCAGTTTCATTTATCGCCTCGCCTATTCATAAAGAAGGAAAGCTTGTTGCTGTGATTGCATTTCAAATTGATACAAGGGAAATGAATAAATTAGCACAAGACTTCACCGGATTAGGCGAAACCGGTGAAATAGTAATTTCTTCAAAAATAAAAAACGGAGCAATAGTATTAACTCCCTTAAGAAATGACCCCAATGCAGGATTTAAAAGAACAATACCTATTGGTTCGAAACTGGGTATACCAATACAGAAAGCTGTTCAAGGTCAGAGAGGTTCTGGAATCTTTGAAGATTATCGAGGTGTAGAAGTATTAGCCGTATGGAGATATTTACCTTATTTAAGATGGGGAGTTGTAGTAAAGATAGATGCCAGTGAAGCTTATACACCAATCTACAAACTCATGGTTAGGTTTCTGTCAGTCGCAATTATTTCTGTGTTTGTTCTTTTGTTCGTTTCATTTTTCTTGTCGAAATCAATTTCTAAACCTATTAAAAGATTGCAAGAAGGAGTGGAAATAATTGCAACCGGCAATTTAAATTATGTTGTTGGCCTAACAACAAAAGATGAAATCGGTCAATTATCTAGAGGTTTTGATAAAATGGTGGTCAATCTGAAGAATATTAACGCCGATTTAACTAAAGAGATTACCGAGCGCAGGCGGGCCGAGGAGGAGTTGCAAAAACGATTGGGAGAACTGGAAATATATTATCGTGCTACCATAGGACGAGAGAGACGCATCATTGAGCTTAAACATCAAGTAAACGAGCTATTAGAACGGTTGGGTGAGAAAAAGAAGTATAAGGTATAGACTTTGAAGGGCTGTATTTATTATTTGTAATTACACATAAATCTTCGTGGAATTTTCACGATACTTCGCGTAAGAATTGATCCTTACACGAAGATACGCGAAGAAAAACTTAGAACATTTTGTTTGTAGCACTCAGATGCG
>JAGUXE010000085.1 GCA_020061995.1 Ignavibacteriales bacterium | reverse complement strand
TTGATTCACGAATTTTTCTCTCATTTTTGAAATGATTATTTCTCTGTAGAATTTCTTCCCTATTTAGTTCGGAGAATTCACTCCAATCAGGTAAAGTATAATTTTGTAAGATAAAATGGATTCCGGTAATCAACCAAATATTTTTAATCGAGGTGTTTTCATCTTCAAGAATTGAAAAGTAAAGTCTTTTCCAACGGACTAATTCATAAATAGTTTCAGCAATCAGCTTTCTATCACGCGCTCCCCACTTTGGATTTGAACGCAAAGTTTTCTCGATAAGTTTATCCGCATAAATATTTTGGTTAAATATTTGATCGACAGATTCTACTATACCTTGAATAAGATTTTTATGAAATTTCAAATGATGATATCTCTATTTAAATGGTCCATTATTCAACTTTGTTTTTCATCAGCAATGGTAATTCGATTGTAAAAATTGTTTTAACACCCTCATTGGAAACAAAATAAACTTTACCATTTAAATATTGCTGCACTAACAATTTGACACTATATGTACCAATCCCTCTGCCTCTTTCACCTTTAGTAGAAAAAGATCTTTGAAACATTTGAAGTTGAATATTCTCAGGCATTACGGTGTTGTTTTTTACATGAAATAAAACTGAATCATCTTTAATTTCGGTCCAAAAAACAACTGGAAAATTATTGTCAGTAGTAGCCTCTAGTGCATTCTTAATAAGGTTGCCGAGAGATCTTGTTAATAAAACCATATCTGTTGAAATTGTTTCGTCACTAATTAAATGCTCATACTTTAATATTTTACTACGTGCTGAATCATGCTTTGAGTATATACTGAATACACTGTCTAAAAGCCAATTGATTTTTACGAAATGCTGATTAACTTTTAATTGACCATTCTCAGCATGTACTAATTCCCTTTGAGATTGGATTTCTTGTATTAGTTGATTTGATGAGTAAGCCAATAGATCTTTAAACTCCACTACCTCATCGAAGTTCTCAGAATCTTGCAATACCTCTGAAATCCCTCTAATCGCTCCGGCTGTATTAAGAATATCGTGAAAAAAAATACGCTCCAAAGCATGTCTTCTCTTTTCATCTGAAATATCTTGAATTGTAAAGACAATATATTTATTAGTATTAATTCTCAAAGATGAAGCCGAGACTTTCAAATCAAGTGATATTTCAACAGAATCTTTTGCAGTCGTTATTCTGCATTCATTAACTTCTTTATTAAAACTTTCTTTGTGATTTTTTAATGCTTGTGCAACACCACACTCTTGACAAAACTGAGAAGTCCCACATCCTGAAGGCATTACATCTGAATGAATACAATTTAAAGCTTCGCCCAGTCTTTTACCTAAAACAATATCTGTTTTATAGAACTCAAATAATTTTTTTGCTAAAAGATTGAATGCTACTATTTGTCTGTTATAATCTAGAATAACAACAGCGTTATTCATTCCCTCAAGAATATCATTGATAAACGGTTGTGAAAGAATTTCTCTTGAATTCTCTCTAATGACATCGTCAGATGTTCTAAAGGGAGTATCGAAATATGTAACTGATTCAAAATCCGTGCTCATAATATACCAACTAGAAATTATTAAACATTATTTAAATTTGAATTTTATTATTCTATCAACAAACAATTCAAGTTGTTGAATTGTTTTTAAGTCTTCTTGAGTCGACATGTTCAATATCGCTTAAACGAAGATTAAGCGCATCAACTGAAATTTGAATTTCCCAAATAGATAAAGCTAGTGAAAGTAGCAGCAAAACTAAACTTAAACCAAAAATCCACTTCCCTAAATCAATATAGCCTCCAAACAGTACAAACATACAAAGAACACATAGAAATAGGCTTGAGATTCCTAGTCCTTGCATATGCTTTATTAAATTGACACGATGACGCAAATTTTGAATTTGCCCGATAGTTATTACATCTTCAGGATTATCTTTATAAGAAGCATGTAAATTTCTGATAAGAGAAGCAATTGTTAAAAATCGATTCGTGTAAGCTAATAGTAAAAGTGAAATCGCCGGAAATAATAATGCCGGTGTTGTTAAATTCAGTTCCATCATTCTTATTCTTTTTTGTATAAAATATAACCAAAATTCTTGCCAATAAAAAAGCCCGGATAAAACCGGGCTTCAAGTTATTATGAAAACTAATGAATTACTTCATTAATACCATCTTTTTAACACTTCTGAATCCTGACCCGTTTAATCCACTTGCTTCTATTGAATAGAAATATACGCCGCTATTCATCTTTGTAGCATCATAATTTACACTGTGAATACCTGCCGGCATTGATGTGTTTACTAAGGTAGCTACTTCTTCTCCTAGTGTATTAAATATCTTCATCGTTACTTTTGATTCCGATGCCAATGAAAACTCTATCTTTGTTATCGGATTAAATGGATTCGGATAGTTTTGACTTAATGAATACTGTTCAGGAACTGTTACTTCTACTTCAATCTCTTTACTATAAGATACAGTACCATCATAATCTATTTGTTTTAGACGATAAACAAATGTTCCCGATGTTAAATTATTATCGGTAAATGAATAATTTTTGCTTTCGGTGGTTGTTCCAAATCCATCTACAAAAGCTATTGATTCAAATAATTCACCCGATTTTCTTTCAACTTCGAATCCTTTATTATTTGTTTCCGTTGATGTTGACCAGGTTAAATTAACACTGTTTCCTTCTGCCTGTACTTTGAATGAGGTTAACTCTACAGGAATAATAGAACCGGCTGTACCTCTTATCGAGAAGGGAAATCCTAGTCTAACAACTCCTACTGTCCCTCCGGAATCATTTGCAGGTTGCCAAAGACCTGTAGTTAAACCCTGCAGAGCATTCCCCGTTGGACCAGTGTTATTTGGAATTGTTATTGGTACTGCCCAAGGTCCACTGGCTACTGTTCCTGAAGTTTGGAAATCAACCCAATACGATCCGGGGTTTAGTGTAACATTAACATTAGCTGTTATTGCCATTATTGGTCTTTGTGTGTTTGTAAGAGTAGTTGAAGTAACACGATACGCATTTATCCATTCAGTAGACCCCATTACATTAGTGGTGATGTCACCGTAAACTATTGTGCCGGTACCCGGTTCACCAGACCAAATTCTAACATTCACTCCTGTGAAAGAAGATGTAGTTGTTGAGCCTGTTTGGTAACCATAAAATGTAAAAGATGTAATTGTGGCGGTTGTTGTTACAACAAAATCATCAGCAATTCTGAAAGGACCTGTTTGCGCCATACTACTTCCGATAATATTCCAACCCGTTTGAAGAACGCTTAAATCAGTTCCCCCCGGACCCTGACCAGGATTTGTAATAAATGGTCCATTTGAGTAAAGAAGATTTGAGACACTGACTGATTTTTTTAAGGTATCATTAGCAGCATTCAAATCGCCTGTTAGTTGAGTGTAAACCTTAACTTCATAAATTCCAAGATTAGCATTCCAATTGTCAAAGGTTACACTAGATGAAGCATCCGGAGCTAAATTTGAAACTGATTTTGTAGAAGAGTAACTACCAATATTCATGGTTACATTAAAAGATGCTGCGTTGGCTCCATAATTTTTTACCGTAGCTGTTGGGATAATAACTCCCGGTTCAACCGTAGATGGAACACCAATCATTGATACACCGACATCATTCGCTACCGGGGTTTCCACGTATACACTATCGAGGTAAAGTCGCAATTCATCGATTGCATGATAACGAAATCCTATATAGATATTTTGACCTGAAAACGAATTCAATGAAACCTGAAACAATTCAGCAGTAGCTACAGGTCTATATGTTACCAAATGAGTATAATTGGTCGGTGGTGTACCTCCGGTTAAAGAATAGTAGATTTGAACACTATCGAAAAAAGTAGCCGAACCTTTTGCCCAAAACTTTAACATATCTCCTGAATTGACTAAAAACTGTGGTGTAATCAACCAATCATCATTAGTTACGGTAGACGACTCCCATCGAATTGCAGCAGAAGCAGTTCCAAAGATTGGAGTAGTTGCATATCGATCCCATTGGTAGGTTCCACCATCTAGATTATATCTTGACCAACCTGTTGGAGGGAATGTTAACCCCTCAAAACCTTCGGACCACTGAATAATTCCCCTATGAACATCAGTATTATTGTTGCCTCTATCAACAGTTGGTATCCCTTTTTGATCCAGACTCGCTTTGTCGAACTGGCTGAATACAATCTTACCGGAATTCGCAGCATCATTGATTTGTGATACCAAAAGTGGTGATGTAAAAAATACAATCAGGATAAGTAATTTGACTAATCGCATGGTTCCTCCTTAAAGTTAATGAACATTAATTGTTAGAAACTTTGCCATCAATATTGATATTAAAGAATTTCGAATTGGTATATGTTACCACTATTCTTGTTTGAAGTCTAGAATTGTTTTTTTACCAAAAACAACCGATTATTATATAAACTAAGTATTATTGGAAAATTTTGCCGGAAAACTAAGAAATCGTTTTATTGATATCTGTTTTGGTATTCGATACAAGATGTTGAGGACATTATTGGTTGTTAATCAATTTAACGACGCGATAATGCAATTATAAGAATTTTTTAATATTGAAATGAACAAAACTTGAAGCCCGGATAAAACCGGGCTTTAAGTTATTTTGAAAACTAATGAATTACTTCATTAATACCATCTTTTTAACACTTCTGAATTCTGATCCGTTTAATCCACTTGCTTCTATTGAATAGAAATATACGCCGCTATTCATCTTTGTAGCATCATAATTTACACTGTGATTACCTGCCGGCATTGATGTGTTTACTATTGTTGCTACTTCTTCTCCTAGTGTATTAAATATCTTCATCGTTACTTTTGATTCAGATGCCAATGAAAATTCTATCTTTGTTATCGGATTAAATGGATTCGGATAGTTTTGACTTAATGAATACTGTTCCGGAATTGTTACTTCTACTTCAATCTCTTGGCTATATGATACAGTACCATCATAATCTATTTGTTTTAGACGATAAACAAATGTTCCCGATGCTAAATTATTATCTGTAAATGAATAATTTTTGCTTTCGGTGGTTGTTCCAAATCCATCAACAAATGCTATTGATTCAAATAATTCACCCGATTTTCTTTCAACTTCGAATCCTTTATTATTTGTTTCCGTTGCTGTTGACCAGGTCAAATTAACACTGTTTCCTTCTGCCTTTACTTTGAATAAGGTTAACTCTACTGGAATGAAAGGAATTCTTTCTAAGCTAATATCATCAATAGCAATTCTGAACTGATCAGCGATACTATATGCATGGAACCCAAGATAATAAGTACCACTTACCGGTGCATTAAAGTAACCAACATGCTCTGCAAAAGTAATATTACTCATACCCGGCATGTCCAAGATTGTTGCAACAACACCAGCTGCGGTTTGAGATGTCGCTAGAACTACCTTCATGTCTTCAGGCCATGTTACTGAAGCTATTCTATACCAGAATTTCAAGTTATAAGATGAATCTGATGATAGATAGAGAGGTTGTGAAAAGACGTAATCATCTTTTGGGGTAGCTGTGTTGTAGGAAACTGATAATGAATACGTTCCACCTGTAGTATGGTTATATGTAGTTGAATTGTATGGAGCCCATGTTGTTCCATCACTATTATTGTCAACAACTGCCCAACCTATTGGTAATGTTCCACCAAGCTCAAAATCTTGAATGATTAAAAAATTACCTGGATCTAAAGCGACACCCGTAGCAACATTTGATGCTACAGAGACACCTTCAGCATATTTTGACTTCACTGAATACTCAACATTGGTAGCTAATGGCATACCCATATCAGTAAATGTTGTTTGAGCGGTACTGTCAACAAAAGTTTCACCACGATAAACTAAATAGGTTTGGAAAGTATTAGTAGAAGGAGGAGGAGCAACCCAGTTTAATTTAATCTGTCCATATAAATTATTAGATGCTGTTAGACCAGATGGCGGATTTAATGTAGCCGCTGGGGTCCCAATATAAAAATTATCGAAATCAGCATAATAATCACCACTATTCAATGTCACACCGGTAAACTTAACTTGAATGGTTTGACCTGCATAAGCATTAAGTTGATAAGTTTTAGTTGCGTAACTTGTACTAACAACATGATTTCCACCATAGCCGATAGTATCAAATGGAGTGAAATTAACGCCATCTGTAGAAATCCAGAAAATATAACCGAAGTTCTCAGCTGGAGTTGCTGTTGCGGGGTAACTGCTCCAATTCACAACTCTATATTCAAATGTTAATTTAGCATTCGCAGTTAAGCTAACTGCCGGGGTTGTGAAATCACCTGTTGCATTTGCAGTCGTTCCGTAAATGTTTCTGGTTAATCTGGGAGAATTACTAACACCCCCTGTAGCTACGACTGCTAAAGTTCCACTCCAATCAAGAGGTCTTTGCCCTGCGGTGGTTGAATTGAAATCTTCACTCAATACTGTGAAAATATTCGCTGTTGAGAAATTCCATACCACACCGGCACTAGAGTCTGAACCGGCAAATTCAACTACACGCCAAAAATATTTTGTGTTTGGTAATAAATCAGCAGCATTATTATAAGAAGTAGCTATATTACTTGGACTTCCATTATAAACTAACGCAGTTGGTGAGAAAGATGTGACTGCAGCACTATCAGTTCCAAAATATACTTTGTTAAAAGTAATTCCTGCTGGGTTTTCCCAGGTGATATATGGATGTCTTACCGGGAATACTCTTGCTCCATTTGCAGGATTAGGGTTAGCAGGACCACCTGGACCCGATGTTAAAACTACAGCCCGGATATTCCAGTTATAAGTTAAAGTAGCATTTAATACAGTCAATTTCTGCCAAACAGCATTAAAATAAATCCACTGTCCTTCAGGATGATTTGGACCTGCATCGCAGCCTGCAAAAAATTGTGTACCTGTTGGGCCTGCTAAACCTTCATAACCAACCCAAACACCACCGGCAGGAATATTGACCGGAGTAGATAATACAACTTCATTCCATGAATTTGCAGTAATTGTGGCTTGTTGAGAATGTAATTCCGCACCGGGAGTGGTTGTCCCGGCACCATAAATTTTAACATTTACAGTATTACCAACCGTGGGATAAGCAATATAGAAGCGAACTTTTGTAATTGGCTGACCTACATAGCCACCGGCAATTGCATCATTAAAATTAGCCGCAACAATAAATGTTGCGTCTGCCGCACCGATTGAATTAGTATTAGCACCATCATAATTCATTTCTACCTCGGCTTCTATCGGAGGGAAATTTGATGGTGTTGGATTAATTGCTTTTCGAGATGAAAAAATTTCAACTTCTCGTGGTTTAACTTTTAACTCTCCGGTTGCATCATACTGTGCATAGGTCGAATAAGTTAAAGAAAGGGAAAATGTTAAAATAACAAATGAATAAAAATACCTTGAAAAAAGAGTCATAGGATCTCCTGTTTTAAAACAAAATTTAGCTAAACTTACTTATTGTCAAAGAAAATCTAATAATCAGAAAATTAAATCTCTATTTATGCATTGGTTTTAATCTATACATTAATAAAAACTTAATTAAAATACTATCTCTTAACTTCAATTAACAGAGGCGGAATATCAGTCCGCCTCCGGAAAATCAATGAGACTACTTATTTAAGATCATTTTCTTAAATGATGTGAATGAACTTCCGTCAACGCCTTTTGCTTCCATGCGAGCGAAATAAACGCCTGAAAATAGATTACTGCCATTGAAGGATACTTTATGAGTTCCGGCAGAAATCAATCCATTTGCAAGGATTGCAACTTCTTGACCAAGAATGTTGAATACTTTTAAACTAACTTTTGAATCTACTGCTAAGCTAAAATTAATTGATGTTGCAGGATTAAAAGGATTAGGATAATTTTGTCCTAAAGAATAAACTGAAGGAGCGGTAACATCAACATTGATCCCACTTGAATAGGAAGCTTTACCATCAAAATCAACTTGTTTCAAACGATAAATATAATTACCATCTGCAACATCTTTTTCAACATAAGAATATGATTGAGCTTGAATTGTGGTTCCTTTTCCGCTAACGAAACCAACGGAAACGAATTCGCCATTATTTTTACTTTTTTGAACTTCAAATCCTCTGTTATTGGTTTCAGAAGCTGTAGCCCAACTTAAATTAACTGTGTTACCACTTACTGATGAAGTAAAAGAACTAAATTCTACTGGGACAACATCTCCTGTAACTTCAACTAAATCAAAGCAAAGTGCATCGCCATCATTAATGTTGTTTGCAACATATTCTCTAAAAGCAATATAAATATTTGAATTGGCAGGGACTAAAGTTCCTATCGGATAAGTATATTGTACCCAACCTGTATCTGCCGGTGCAAATACTTTGGTAGCAACATTAATTGTAAATGAAGCTGTAGCAGTTCCGGTAGTGGTTGAAATTTTAATATCAAGATTATCCGCATAACTGCTGAATTTTCTCATCCAAAATTTAAGTGTGTGGTTAGCTCCAACACCTGTAATCTGTGGTGTAATTAACCATTGATCATTAGAAGAAGCTCCACCGGTATTCCATGTAGCATAAGCCATACCAATTCCGGCTGTTGAGTTAGCAGGAGTAGCGGTTCCACCGGTCCATCCCGGAAGTGGCGTTGTTCCGGTAGCAATTCTTGTCCAACCGGTTCCACCATCAGGACTTAATTTTACCCATCCAGCAGGTGGGAAAGTTGTTCCCTCGAATGATTCATTTAATGTAGTGGATTCTGTTTGAAGCGGAGTGCCTTGAACAATAACAGGGTTATCGTACTTAACTGCTTTTTGTGAGAAAGCTTTTGATACTGGTTGTTGAACATCGTCACCGCCACTAGCAAAAACAAAAGATACAGTAAAGACTAACAGGAAAAGTAATTTAGGTAATCGCATGATTCCTCCTTAAGTTGATGAACATTATTTTAATTGAGTAAAGTCAATGCAACAATAAAAAAAAAAGTAGACTGATGCAATCAAATATCACTATTTTTGTCGATTTTTTTTTCTCATCGATCAAAGAGATGAATTTGAAGATCTCTATATTATAAAAGCCGTTCAACTGCATTTCACTTAAATCTGTATTCGAATATGATTTTCATTTTTAACTTTAAATTTATAATTTTTGCTACGAAAACAATTCAATCGAAATATTCACCCGATTGAATATGATTAAAAAATACTTCAATTTAGCAGCAGGTGATTTCATTTTTCTTTTTGTTTGCTAGGCATCTATGCCTATAAGTACAGTCACATTATTATAGTTTTTTTAATCAGATATTCTCTAAATTTTAATCAAAAAAATCGGATATTTTGGAAAATCAATTTAGCCTTCGAAAACAAGCAGCTTTAATATCTCTCTTTTTTGGAATTGGGATGTTCATAGCCAAAATGGGAGCATACTACATCACCGGTTCTGCCGCTATCTTTTCAGATGCAATTGAATCTGTCGTCCACATTTTAGCAACGAGTATGGCACTATATAGTGTTTTTTTGAGCGCTAAACCTGCAGATTCTTCCCATTTATATGGGCATAGCAATATTGAATATTTTTCCGCCGGCATAGAAGGATTACTGATAATCTTTGCGGCTCTGAGCATTATTTATTTTTCGGTTTTTGATATAATACATGGCCAATCATTACAGCAACTTGATATTGGTTTGATAATTGTTTCGGCTGCCGGATTTATTAATTTATTCCTCGGTTTGTTTTTAATAAAACGTGGGAAATCAACAAATTCTTTCACACTCATTGCCGATGGAAAACATGTTCTTACCGATTCCTATACAAGTATAGGAGTTATGATTGGAATTCTTTTAGTTATGATTACAGGTATAACTCTTCTAGATCCGATATTTGCAATTGGCGTAGCTATAAATATTTTATTTACCGGATATAATCTGATGCGTGAAGCGGTTGCGGGATTAATGCATGAGACTGATCAGAATTTATTATCAAAAATCTCAAACAACCTAAAAGAGAATAAAAATAGTTTTTGGATTGATCTGCACGAATTACGTTTTTGGAAATCGGGAGAACATGTTTTTATTGATTTTCATTTAACTATTCCTTTCTATTATACAATTGCACAATCGCATTCCGAAGAAACAAGAATTAATAGTGAGATTAAAAAAATAATCCCAACCTCACAAATTAAAATTCACTTTGATAATTGCACTTTTGAGTTATGTAAATATTGTGAGATAATTGATTGTGATAAAAGAGATGAAGCTAAACGATTAACAGTAAACTGGGATACAGCAAAAATGATAGGGCATCCATTACAAAAAAATATTGATGATTAAAGTGAAGACTAAAATTTTATATTTTCATTTTTCTTAGCTGACTCTTCCGCTATTCTATTTTTATAAACCAACATTTTTTGCAACAGATTTGAATCTGAAGTACTAAGAATTTGAACTGCCAATAATCCGGCATTTTTAGCTTGATTAATCCCGACGGTTGCAACCGGCACTCCTCCCGGCATTTGAACAATAGAAAGAAGCGAATCCATCCCGTCGAGGGATTTAGATTTTACCGGCACACCAATAACCGGCAATGGTGTGTGAGAAGCCGTCATACCGGGCAAATGCGCAGCGCCGCCTGCTCCTGCAATAATAACCTTCAATCCTTTTTGATGAGCAGATGATGCATATTCAGCCATTAGATTTGGAGTGCGATGAGCAGAAACAATTTTTATTTCGTACTCAACATTAAATTCATCTAAGATAAGAGCAGCTTC
>JAGUXE010000259.1 GCA_020061995.1 Ignavibacteriales bacterium | reverse complement strand
CAATGGATAATCTTTTAATGGTATTAAAAAATCTTCACTGATATGATCTATATTTCCATTTTGATAGACTAATCCATACGCCTTTTTTTCGGGAAATAATTTCCAAATTCGACCACCACTAATTGCGCTATTGTCATTCTGAATTAATTCATTCAAAACAGAAATAAGCATTTCCACTTCATTGGCATATAATTGGGAAGATATTTTTTCTACGGTTTTGTGAAGTTTTCTATAGTACATAAGCTCCATAATTTTTAAGATTGTAATATAATGCAAAGTTTCAAGGAATTAAATGAATAAGTGGTTCACTTACGAAAGAATACCAGTTTGATTATTGACTTTTACAGTTGCAACCAATTTGAGGGAAGGAATAGAACCCGAGATTTCCCTTAGAAAATCACTATTTATTTCTAAAAGATTTCTTATTTTTAGTGCAGTGATTTTTTGATCAAGAAATTAAATACTTAAATTGCTTTTGTAGACATGACTCAAAAACCATGATGAAGAATTCTTTTTTCTTTGTATTACTTATTTCCATTTGGTGTGTGAATATCCATACATTTTCGCAGACAGAAGCAAATCCTCCTGACTCACTATTAAATCGACTTCAAACAAACGACATAAAAGAAAAAATTAATGCCTACACCGAGATATTAAAATACTGCAGCAGAGTAATGCCATATAAAGCTGATTTTTATGGCGAAGAAGCACTCAAGTTGGCTAGAGAAAATAAATATGCAAAAGGTGAAGCTGATATATTATACTTACTCGGTTCTAATAAATATGCTCAAAGTGAATATCCTCAAGCAATGGAATTTTTCCAACAAGCATTTGAAATTAGAAAAGCTGAAAAAGATAATGTAGGAATCGCTGAATGTCTTAATCGAATAGGACTTGTGTATAATGTTCAAGGTGAATTTGAGAAGGCATTGGAATATTGTTTACAATCAGTTAGAATTCTTGAAAATGAAAATGATAAAAAGGCTTTAGGACGAGCCTATAATCACCTTGGAATAATATATTACATAATTAAAGATATTCCGAAGGCAGAAGAAACAATGTTAATGGCGCTTGATTTTTGTGAGAAATTAAATGATGATTTGATATTGGCAGTTTCACATGAACATTTAGGAATATTAAATATCTATTTTAAGGATTATGAAAAGGCTCTTTTTCATATAGATATTACAGCCAAAATTAGAGAATCATCTAATGATAAATTAGGGCTTTCAGGTTCTTTTGATAATTTGGCAATAATAAACAGAAGTATGGGAAAGTATGAAGAGGCGTTAAAGTACTTTCAAAAATCTATTGAGTTAAAAAAACAATTAAATAACAGAAGAGGGATGGCTGCTTCATATAGTGGTTTAGGCTTTACTTATTATAAATTAGGGCAAATCGAAAAGGGTCTTTCCTACATCAAGGAATCTTATGTGATCCGGAAAGAGCTAGATGATAAAAGAGGAATGGTTGCCTCCTTGACACGACTCGGTGAAATCTATGCAGAAACGGGTAATTATAAAAATGCTTATGAATCAATAAAGCTTTCAAAATCTTATAGTGATACGTTATTAAATGAACAAAAGAATAAATCTATTGCCCAACTCCAGGAAGAGTTTCAGACTGAAAGAAAAAGTAAAGAAATTTTATTGCTCCAAAAGGAGAACACAATTCAAAGTTATTTTCAGACATTTTTATTGATCCTTGCTATTATGTTAACAATAATAGCCTTTTCTATTTTCATTGCATACCGTTCGAAGAAAAAGACAAATACTTTATTAGTATTAAGTAATAAATTAATAACTGAGCAAAAAGAGGAATTGCATCTACTCAATGATCAACTCAAAGAATTAAATGCTACTAAAGACAAATTATTCTCCATTATTGCTCATGACTTAAAAAGTCCATTTCATGGATTGATGGGACTTCTTCACGTAATATTAGAAGATATAAAAGAACTTAGCCTTGAAGAAATAAGGGAATTTGTTTTGGGAATGAAAGACTCGGTGAATACTATTTACAAACTTCTAGAGAATTTGTTGGAATGGGCTTTATTTCAAAGAGACATGATAATATTTAACCCTGTAAATTTAAATATTCGTGAAATAGTAAATGACATTATTGAGACACAAAAAGGTAATTCTTCTATTAAGTTTATAAATGTAATAAATAAAATTGAGGATAATATTTTGGTATATGCTGACGCCAATATGCTAAATACAATCATCAGAAACTTATTATCAAACGCTATTAAATTCACTAAAAAAAATGGGAAAGTTGAGTTCCATTGTTCAGAACTCGATGGGTATATTCAACTTAGTATTACAGATTCAGGAATCGGGATTTCAAAGGAATTAATTCCAAAATTATTTAAGGCCGATGAGAAAACTTCGCGTCCGGGAACTGAAGGAGAATCAAACAGTGGATTGGGTTTGGTTTTGTGTAAGGATTATATTGATAAACATGGAGGAAAAATTTGGTTAGAGAGTGAAGTAAATATAGGGACCACTTTTCATATTTTACTTCCAAAGGAAAAACTGAAACTCGAAGTTTAATAAGTTGGAATTATTAAATAGTCCGATAAATTTCATTAGTTAGTTAGATAGATCATAATGAAGTAGTATAAAAGAACAACCCTCAAACTATTGTTGAGGGTTATAAAATCATGAAGAAACATTTCTCAAATGGTGGAGGTGGCGGGAGTCGAACCCGCGTCCGAAGCTATGCTTCAACGAACGTCTACACACATAGTCTGTCTTTTATTTTACACTTTTCATGCTCCGACAAACAGGATAATAAAAAGTATATCCGATAAGTTTTCGCTTTGTTGCCTCAGACACTCAACAAAACTATCCTATTTAAACGGCGTTCAATTAAACTCCAACAGGAAAAAGAATAATGAACGGCTACCCTTTAATTAGGCAGCTAGGGCGTAATTAGATTCGCCAGTTATTGTTTTGTCCGAATTTTTAACGTGAGTTTCGGGAAACCACGATGTGCTGTTCGATGCATCATTAACCCCGTCGAAACCAATTTCACCCCCGAAAAGTTAGTGGGGATTATTTCTCCCATTTAATATCGGGTTGGTTTGAAGTTAAATTTTCATACCGAGAAAGAACAAATAGTAGATCTGATAATCTATTTACAAATATAACAATATTAGGGTTAATCTCCTCTATTTTTTGAAGAGATACTATTCTCCGTTCAGCACGCCTACAGATAGTTCGGGATAGGTGCAAGAGAGCTCCCCCTTTTGTGCCACCAGGGAGAATAAAACTTTTTAGTTCTTCGAGTTTAGACTCGAAATTATCTATCTGATTTTCTAGAAAAGTGTAATCTTCTACAGTAATTCTTGGAAGTCGAAAAGATTTTGTACCATGATCAAGGGGTGTAGCTAAATCAGAGCCGAGTACAAACAACTTATTCTGAATTGTTTTAATAAGTTCTTTTATTTCATCCGATTTTAATTCAGTATCAGCAAGCCCAAGTGCTGCATTCAACTCATCTGTTGTTCCATAAGCTTCGATTCTTAAATCATCTTTTGAAACACGGTTACCACCAAAAAGTCCGGTTTCACCCTTATCTCCTGTTTTAGTATAAATTTTCAATTTTTTCCTTTATTTAGTTACTATTTATCAACAAGCAATAAAGGTTCGAAGTTCAAATCAGCGGAAATTCTTTTAGATTTAAACCAATTTTCTCGTTATTATGAATAATCGAAAGCACATTTCCGTTACCGAAATATCCTTTTCTTACATAACCAATTCCGATTGTCTTGCCTCTATCGCAATCACAAATCGATGAAGTGATTAAACCTGCTTCATTTCCTTCTTCATCAAAAACAGTCGAAATACTTTCTAGTATAACCTTTTTATTAAATTCAATTCCTGTAATGAATTTTTGAATTTTATCGTATGATTGGAGTCGAGCGATAACTTCCTGACCAATATAGCAGCCTTTAGTAAAGCTTATAAAATCAGTCAGTTTTGCTTCTAGTGGATTAAACAAATCATTCAATTCATTCGATGAAAAAATCCCTTCTTCTATTGAATATATTTTATAAGCACTTTCTCCAACTAATTGAAAATCAAATAATCCTTTATTACTAACAGCATAGTTAATCAAATTAACTGCATCGTTTTGATGAAGTAAAATTTTATATTTTGCTTCATCGAAACGGTTGAATTGTTTAGTAATATAAATATTTGAAATGTCAAAGAATATTTCCTTAACCGAATCTATCTCGAGTGTCTCAACCTGCTTGCCAAAAAGAAGTGTAATAAATGAATTTGCCTGAGGACCTATTAACTCTATCACCACAAAATCATTCTGAAGGTTCTGAACCCGAACATCATCCATAATAATAAATTTATCAATCCATCTTGTTAAAAGCTGAGAAGTATTCTGATTCCCCAAAATGAATTTTTTGTCACCTAAGTTTACTATATCAACAAGATCCAATATCCTACCTTTATCGGACGTAAAGACTGTTTTGGCAACTTTTGAAACCGGCAAATTTTTAAGATCATTTGTTGATACACGATGTAAATAATCAAGGACATCGTTCCCGGTTAGAAGAATTACTGCATCATCGAATTGGATCCTCAATCCGACACCTTTTCTTAAAGCTCGATATTCATCTTCTACTGAAGTAAAACATTTAAATACTTCAACTCCGTTTACTTCTTCAGTTAAGTAACCATCCTTATTTAAGGACTCTTTTATTATTGAATTATTAATTCTTTCACCAATCATCTAATCTCCTAAATACTAAAAAGGACGAGTTTGTTTTGGATTTCTAGTATTCACATAAAGACTATCTTTCCAAATAAATGTTACTGTATCAACTGACTTGACCTCAGAGCCTGTATCGACATAAAGATGTTCAATGTAATCCGGATAATTATCTTTATTTGCATCGACCATTTCTCTTAATGAGTTTATGGTTTTATAGGTCATAAGAAGATGAGGTTTTTCATATAATCCATTAATAAAAAAGAAGTTATAATCAATATGACCGATTCCAATGGCATAATGAAAGTTAACCCTCATATACGGAATTTTTTTTGCTTTCCACGTTTCAAATACCATGTAGTTGAAACCCGAATTGTCCGGAACTAGACTTTCCCAGACAGTCTCTAAATTCCCCCCATTACACTTTAAGAGTGTTAAATAAAAATAAGCCATTCCAAGTGCTGTACTATCTAGATTAAAGAAACTTTGATCATATCCAACAACATTTTTGAGTTCTACAACACGTTCATCAAACTTAGACTTAATAATCATGGAATAAATATAAGTTGAGTCTTTATCCTTTCTGTAGAGAACAGCATTACGCGGAACTGTGTAAGTATCTGGTTTGTCCAACTCAACTAGATAACTTCCTTCAGGAAAATTTTTCAGAATATATTCCATTACGTCAATAGTATCGCATGGGAATCTGTTCACTGCCAATTTTTTTCTGCGTTCAATATTAAATGCCTGGATATCACCATCCTTTTCAGGATTATATGCAATATCTTCTTGTCCTTCAGATGTTGCTGCATCTTTTTCATCTCCATCACATGAGATTAATAAAAAGGAGAAGGAGGCAATAATAATCAATATGATGACATACAAATTTTTCATCTTAATGATTCCAATTAATTAGCAAAATAATACTTCTATTCAGCAAAGAAGTTTAAAAAATAAGCCGAGCTCTTAATTCCTAAATGAAAGTGCTTCAAATTAAAATGTTCATTAGGAGAGTGAAGATTTTCCGAATTGAGTCCTAATCCCATTAATACAGTCGGAGCTTTCAATATCTTTCCAAAAGTTGCAACAACAGGTATACTCCCACCTTCTCTCATATAAACAGTTTTTTTACCAAATGCACTTTCCATTGCTTTAGAAGCTGCTATGGTTGCTTTATGATTTAAGGGAGTTAAAACAGGAAAACCGCCATGCAAATCGGTTACTTTTACTTTGACCGATTTCGGAGCTAATTTCTTAAAATATGATTCGAATAATTTAGCTGCTTTCTTTGGTTCTTGATTTGGGACTAATCTCATGCTAATCTTAGCTGTGGCTTTAGAGGGAATAATTGTTTTTGCACCGGCACCTGTGAAGCCACCAAATATCCCATTACAATCTAATGTTGGACGCGCCCAAACTCTTTCGAGCGTCGTAAAGCCTTTTTCACCGGCAAGTTCTGCAACTTTAAGATCCGCTGCATATTTTTTTTCTGAAAAAGTCAATTTTTTAAAATTTGCTCTCTCTTGTTTTGTAAGTTGGAGTACATCATCATAAAAACCCGGAATAGTAATTCTTCCGTTTTTATCATGAAGTTTGCTAATCATCGAAGCAAGAACATTAATAGGATTAGCAACCGATCCGCCGTATGAACCTGAATGTAAATCACGATTGGGTCCTGTGACCTCAACTTCAAGATAACTTAAACCGCGCAATCCATAAGTGATTGTGGGTTGTCCGGGTGCAAATAAAGATGTATCAGATATTAAAACTGAATCGCATTTTAACAAATCTTTATTAGCCTTAATAAATGGTTCAAGGTGAGGGCTACCGATTTCCTCTTCCCCTTCAATCAGAAATTTAATATTTAAAGGAAGACTTCCAACAGATTTGAAATATGCTTCAACACTTTTTATGTGGACAAACAATTGTCCTTTATCATCTGTCGCACCCCGTGCAAATATTTTCCCATCTTTTATCACAGGTTCAAAAGGTGGACTATTCCATAAATCGATGGGGTCAACCGGCTGTACATCATAATGTCCATATACAAGTACTGTGGGTTTACCTGGAGCTCCAAGCCATTCACCATAAACAATCGGATGCCCTTCTGTTTTAAATATTTGTACCTTATTAATGCCTGCTTCTTTTAATTTGTCAGCTACAAATTTTGCACAAGTCTGCATATCCCCTTTATTTTCCGGTGATGTACTAATGCTTTTAATTTTTAAAAACTCTGTAAGTTGACTTACATAACTATCATAGTTTTTATTGATATATGCGATAATCTGTTCCATTTTTTCTCCTAATTTTTACTAATCATTTTATATTTATATATAATCGGAATAAATTTTTTAAAATTATCTACATTCACTTTGGTAAGTTTATTCTGAACCTCCTCCGTAGGAATATAGAAACGCTTCCATGGATCATCAATTATGTAAATATTATTTTCATCATCAATAGTTATTGATTCAATTGCTGCAATATATGACATATTACTGGTATTCGGAATTTTACTTTCGAATGGGAAATGTTTTGAGTCAATAACTTCCAATTTCTCATTCAATTTTAAGTAAAATATTTTAAATCCATTACGATCAACTCCCCAAAGTTTGCCGTCTTTTATATGTAGACCGCAAATAGTTCCTATTCCAAATTTCTTTGTCGAAATTGTTTTAACTATGTTGAAGTTTTTTTTATCAACAATAAAAATATATGTGCTATCGGAAAATAGAAACCCGGATGATTGAAACCCTTCTAGTCCAAGATAAAAATAATCACTATCTACAGTAAAACCTTCATATGCAACATTATTTTCAATATACTGCTCGAATAAATTTTTTGGAGTTATATTTAATTCTACAAAATCATCGATTAGATTTTGATAGATTGAATTATTCTTAAACTTTACTTTAACTATTTTTGTGGTCGACTTTGGCAACGGGTTGTTCCCTTCAATAGATATGTAAACATCTCCCGTAGTTTTGTCGTAAGTGATTTCTTCAAAATCTTTTTTGTTAAATAATTCTAAATATTTCTTAGCTTTTTTACTAAACTTGTATTTAGTCAATTCTATTATATTGTCGTTTTTATATATCATTCTATGAACAGACCCTACATCATCAACAATCAAAAACACTTTTTTATCTTTTTTTGTTTCAATGAAACATATGCCGGATGTTTGATCTGAAAATTTTTCCCCGACTTTTATCCATTGAGGAAAGTTTTGGTGTTGGACTAATTTTCCAACTTCCTGTCCGTTAACAGCAGTGTTTAATAATAGAAGAAATAAAATTAGGTTTGTCAAATGTTTTCTAAGCATAATCTAAATTTAATGATTATCCGATTATTTTTCAAAAATTACGTTATTTTAGATATTGAATTTTAAGTTTTAAGTGCCGGCAAATAATTCAGACAATTTTAATTAAAATAATTCATGCATAACTAAATGATTTTAATCCTCTACATAATACGACATCATGTTGCTCCATTTCTTTTTTCAATGGGAACGTTGATGTTTATTTTCTTATTCCAATTTCTTATGAAGTTTGCTGACCGACTCGTAGGTAAAGGTTTAGATACTCTTGTTATAATTCAACTTGTTATGTATAATTTAGCGTGGATGGTTGTTCTTGTAGTTCCGATGGCAGTGCTCGTGGCAACTTTGATGGCATTTGGCGGCATGTCACAAAATAATGAAATTACTATAATGAAATCTTCCGGAATCAGTTTATATAGAATGTTGTTCGGGCCTTTTATCTGCAGTATTGTAGTAGCAGTTCTTCTAATATTTTTCAACAATGATGTTTTACCGGATGCAAATCATGAAGCAAAAATATTAGGTCAGGATATTTCTCAAAAGAAACCGACTCTTTCATTAGTTCCGGGTGTGTTTTCTCAAGAAGTTAACAATTATGCAATATTATTAAGACAAATAGACCAGAATTCAAACAGATTAACTGACATTACAATTTATGACTACACAAATCCTTCGAGAATAAATGTAGTTACAGCACTTCGCGGTAAAATTTATTTCTCGAAAGATAATTCCAAACTCTTAATGGATTTAGAAGATGGTGAAATACATGAATCAGATGTTGCCCAAACGAGTCTATATAGAAAAATTCGTTTTGAGCAGCATCGAATAGCAATGGAGGCAGAACAGTTTTCTTTTAAACAAACAACACCCGGTGGACAACGCAGCGATCGTGAATTAAGTGCCCAAGATATGTTGTTAGTTGTTGATAGCCTTGAGAATATTAAGTCGAGTATGGACTATGCCTATTTGCGTGACACAAAAAGGATTGTACTTGGAGATAGTTCGGCAAAACCTTTTAGTAGTCTATCAGCAGTTAGAAGTTTCGATTCAAAATATATTCAGACCATAGAGCGAATAAGAGAAAACCGAAATTTAATTTTGTCTGCTGCTATGCGTTCAGAATTTTACCAAAATGAAATAAACATGTATATGGTTGAAATTCATAAAAAATATTCGATTCCATTTGCATGTTTAGTTTTTATTCTGCTGGGTGCTCCATTGGGCGTAATGATTAGAAAAGGGGGATTTGGTATGGCCGCAAGTATTAGCCTCTTCTTTTTCCTAATTTATTGGGCATCATTGATTGGAGGAGAAAAACTTGCAGATAGAGGAATTATTAGTCCGTTTTGGGGGATGTGGGCTGCAAATATTATTATGGGCGTGATAGGAATGTTTTTAACGTATCGAGTAGCTAAAGAATCGGTTCATATTGATTTTGATTTCCTGAAGAATCTTATTCCGAAACATTTCAGACCGGCAGAGGAATCGACTAATGAAAATTCTTGATAAATATATAATCAAACAGTTTATATCGACAATATTATTCGGATTGCTCGCATTTACAATGATTTTTGTTGTTGTTGATATGATGGAAAATTTGGATGATTTTATCGATCAAAATGTTCCTGCTTGGATGATTTTTCAATATTATTTTGTATTCAGTCCTGAAATCATAAAATTAATGACCCCGGTTTCGGTTCTATTCTCAAGTCTTTTCACAGCCGGTAAAATGTCTAACCTAAATGAGCTGACTGCAATAAAATCAAGTGGTGTAAGTCTCTACAGATTTATGATTCCAATGGTTATCATGACCGCATTAGTAAGTTTATTTGCTGTCTATTTCGGCGGATTTGTGGTTCCTAAAGCGATTCAATATAAGGCAGAGATTGAGAGAACATATTTAAAGAAAAATTTAATCTTCTCAGGAAGCAACATCTTCTTTCAAGATTCATTTAACCGAATTATTAATATTAATTTTTTTGATGCTCCGAATAATCAAGTTATAAAGGTGAGTATCAATTTATTCGATAAAAAAGACCTATCGATAATGAAAGAAAGAATTGATGCACAAAGGATGAAGTATGATTCAGCAAAAAGTGCCTGGGTAGCTTATGATGTAGTTAAACGTTATTTCGGTAACGAATCAGAGCGCATTGAATATTTCGGTATACACGACATTCCCGAGCTCAACTTTAAACCAGAAGATCTTGCAACTAAACAGCAAAAACCTGAAGAGATGAATTTGTCAGAACTTAGTAAATTAATCGATGCTCAAATAAAAGCTGGAACTGATTCCAAACGGGTGCAAATCGAATATTATACAAGGTTTTCGTTTGCCATGGCAAGTATTGTTGTTGTACTTTTTGGATTACCTTTGGCGGCAAATACAGATAAACGTCGTGGTGGTTTAGCTTTACAATTCGGAATAAATATTTTAATAACTTTTATTTATTTAGGGATGATGCAGATAAGTAATGCTTTTGGTAAGAATGGGGCTTTGAACCCCATTCTTACAGCCTGGTTAGTAAATATCTTATTTCTCTCAGGAGCTTTTATTAACCTTCTAAGGGTTAAACAATAAGACTAAAATTTCCATTTTGAATCGAATGCAAATGAAACTCTCTTTGCACTATTCGGCATAAATAACTGATGAAAATCCGGAGTGCCTCCACTTAATTCCAAAAATCCGAAGTCAAATGAACCGCCTGCTGCCCAACCAAATTTATCGAATCCACCAAATGAAAATCCCGTTCTGAAAGAAAGTATCCAATTTTTGGGAATCCATTCAGCACCAATAGATACGCGTGGAGTTGTACTATTTCTTACCCGATTATTAAATCCTTGATTATAATCTGCAACTATTAATAATTTTCCTGGGAAATTAGGTTTTGCTTTATCTAATTGATATGAAATTCCTATATGCATTGCTGATGGAAGAGAGGTTGAGAGTGTACCAACATATTCAGCATTTTTTTGGCCAAATATTTTATCTGTCAAATCCTTTGTCTGATTTTCATTCGAAATATTAGTAATTACCACTACTGTATCAGCTTTAAATTGGGCTACATTCTGATCCCAAGTAACACTTCCTAAGTCAGTTAATGAAAAACCAATCGCCCACGCGTCATTAATTTTTCCCCAAAAGCCCAGATCAACCCCAAAACCCCCACCTGAAGGAGATGGGAATAATCCGGGAGAAGATTTTTTGCCAAACGATGTTGAATCAAAGCTGTAAGCAACACCAAAATCATTTGAAAAGGATGAGTGAGCAAGGAAATCATTTTTTATTGTCAATGAATTTTGTGCCCCAGTTGAGAATTGACTATTCATTCTTTCAATTCCGGTATAGAAAAATCCCGACACAAAGTTAAAAGAAATTCCGAGATTAACCTGCTGAAACATCTTCGGTAAAATATTTAGTGACCTAGCATAGGAAAATGAATACTTGCGAAGCCACCATGCTTCCAATTTTGTATCATCAAAATTGAATTCATCTCCCTGTGTATTTCCGTTCATCAATAAATCCACAAGACCTCTCGGAAAGGTTACGTTTGAACCAAACAAATCACTTATTGCAAATCCAAAAGCACCAATTTTATCGTTTGGTTTAAAAGTGATTGCTAATAATGTAAAACTAATATCTGATTGAAAAGTCCCCCCATCTGCAAAGAGGTCAGAAAGTCGAGATTTATCATCCGCATTTAAATACCTTCCAACATCATCACCATTTTCATCAACTGACTTCTCGCCAAAGAAATAATTGTATTCATCAATTGTTAAAAAATTAGTTCCAAGCTTAAAACCGAGTTGAGGGATTGGTAATACAGTTCTAATTTCCCATTTTTTATTTAGATCTTTTCTATTTAAGATTGTTGCCGGATTTGTTCCAATCCCATCTACACCTACTGAAGCGGCAGTATATGTTCGGCCTAAAGCTGAAGACCTTGCATCAGGCATTCCGATAGAACCTGCAGATTGAGCAATCAAATTAAAGGAAAAGATAAATGTAATGGCTGTTAATTTTATCAATTTCATTTTTTTTCTCCTATGGTTTTATTCTATAATTAACGCCACCAAAACCTTTAATTCGAATATCATCTTTAGTTTTAAACTTCACAGGTAGGTTCGAATTCCTACTTGTATTAAGTTTAATCTGAATTCGCATATATTTAGCCCTTGCCAATTTATCCGATTCAGCTTTTTCAGTTCGAACAGTAACCGTTTGCACGGTTTTAGTAGTCACATTTCCATTAGCATCGGTAATACCCCCAGGAACAGTTATTAGTGTATCCTGATTTGAATACTTTGGCGGGAAATACATCAAGAAAGTATTCGTGCTATCATATAACCGCCCGGTAAATGAAAGCGAAACCGGTAATCCATTTGTAAGAACTAAATTCATATCAAGAGAATTTAAATCTCTTATTGTCTTTTGCTGATCTGAATCAAATTCGACTTCTACAGAATCAGTAAACTGTCCACCACTAATTCCTAAATCAAGCGGGAATTCAATTCGAGAATTACCTGTTACAAAGCTCGTATTATTTACCAAAACTTCCTGATAAAGTGAATTAAGTGTACCCCCTGCATATACAAAAACTGAGTCAGGAAGTTGTTTGAATCTTTTGAAGAAATTACTTACACTATCAGGGTTTAAAGTAATTATTGAATCTGTTTCAGTAATAATAGTATCAGACATTGTTCTCTTATTTAGAAAGAGGACACTTTTTTCACCTAAAGAATTTTGAGCTTCAAGTCTTCCGGAAACTTGAAAATTTATAGTTGTCCCCAAAGACGGTTTTAATCGAAGTTCAATTACAGGTTTGTTGAAATTGATTTGTTGAAAACCAAATTTTGTAGCCAAATCATTTGCATCTAATCCAATTGCTGATCGTGTCTCATCTAGTGCTGTTGGTTTTACAATTCCATCGAACTCTTTAATCTGAAGAGAACTGAAATCAATCTTTGCTTCGAAGTCATCACTATTTTTAATCACTCTAAAATCGTTGCTGGCTTTTGTTGTAAAGGTAACTTTATACTTTATCTCATTTGTAGGTACACTAGTTAAACTAGCTATTGAATAATCCGATAGTGAGACATTATCGACAAATTTAAAATTTGAAACTTTCCTGTTGATATCTCTCGTAACGACATATGAGACTCCCAAAGCATTCTTCAAATTTGGTATTTCTAATTTGATAGTTGCGTCTACATCAAGATTATTATCCATTGTAATATTCAGTGTGCCTTGGTCAATCTTTATATATTTAATCTTAGTAGGTTTTGGTGAATCAGACTCTATAAAAATTGAACTGTCAATAACTACCGGATCTTGAGCGGGAATTTTTGCACTGGCTTGTGTCACTTTTAAATCATCAAATTTAGTGTTAACTACAAATGAATTTTGGGGAACAGTAACTAGATTACCATTACTTCCTGACATCGATATAGTTGTTTCAAATTTTAATTGATTTTTAACTGTCACGCTATTACTCATTTGAATAGCGGGAAAACTTCGTGTCGAGTTAGGTGGAATTACCAATTGTGTTGAACTCTGTGCAACTATTTCACTTGGTGATGCTACATTCTTTATCGTAATACCGTTAATTGTTAGGGTTACATGTTGAGTAAAATTGTTTCTAATTTCAATTAATAAAACCCCTTGTTCAAAATTTGCTGTTTGAAATTGTTCAATCTCAGAAAGGTTTGAATTTACCTGTCTATTATTTTCTGGAAGTATAGGAATTTGGGCACCGGGATTTAGTCCTTGTTGTGACCAATCAAAACCCACATTTGCTTCCACAGAATCACTTCCGATACTTAATGATCCAATTTCTTTAGAGCTGGTCGTAACAAAACCATCAACTTTTAGTTTATCGCTTACTTCAATCTTTTCTACTTCTTGAGTTGTGCTGTAAATTAAAAGACCATCTTTCGTATAATCGGGTCTTAACATTGTAGTATCTTTTTCAACTATATCCAAAATCGAATAGGTTGAATCAAGCAAAGGGAGATTAAGTTCGATATCCCAACTTGGAGCAGTCGGAGATTTTACATCGCATGAAGGGAGTAGCACAAGAACTGAAGCAACGATTATCACAATCGTGACTTTATTTAATGTGGACTTTAAAAAGTACATATTTACCATCCAAATTTATTTTCAGGAAACAATAAAAACGAGATCAATTATTAGGAATTCTTATGTAAGTAACTATAATAAATACCCAGTATAAATTTCACAATTATCAAAAAAAAACTTAATTGTTTTATTGAAATAATACTAATATTTATCTATAGAATCTGGAATTAATTAGGCGCCCAATATTCTCTAATTAATAACTAAAAAAAAAGTGTCTTTAATTATCCTTTTAAAGACACCCATAAATATCAATTCACTTTTTCATTTTTTGCTAATGGTGCAAATCCAAAATGCTGTTCTTGTGGAGCATCAGAAGGGATCTCACCAAATCGTGCTTCGAATTTTTCAATATTTTCTTTTAAAGCACGCAGCAGCATTTTTGCATGCTGCGGCGTCGTAATAATTCGTGCATGAACTCTTGCTTTAGGAACACCCGGGACAATTCTAGTAAAATCAATTACAAATTCAGCGGGTGAATGTGTAATAATTGCTAGATTAGAATATATTCCTTCTGCTTCTTTTTCACCAAGCTCAATATTAATTTGCTGTGGTTGAATAGGGTTATTTTGACTCATTCTTGATTCTTTCGTTTAACGTTTTCTTAATGAATCAGCTTTTTCAAAAGCCTTTTGAGCGTTGTCCAATTGACCAAGAATTGAATAAACTCGTCCTGTTAATTCCCAAATTCCGGGATCATCTGTTTTTTGTTCTAAATAAGATTCGAGATGAGGAAGTGCATATTCATATTTCTTCTTAGCGTCAACACTAACTTCTCCCTTTTCCTCAGCTATCTTACTAAGTGAGGCACCCCATTTAACATAAGTAACTGCAAGGTTATAATTCGCATTTAAATATGATGGATCTATTTGTAAAGCCTTTTCAAACTGTTTTGCTGCATCTTCATAATTATTACCGCCAAGTAAAAGTACACCATAATTATATCGATAATATTGATTCTCCGGTTCTTGCTCAACACCAGCTTTGAAAGCACCAATAGCAACATCAATTTTATTTGCTGCTATATACGCATTAGATAAAAAGAGTAATATCTCAGAATCGTTCGGGAAGTTTTCTCTCCCCTTTTCTAATACTTCAATTGATTTGTTAAACAATGCTAAAGCTTCAATACTATCTGCAGCAGCTTTTGATTCCCCATATTTATTCATCAAAGTATTACCTTGATTAAAATAGATTTCACCCAAAAATCTGTACCCTTCAAGTGATGGTTCCAAGGAGATTAATTTTTTAAGGGGAACTATTGCCTCATCTAATTTTTGTTGATTCAAATAAACAAAAGATAAGTTTTTATATGTGTCAGCTGAATCAGGTTCCAATTTAATTGCCTGGTTGAACGCGAATATTGATCTGTCGTATTGAATTTTCTGTGTATCTGCATCAACTGTTTGCATTGCACGGTTGAAAAAACTAACCGCTTTATTAAAATAGTTTGCCCATTGGACTTTCCTTTGTGCAAGAATTTCTTTTTCGAATTTCTTACTTATTGACAAAGAGTTATTAAATGAACTTATTGTATTATCTACATCTTCTTTTTCTGAATACACTAATCCTAATAAGAAATAACCTTCATCACTTTTAGGATTTTTTTCTACTTCTTTATTTAAGACGTTAAGTGCTTTGTCCCAGTTTTTCTGATTGATATATAACTTAGCACTTGTGATTTCAGTTGAAGCGCATTGAAAACCGGTAAATACCATTAACATAGCAAACAACAAAACTATAGGGAATAAGACTTTCTTCATTGAATCTCCTAAAAAAAAATTATTTTTAATGATTATGAAACTTACTTATTTGATTGCGGTAAGTCAAGAATCTAAACATATATATAAACTCATTAAAAAAATCTCAAGGAAAGTTAATCTACTCCTATTATTCTTGATTGAAGTGTAACTCCTCAATTGTTTTTCCGAATCGAAAAGAATATCTTTGAATAGTAAAAAATGAGGTTATTTTGACTACTGAGGATATTATTCGTTCTGTTCCGAAAGTTCTTTTACATGACCATTTGGATGGTGGTTTACGACCCGAAACCATAATTGATCTTGCAAAAGATAT
The DNA here is from genome assembly GCA_020061995.1 of Ignavibacteriales bacterium. The sequence continues at coordinate 4,350 of JAGUXE010000259.1, read as the reverse complement.
TAAATACAATGCCCTGCCAACTAAAAATCCTAAAGAACTTGCGGAGTGGTTTCATCGCGGTGCAAATAAAGGAAATCTTGTAGAATATTTGCAAGGATTTGAACACACTTGCGCTGTTATGCAAACAAAAGAAGGGCTCAGCCGTGTAGCTTATGAAATGATGGAAGATATGAAGATAGACGGTGTTTGTTATGTAGAAACTCGTTTTGCTCCGGTATTTCATACATCAAAAGGTTTATACATGGATGATGTGGTAAACGCTGTTCTTGATGGATTGGAAAAAGGTAAGAAAGATTTCGGAGTCGGTTATGGACTAATTTTATGTGGTATGCGTAATATGAAAAACACACTCGAGATTGCTGAACTTGCTGTCAATTTCAGGAAACAGGGTGTTGTGGGTTTTGACCTAGCAGGTGAAGAGGGTGGCTATCCCCCCAAAAAACATCTTGATGCATTTCAATTTATTCAAAAAGCCAATTTCAATATAACCATTCACGCGGGTGAAGCATTTGGTAAAGAATCTATTTGGCAAGCAATACAATGGTGTGGAGCCCATAGAATTGGACATGGAACTAGAATCCTTGAAGATCTCGTTCTTGATAAAGAAGGAAATGTCGTTGGGCTTGGTGAACTTGCACAGTATATTCTCGATCAAAGAATTCCAATTGAAATATGTCTTTTAAGTAATGTTCATACAGGTGCAATTGACAAACTTGAAAATCATCCTTTTGAAAAACTTTATAAGATGAAATTCAGATTGACTATAAATACTGATGATCGTTTGATGAGCGATACTACAATGACAAACGAATTTATGCTCGCAAAAAAATATTATAACTTAAGTCTTGACGATATTGAAAAGTTAACAATTAACTCGATGAAGTCTGCTTTTATAAATTATGCTGAGCGACTTCAATATATATATAATGTTATAAAACCCGGTTATCAAAAAATGCGGGAACAACTACTATCACTTAAATAATAACAGGAAATTATGAAAAGATCTTTTCAGAATTATAATTTCGACTTTGATAAAAATGAGAAAAAGATATTAAACACATTCTGTAAACAAGTAATTAAACAAACCGAGGGGAACAAAGATTTTTTTGCCGAAACTCGCGCTTTTAAAGCGATTGTTGAAAAACTTAATGATGGAAACGAAACAGTAAAATTCACTAAAGATGAATTAATACGACTTAAAAGGCAATTTTCAGAAAATATAAAATTTCTTAAAGAGCAATCAAACAAAGGTTGGTTCTTCAAAAAATGGATGTACCGTTCAATGCACACACAGTATTCATTAATTTTTGAAGCTCATTTTAAGGATTAAACATGAACCGGAATATCACCGAAATTAGAGCACCGCACGGGAATAAATTATCTTGCAAAGGATGGATTCAAGAAGCTGCACTCCGTATGTTGATGAATAATCTTGATCCTGATGTAGCGGAAAAACCTTCTGAGCTAGTCGTTTATGGCGGAATCGGAAAAGCGGCTAGAAATTGGGAATCTTATTATAAGATAGTTGAATCCCTTCAAAATCTAGAGAATGATGAGACGCTTTTAGTTCAATCAGGAAAACCCGTAGCAGTTTTCAAAACTCATACGAATGCACCTCGTGTAATAATATCCAATTCAATGCTTGTTCCACGCTGGGCAAACTGGGATGAATTCAGACGGCTTGAACAGCTTGGTTTAACTATGTACGGGCAGATGACAGCGGGAAGCTGGATCTATATTGGTACGCAGGGAATTCTGCAAGGGACATACGAAACCTTTGCTGAATGCGGCAGAAAACATTTTAATTCAGATTTATCTGGCAAATTTCTGCTGACAGCTGGTTTGGGTGGTATGGGAGGAGCACAACCATTAGCCGCCACAATGAATGGTGCTGCTTTTCTTGGAATTGATGTTGATGAATCTCGAATTGATAAAAGACTTGAAACCGGCTATATCGATAAAAAAACTTCCTCTCTCGACGAAGCGTTAGGTTGGGTTCTTGATGCTAAAAAAAATGGGAAACCGATTTCCGTTGGTCTAGTCGGAAATGCAGGAGAGATATTAAATTCTATTTTCGAAAAAAATATTATCCCTGATATTCTTACTGATCAAACTTCTGCACACGACACTCTTAACGGATATGTACCAATGGGTATTTCTTTTCAAGAAGCAGTTCAACTGAGACAAACAAATCCAACTAAATATATTGAATTGAGCAAAAAAACTATTGTTGCTCATGTTGAAGCCATGTTAGAATTTAAGAAACGAGGTTCAATTGTCTTTGATTATGGTAATAATATCCGCGGTGAAGCGAAAGCTAATGGTCTTGAGAATGCATTCAACATACCTGGATTTGTTCCTGAATATATACGACCTCTTTTTTGTGATGGCAAGGGACCATTCAGATGGGCTGCGCTATCAGGTGATCCCAATGACATATATGTGACTGATGAAGCTATAAAAAATGCTTTCCCGGAAAATAAAGCTTTAATAAATTGGATTAACCTTGCAAAAGAAAAAGTCCATTTCCAAGGATTACCGGCTCGCATTTGTTGGCTTGGTTACGGTGAACGAGCATTGATGGGAAAAATATTCAATAGCCTGGTAGCTGAAGGAAAAGTTAGCGCTCCAATAGTCATTGGTCGCGATCATTTAGATTGTGGTTCAGTAGCCTCACCATATCGCGAAACAGAGAGTATGATTGATGGCAGCGATGCCATTGCTGATTGGCCTATCCTAAATGCACTACTGAATGCGATCGGAGGAGCAAGTTGGGTTTCTGTACATCATGGTGGTGGTGTTGGTATCGGTAATTCGATTCATGCAGGAATGGTTGTTGTTGCTGATGGAACAAAAGAAGCGGCTGAAAGATTAGAACGTGTACTTACTTATGATCCCGGAATGGGGATCGTACGCCATGCAGATGCCGGCTATCAAAGAGCTATCGATAATGCAAAAGAGTTTAATGTTCATATTCCTATGCTTCCATAAAAATAATAATAAAAAAAAGGTGAAATCATGAAAGTATTAATAGCAGATAAATTTCCGGATAAATATGTTCAACAGATTAAAGACCTGGGGTTGGAGGTAATATATTCTCCTCAACTTGGGGAAAACGATTTACCGCAAGCAGCTTTAGAAGTTGATATGATAGTAGTAAGATCAACTGTAGTCAATGAAGAGACAATTAAAAATGCAAAAAAATTAAACTTAATCATTCGTGCAGGTGCAGGTGTTAATAATATTAATATAAAAGCTGCAAATCAAAAAGGTGTCTACGTTGCAAATTGTCCAGGTAAAAACGCAATTGCAGTTGCAGAACTTGCGATGGGTTTAATTCTATCTCTTGATAGACGAATTCCAGACAATGTAATGGACTTCAAGAATGGGGTTTGGAATAAGGGTGAATACTCAAAAGCCGAAGGTTTATACGGAAAGAATCTCGGAATTATTGGTGTCGGAAATATTGGGAAAGAAGTTGCTAAACGAGCGCTTGCTTTCGGAATGAATGTTTACGGTAAAGATATTTCACGTATTGAAGGAGCAATGATCAAAGATTTCTCTGAAATGGATCAAATTCTTCCAATGTGTGATGTAATTTCAATTCACCTCCCTTCTACACCGGAAACCAAAAAATTGTTCAACAAAGAAATGTTTGGCTACTTAAAACCGGGTGCCCTCTTAATAAATACATCCCGAGCTGATGTTATCGATGAAGAAGCGATGGTTGAAGCTATAAAAGAGAAAAAAATAAGGGTAGCTCTTGATGTTTTCAAAGGTGAGCCCGAACAAAAAGGTGGATCTGTTGAAAGTCATCTTCGTGATATTCCGGGAGTATACGTTACTCATCATATCGGGGCATCGACGGAACAGGCGCAAAATGCCGTTGCAGAGGAGACTGTAAAAATCATTAAAGATTTTATGTTTAGCGGAGTTATTGCACATTGGGTTAATCGTGCAAAAGTAACCGATGCGCATTTTCAATTAGTTGTAAAACATTTCGACCGCCCTGGAGTATTAGCTTCTATTCTCGATGTAATCCGACAAGGAAATATTAACATTGAAGAGATTGAAAATATAATTTTTGAGGGGGGTGTTGTAGCCTGCTGCACTATGAAATTAGAGACTTCAGCAACTGCAGAGATGTTGAAATTAATGAATGAAAACTCTAACGTGCTTAGTGTTTCTCATATCTCATTAGATTAAAATATTTATCTTAATCTTGTTAAGGGTAACGGATAAAACTGTTACCCTTTTTTATTTTAAATAAATTTTGGTACTATAATATTTTCTATAATTCCATGATAATATGGGATGCGCACCAATTGATGAATTCCTTCAATATCTTGT
>JAGUXE010000161.1 GCA_020061995.1 Ignavibacteriales bacterium | reverse complement strand
CTTTTGATCGGTATCAATCGCAATAATATCGTGGGATTCATAAGACAATCGGCGGGCGAGCTGAAATCCTACATCTCCCATTCCGGCAATAATAATTCGCATATAAAATCGATGTTGTTAAAAACTCTTTTCAATTACGGAGTAAAAATAGGGAATAGTTTGGATTTTGAAAATTTAAAATAAATTAGTGTTGGGAAGGAAAGGGCAGACTGTAAAAATCTGCCCATGTGAAAATGATTATACTTCTATATTCTCTTTTGTGTAAAGTTTTTGAAATTCTTTGGCAGTTCTGTTTTTCCAGGAACCTTTGTGGTAAGCATATCCTGCAACCAAAGGCATTGCGATAGTTGCTTCAGCAAAAACCATTTGTTCATAAGTCGTTTCGACTTTTCCCCAAGAGCTAGCTTCTTTTAATGTGGATCCGGATAAGGCTCCGTCTCGTTCATCAGCCACCGTAATTTGAATTGCATATTTGTGCATTGGTGCATCCTGTTGAAGAATATCAGCAGCAACAACAATATCTTGAGTGAAGTTTTTCGGAACACCCCCACCAATCATAAAGATACCGGTATCTTTACTATTTAATTTAATTTGAGTAAGTTCTAGAAAATCCTTTGCTGAATCTAATGAAACATGTTTAGTTGGATTTTTAGTTTGATGTACAACAAAACCAAATCCTGCTGAACAATCTGAGAATGCTGGAACAAAGATTGGGACATTCTTTTTATATGCAGCCCATATAACGGAATCTTCAACTTTTGGGCCACCATTATTTTCAAGATAGCGTCCGAATTCCCATAATAATTCTCTTGAGGAATAGGGACGAGGAACGAGGCTATCAAATATTTGTCCCGTTGTATCATCACAAATTCTTAATTCTTCCTCATCAATATATGTATCATAAATTCTATCAATCATAAGCTCACGCAGTTCATTATCATCGCTAAATTGTGTTCCTAGATAATGTTTATAACCGAGTGCTTCAAAGAAATCTTGATCAACCATTATGGCCCCGGTTGAGACAATTGCATCAACCATGTTGTTCATAATCATATCATATACAACTTTTTTCAAACCAGCACTGAATAAACTGCCTGCTAAAGTTAAAATTACTGCTGTTTCATTTTCTCGCAGCATCATATCATAGATTCTTGCAGCACGATTTAAGTTCCGTGCTTGAAATGCCATCTTTTCCATTGAGTCAACAAGTGCAACAACATTGTGCTCTTTGATATCAATATGTTCAACAACATCTTTTAAATATTCTTTTTTTGTTCCCATTATTTTCCTCTCTTTTTATTCCAAAGATAGATGAAATTATTTAATTAAATTAAAATTTTTTGCCCAATTAGATGTGGTACCGAAGTTGCGTTCATTTTGAAAGGCAGTTCTTCATTAAAGATAAAACCTTCTCGCTTGTACCAATCCAGTGCTTTTGTATTAAGTGTCATAACTCCAATCCATATACTATTTAAACCCTTTTCAACCGCTCGCTGATATGACAGAGTCATTAATTTTTTCCCAATTTTGAATTTCTGGAATTCAGGTGAGACGTAAATAGATGAAAGATAAAATCTTTTTTTCTCAGTATCGTTAAAAAGTTTAAGCCATGCCGCAACTTTATTATTTATTAAAACAGTGAAACATTCATAATTTGCATCTAAGAAAACTGCCTCAAGTTTAGAAGTGTTATAATTATTGTTCAAATAATTTGTTAAATCAATTCTCGGTATGAAAGAAGAGTATGTCGAATCCCATGTTTCATTTAACAATTCAAAAACATATGGAGCATCATCATGAATAGAACGGCGGATTACAATCTCCTGAGTATCATCCATTTTAGAAAAACAACTTTGCTATTCTTAGAATCCCTTGTTTCCATCTAACTCTGTGAGAAATTCCACTTGCAGCTTGTATAGAATCAATATTATCAAGATACCATTGATAATTTCTTAGTAGTGCATCTTTATTCGAGAATTTTGGTTTATATCCGAGTACTCTTTCTGCCTTTTCAATTGATACGAATGAATCTTTTGAAGCAGTTTCATAAACCCATTTGTATAATGGTGAAAGTCTCATTGCCTCAAGAATTCTTAGGGTCCAGATTATAGGTATTTCCGGTAACCCGATGATTTTTTTTCCGAAGCCGGCTTTATCAAGTACAACTTGATAATCTTCTTTCATGGTTGTGAATTCTTTTGCACCGATGTTAAAAGTATCATTTACAATTATTTCATCGAGAGTCGCACAGAGATATATAGAAGCACATAAATCTTCAACATCAAGGAACTGATAACGATTTTTCCCATTGCCAATCATAGGGAAACCATGACCATCTTTTGCCCAATCATATAATAGATCGAAAACTCCTAGTCTTTCCGGTCCTATAAAAGATTTTGGACGCAGAATCGGTACACACATCCCTTTTTCTCGATACTCTAAACAAACCTCTTCAGCTTTTATTTTTGCTTTACCGTAAGGCCCAACTCCGTCAAGTTCATCATTTTCCAAAAGCGGATGATGATCTGGAATTCCATAAACAGCCGTTGAAGAGATATGTATAAACCTCTTGACCCCTTCTTTTTGTGCAGCTTCTAATAAATTTCTCGTCCCGTCAATATCAGTTGAATAAATATCTTCTTCTTTATATAATGGTAAAGCGGCGGCTGTATGAACAACTTGGTCACATTTTTTAATAGCTTCTGCTACTATTTTTTTGTCCCGAATATCTCCTTTGATAATCTTTATTTTATCTTTACAATCTTGATAATCGAAATCGACTATGTCTAAAGAAACAACTTCATGATTTTCTTTGAGTAAATATCTGACTAAATTTATTCCCAAAAATCCTGATCCGCCGGTTACGAGAAACTTCATAAATAATAAACCTTAAAATGAATTAAAAAAACAGCATGAAATTTAGTAATTTTTGGAAAGGCTTCAAAAGTTTTACTTAAAAGGATTTTTAGTTAAGTTTAGTTTAATGCAAAAAGAGACTGCGAATATAAATGCTTTAATCAGATCGGCTTCGTTCGATAAACCATTAATGAGTTGGGGAATATCGTTGTGTGTTCATTTTCTCATTGTAATTACATCGGTACTTTTTTTTAAAGAAAACTTTACATCTACGGTTAAAGGGGATATATATTTACAAATAAGTTCTGATCAAATTAAAAATAATATTTATGAAGAAAATGTACCGGTACCAATTGACGAAAAAATTACATCTCCAAATGAAATAAGTGATTCTCCGGAAGAACCGACTCCGATTAAGGAAACTGAATCCACAAGTAAATTACCTTCATTTATTGGGGAGGCAGATACTTCTTCACTACGACAAATCTATGCCGAGCGAACTTTGAATGTTAGAGTAAGATTTCCACTTGGTTGGACCTTCATAGATCAAAATAGAAAAAACAAATTAGACGGAGTTACGTTTTTAGGGTTGGGGGGAAGTGAAAAATCACCACCTATTGTCCATCTTGAAGTTAGAGAAAAATATCTATTTAATTCCTCACGATACAAATATAGTTTCAAGTTAGACGATTGCATTGCATATTACAATGATCCCGAAGAGATGCAAGGGTATGTTACTCAATCTTTTTATCTTGTTACCGAAAACTCAGAAGACTATTCATTGAAGCTCACAGTGAAGGGAAAAGAAAGCTTTAATTCTCAACAACCAGTCCTCTTTGCGATGCTGAAGTCATTTAAATTTGGTTCCTACTTCTGATATTATCCAAAATAATAGGAAAATTAGCGCTTTATGTGACACCCCGCACGATTAATAGGGTAATTAGAATTATTTCTTTAATAAAAGATTGACTTTTTACCCCTTTCACATTATTTTTGAAAACTTTATTAAAACGAAAAATGTCCCTAGGAGGAATTTCTGTGAAACAGGAAAAATTAACAAGATTTATAAAAAGTGAAGATGCCAATCAGAAATGGTATGTATTAGATGCGACCGATCTTGTGTTAGGACGCTTAGCTACTAAAGTTGCACGAGTTATACGCGGTAAAGAAAAAGCTGTGTTTACACCTAACATGGATGCAGGTGATTTTGTAATTGTTATTAATGCTGAAAAAGTAAAAGTAACAGGAAAAAGGGAAACACTGAAAACCTATTCACATCACTCAGGTTATCCGGGTGGTTTAAAGACCCGATCATTTCAAGATTTAATTGTAAACAAACCTGAATTTGTTATTGAATCAGCAGTCCAAGGAATGCTTCCTAAAACACGTCTTGGAAGAAAGTTAGTCAAAAAATTAAAAGTATATCGTGGTGCACAGCACCCTCACTCTGCTCAAAAGCCAGAAGTATTAAGTTTATAACGGAGAAAGAATGATAGAGCAAATTTTTATTGGAAGAAGAAAAACATCTGTAGCACGTGTAATATTGCGTAGTGGAAATGGTAAAGTTACAGTAAACGGAAAAGAATTCGATCATGCTTTCCCTCAACCGGTTAGCCAGGACGATATCTTGAATCCACTTAAGGTTACCGATAACCTAGGGAAATATGATATAGCAGTTAATGTTAAAG
>JAGUXE010000413.1 GCA_020061995.1 Ignavibacteriales bacterium | reverse complement strand
ATTTTCATGGGAAGGGCACATTCCCAATGCTTTATTTTAAGGCTTTTTTTGAGGCCGTTGTTCGTTACACTGAATCAATAAAGAATAGCCCGATGGTCCCAGAAAAGTAGCAAGCGCTGTAAACGGCCTCCGTGAAATGCTTGAGTTGAAGGCATCTCATGCACCCTGGCAGGCTATCAGCGATGCAAACAGACTGGAATGCATGCTCTTTAGTGAGTATGACCCATATTTTGAGGGAGATGAGCCGCCTGGACTCTGAGATTCAAGGAAGCATCACATATCAGTTGGGTACAGAAGTATAGCAAAACGGGGCGATGCATCGCTAACCGTTGTAGTAAATGTCTGATGAAGGCCTATGGCAAGATTTCAGTGGGAAGTATTTTCGGAGAACTTCTTCCTGCAGTCCGCATCACTTTAGGCATTGAAAAGGGTGCATAGTCCATATAGAAATCCATAATAAAAAATGGTTAGATATTTTATCTCTCCCTCTGAAATAAATTATAAATATTTCCAATCTATTTTTTAATGTGCTACAATCTATCTAAACTAAAATAAGGAGGGCACATGGCAACAGCAAAGAAAGCAAAATGTGCTGCAAAAACCAAAGAAGGAAAGGAATGTAAGAATTCCGCAGCTGGGAAATCGAAATTCTGTGCATCTCACAAGAAAAAATAGTTATAAACTGTAAAAGCATTTAAGAAAATTCTCAGAGGATAGAATTATCTATTAACAGCGTGTAAATTTAGATTCTACACGACAAGATATTATTTTCTTTATTCCAACCAACATATTTCTTAGGAGTGCCAGACATTTATTGAGTTCTCCTTCCTGTAAGGCATCATTGATAGGTTCTCCCCAAAACTGTATATTATTACCAGAAAGAAATATTTATAAAAAGACAGAGAGAATCACTTGAACCAAAATCAAATAGAAAAAATAAGAATTATTGAAAAAGAAATTGATAATTATTTTAGAAATCATGATCTTATGAGATTACCGTCTTCTATTGCTATTCAACATTTACTATTGGTATTTGAATACGCCATGAGGCCGATAAAACCAGAACCTCTTAAAAATATTTTTTCTGAAATATACTTATCTTCGCATGCATTAGTTCAACGAAGTAAGAATTCATTGATGGAATCAATAAACTGGATAAAAGGAATCACTGTTAAAGAAGATAACCGGATTATACAAAAAGTGGATTTGGAGCTTTTTAAGCTTGCAAAAGATTTCTTTGATTTAGCTGATTCATACCATGGAGCTGTTTCAGCATATACTATGTGGAACAGGGGACTGGCAAAGGTAAGTTTCGAAGATGATCATACCCTACATTTTGAATATCCTTCCGAAGAAATTGTATTTGACGTCCTTGATGCAAAACTTGCTGATGAAATAGTTAAAGAACAAATGAATAAGTTAACTGAAAAGGATGTTTCAATAGGACTTGAAGCTAAGGACATTGTTGAAAAAAGTGTTAGACAAATCGATGATTATAGTATTACTTACTCAATGAGAGATGTAAATATTAGAAAATTGATGCTGCTTACATCAAAAACCATACAGGGCTTTACTTTTATACCAAAGAAATGGAAATTTTATCACATTTATCCTGAAAATCTGGCGAAATTCTGGGCAGCTGTCATTTCAATATGTATACTTCAACAGTTTGCAATATATTTTGCCGCCAGTATATTTACCTTTAAGGATGGGCTCATAGTAAACTCAATCATTATACGACATGTTAATGACTGGATTCGACAGCTTTCAAGATGGACTAAACTACCAAAGCAACTTGTTGGTGACATACTCAAATATCAGATATATTCACCATCACATCAAAAACCAGATATTGTTCTGACGCCGTTTATATATGTTGCAGATAAATATCTTGCTTTACCTCCCAGCCTTGCAATAACGAATAATTTAAGCAGAAACTTATTGAAACATCTTGCAAAAAATTACAGAGATGAGTTTGATATGCACTCATATGTTTTTGAAGAAAACATGCTTGAAAAATTAAAAGCAAAAAATAGTAGATATGATATTAAAACAAAAATTAATATCACCGCTGAGAAAAGAATACCGGACATCGATGCATGTTTAATTGACAAATCGAGGCAAGAGATTATGTTTTGCGAGTGTAGATGGACAATACCTGCTGCGGACCCTTCGGAGGTTGCGGAGAAAATAAATATTGAAAAAGAAAAAATTGAACAATCCGAAAAATTAAGAGATTTTATTTTAGAAAACCGTGAAAAAATACATGACATTATCGCGTTAGGTGAGGAAATATTATTCAAGGGAATTTATTTTGTAATAATATTTGAAAACCATGTAGGGTCTGCTTTTACTCTTATGAAAGAAATTCCTTCTATCGATCTAAGAATTTTTTTTAAGCTGCTCTATGAGAAAGATTCTTTGGGTGAACTATTTAAGGCAATAAAAACCCAGGAATATTTGCCCAAAAAGGACATAGATTTCGGGATTGTTCAAGAAAAAAATACTATAGGAAATTATAATATTCGATGGACTGGTTATCTTTTTATATAAAAAGTGCAGCAGTAACTGATTGTTAGCACAAATATTTCAACCAGTTATCCTCAGTTTTTTCTTACCACCAAAAGTATTTGTTAGTAGGTGAAGCGGTTAAGCGACATCGTTATAGTGCTCCGGCTTACCGCATCTCCTTATGAAATGCATATTTCTCCTCGTATTAAATGCCCTACCAGTTTTTGACAATGTTTCTTTTAAATCGAAAGTAATGCCAATGATCTGTTTCTCTATTGTTTGCTTCAAAGGGAACCAAATAGATATGGAAGATTAAGGATTTTGTGTATAACTGTGAGAACTTCACTCTGACCGCTGGAGCACCTGACTGTTAATTTTTATGTGTTAGTATTACTATTCTCTTCCTATTTTAGAGGGGCGTGTATAGTTTTCCCTGCGTTCCATGCTTTTCCTATACATTCACCGATTGACCAGAATCTATTATCAGGCATTGTTAAGACGAAGGGCTTTATTTTCTTTACATCAGGTTTCCCGTCAGTAAGAAATTGGTCTTCAGAGTATATGTTGATAATCTCACTAATAAAAAAAGTATTAGTGGGGAGTTCTATTACTTGAGCTACTTTACATTCCATGGTAAGGGGACATGTTTTAATCATAGGAGCCGCTTTTAATTCTCCATAAAAGACTTCAAAAAGTCCGGATTTGTCAACCCTTTTCCCTGAAACGAGCCCCGTATAATCAGTAATTTCCCTAATTATAAGTGTAAGTGGATAAGTGTAAGTGGGGTCAGGTCTTGCAATATAACATAAGGAATGAGGCTATACTTTAAAAGATATAGCTGAACACCTTGGTGTGCATT
>JAGUXE010000374.1 GCA_020061995.1 Ignavibacteriales bacterium | reverse complement strand
TTGTACTTGGATTAAAAGGATTTGGATAGTTTTGATCTAATGAGTATTCAAAGGCATGATTAATATTTAAACTAATTGTGCTGCTATATTCGTATGAACCGTCAAAGTCCACAATTTTTAATCTATAGGTTAATGAACTTGCATCACTGATTTCATCAATAAAACGATATGATCTGGGTGTGGTACTATTTCCTGATGCATTGACATAACCGATTGGTCTCCACTCAGAATTGAAGTTTTTCTCTATTACAAATCTATGTGAGTTATTTTCAGTTGCTGTAGTCCAATCTAATTGAACATTATTATTAATTATTTCTCCTTTAAATGAAGTAAGTTCGACCGGCAAAATTCTGTTAGTAAACAGTGCTAAATATGGACGCCATTTTCCGTTAAAAGATATGAATGTTCCACCGACATAAATATCATCATTAGATGAAACCATTTTCCTGACATAATTACCCCCAACCGGATTCCATGATGGATCTGCATCACCATTAGTTTTATTTAATTTAGCTAAATAATTTCTTGGCTGACCGCCGACATTACTAAAATTTCCTCCTATATAAATATCATTTCCATTACTGATGAGAGTTGATACACTGTTGTTAGCATTAGGGTTCCACTGAGGATTTACGAGTCCGGTAGATTTATTAATTTTAGCCAAATAGTTTCTTGTAACCCCCCCTATTGTAATAAAACATCCTCCAACATACAAATCACTTTCATCAACAGCGATACTCGTAACTTTGCAACTCGGTATCGGATTGAATAATGTATCAACTGCACCGGTAATATCGTCCAATCGTGCTAAACTATTTCTTGACAATCCGCTAATAGCATTAAATCCGCCGCCAACATAAATCAGTTCCCCATCAAAAACAATCGTCTCAACAGCTGAATTTGGGCGCGGATTCCATTGGCTGACGGGGCTTCCATCTGTTTTGTTCATTTTTATCAACCTCGCAATTTGCTGTCCGCTGATTGAAGTAAAAGAGCCTCCCAAATAGACATACCCACCATTTAGTGTAATAGCATAGATATATCCATTTGGGTTGGGTTTCCATAGTGAATCGAGCTTCCCGTTTGACTTATTTACCTTAGCCAAATTTTTACAACTAACTCCGTTTACGTACATGAAATCACCCCCAAAATAAACTGCGTTCTCATCAACAGCAATCGCATAAACATAGGCATATTCCATAATTGTTTCAACATTTGGATTCCAGAGGGTGTCTAGTTCACCGGTTATGTTATTTATTCGAGCTACTTTATGTCTAAATTTCCCCCCAATAGATTTGAACCACCCACCGACAAACATTTTATCTTCATTAAAGACTATCGATTGAACATCCCACTCAGCCTCAAGTTTCCATGATTCATCTAATGAAGCATCAGTTTTTCTTAGTCTTGCAATAAATCTTTTTCCCGGACCATTTATTTTGTTGAATTTACCTCCTATATAAACAAAATTTCCATCTAATTTTAATTCACGGATGTCATTAAATGTAAACGATGACTGATTCCAAGTAGTATCAATTTCTCCTGTAGCAAAATGAAACCTTTTTACGTATAATTCATCCCAATTACCACTACTGTCGGGAAACAAGCCTCCTACATAAAGCTTTTCATTATTAATATCCAACTCAACAGCTGTGACATATGAACTAGCATTGCAAATCCAGTCATTTTCCGCTGAGCCATCAATATTGTTTAATTTAGCCAAACCCCACCTTGCCGCTCCTCCAACATTTGAGAACTTACCGGATACATAGAGCTTGTTTCCATGTTTTAGAATTTTGGTCACATTATCATTAGCATTTGGGTTCCAAACTGTATCGACTTCTCCATTTATTTTATTCGTTCTCGCAATGTAATTTATTTGCTTTCCACCAATCCATTGAAAATTTCCCCCCACATAGATATTCTTTTCGTCGATCAAAATTGTTTTAACCCATGCATTAGCATCTGCGCTCCACTCCTCATCAACTGTGCCGTCAGCAATGTGAATCCTTGCGATTTTACTTCTAGCTCTTTCTCCGATAATCCAAAAGAGCCCACCGACATATAAGAAATCTCCATCACGAACCATTACACTCACATCACCATTTGCTTCCGGTTTCCAGTTATTATCAACAGAACCATCAGCATTTAAATGCACAATGTTAAGCCGATCGTGATCACCTACTTTATAGAATGCACCACCAACATACCATCCACCATTTCCGTCCGGGAGAGAGCACAAAACTCTTCCGTTGATTATTGGAAATCGGTAATCGTGAACCCCGCTATTTTTATCAACTTGGGTACCAAAACCATTATGTGGACCGACGTAATTGAAATCACCCCCGATGTAAGTAAAATCACCATCGACAGCAATTGCACGTACTTGATTATTGGGTACAGCCATAGCTTGGGTTGGCATCGGCATTTGTGCCATTATGAATGACGTAAGTTGGAGAGATATAATGAAGGTGAAAATTATTGACTTCATACTAATTCCATTCTTTAGCTGATAAGAATCAGAGCAATAATGAAAAAAAATGTTCTATTAACTTAACTATTTCTTAATAAATCTAAAAGGAACCCATCATGAAACATTACATCCGCAACATATCGTGGAAGTTCAAAGACTCCGCAGAAACATACCCGCAACTGAAGAACCGGAAAATTAAGATAACTCACCCCGGTGACATATTCGACAACTTCAATTTTTGTTTGAAGGAGAAGTAAGAGAACGCTTTGTTGTCTTCTGGTTAAACAGTGCAAACATAGTAACCGGATTTGAAGTTATCTCTGAAGGATCACTAAACTCCTCACTCGTCCATCCGAGAGAAGTATTTCGAGGAGCTATAGTTGCTACTTGCGCCAATATAATACTTGCCCACAACCATCCCTCCGGAAATCTTGAACCATCAAAAGAAGATCTATCTATCACGCAGAAATTAGTTGATGCCGGAAAGCTTATTGAAATATCGGTATTCGACCATATAATCTTTACAGATGATGCTTACACATCATTTGTGGAGAAACGATTAATTAACTAACCAACAAAAGGAGAACCACTCTATGGAAGAAGAAGTAAACTTCCTCGACGAACTGCTTCTTGAAGCCGAGCAGAAAGAAGAGCTTCAAACTCAAGCCTATTTCGATTTGATAATTATCGAAATAGCGAGGCTCGAAGATAAAATCACATCCACGTTTGAACAGACCAAGAAGGAGGTAGAGATTATCAACGACTGGGCTTTACGCCGCAACCAGAAAGAGTCTGAAAGAATAGAACTGCTAAAGTCTAAACTTGAAACATGGCTCAGAAGTCTCAATCAGAAGACCATCGATTTGCCACACGGAACGCTGAAGCTTAGAAAGAAACCTGACAAAGTAGAAGTTGAGGACTTAGATCAGTTCCTTGCATCAGCTACTCACGATATGGTTACATTAGTTCCGGAACAGATTAAACCAAACCTTACATCAATAAAATCAATTATCAAAAAGTCCGGTCGTATCCCCGCCGGAGTAAAGCTAATCGAGGGAGAAGATGAATTTTCACTTAAACTTAAACAAAACATGGAGGTCAGTGATGACACAGCGAACTAAACTTGAACTTAAACTAAACCAGCCGGTAGAGATCGAACTTCTATATGATGAACCTGTTATCGGTGAAAACTCTTGGGGTCCATATTTTATGTATGCTGTAATTTCTGAAGAGTCAGAATATAGTTTCTTTGCCCCTGCACCTGTCCATTTTGAGCTATTTAATTTAAAAAAGGGAGATAAAGCAATAATAAATAAAACTGCCGTTCAGAAAGGGAACAAAGTAGTTACTAATTATGAAGTCACTCTTCCTCAGAAAGTTGCACAGCAAAATGCCATAAACTCACATACACCTGCAGCACCCATTATTACTGAGAAGCCTAAGCTCTCAGAGAGCTTTATTAAAGAGCAAGGAAGTATCTCAGACAACTACTTTGAGATAATGCTGAAATCATACACTGATGCTCTGGAAATTCAAAATGAACTTGGGAATATGATTGATGTAAGCAGAATAGCCATCACTCTATTCATTGCCAGAAGTAAGTCTAACGGCAATACCATCCGCTCGGAGGTTCTATGAAAAGGGCTGATTTATTCAATTCACTGATAGCAAAGATTACCCAAAAGCTGAGCGAGGGGGTACTTCCATGGAGAAAGTCATGGAGCAGCGGTGTTCCGGTTAACTATATCTCTAAACGCCCCTACAACGGAATAAACTTCGTAGCTTTATCCCTTAATGAATATCCATCCCCATATTACCTTACATACTTGCAGTGCAAGGAGAAGAATGGGTTAGTTCGCAAAGGTGAAAATGGTTCCCCCATTATTTACTGGAATCTCCTCGAGGAAAAGGGAGAGAAAGATTCCCCGCCCGAAAAAATGCCCTTTGTTAAAGTAAGTTATGTATTTAATCTGAGTCAAACTTCTCTTTACGATATTGATAAGCCTAAACCCCTCAACTATGAATGTGAATCACTCATTGCCGGAATGAAGGAACAGCCGATAGTTCAGAACAACATCTCCCGATGCTATTATAATGTACTTTATGATTACATCTCTTTACCTGACATTAGCGGGTTTGATTCCCCGGCAGAATATTACTCCTCGCTATTCCATGAACTGATTCATTGGACCGGGCATAAATCAAGGCTAAACCGGAATCTGGTCTGGACAGA
The DNA here is from genome assembly GCA_020061995.1 of Ignavibacteriales bacterium. The sequence continues at coordinate 1,074 of JAGUXE010000374.1, read as the reverse complement.
TAAAGAAGAAGATGCAGTTGAAGAACTGATTGCAGAAATAGGCTCATCTTATCTCTGCAGCATATGTGGTCTCGAGCCGATGGTTATAGAGAACCAAGCCTCATACATTGAAAGCTGGTTGAAACTAATCAAGGAGAAAGAGACCTCGTTTATCAAAGCAGTAACCCTTTCACGCCAATCTGTCGGCTACATTCTGCAAGACAACAGCTATAGTTTTGAAAGAATAAACCCTATGTCTGTCGAGACCGAATAACGGGGAGGTTAATTTACTATTGCTGACATTAACTGAACCGATAACAACTATTTAGTCAGAACAATTATGTCCTCAAGGGACATCTCTGAAAAAAGAGTCAATTCGTATCATCTGAACCAAAAATGAGCCTCATTTCCACTTTCTGACGGTCATTTAGATCTGTTTTTCCTAGTGTCGTTAAAGAGTGTAAATCGATTTCATCAAGAATGCAAAAAAGTGTAAATCGACTTCATCAATAATAAATTTGATCTCGCTAATCTGCTTTCACTAATTGCGGTTGTAAATGATAACAAACAATAAAGGTGAACTATGCAGCTACTATCTATAAAACAGACATCCCAAATCCTAAATTGCTCACGTCAGTGGGTCTGGATACTAATAAAAATGAAAGAACTCGAAGGGATGAAAGTCGGCAACGTATATGTAATCGACGCAGCAAAAGTCGAGGAATATAAGAATGCCCGCAATAACAAATCTACTACTCAAGAAGGAGGAAAATAATGTCGACAGAGATACAAAAGAATTACCCTGATGGACGATTTATGAACGCACGTCTTTTTCATTCACAAAAGAACTTCACTGAATTCGGTGACCTCATCAATGAGATTTGGGAGCGGTATTTTACGGGTTATACCGGAATCGTCCGTTTGATGGGCGAAAAGTACGAGCTATTGAGTGCTTTAATTTTCAATCTCTACACGGCTTTCAAGAAAGGAAAGCCGCTGATCCTTTCCCTGGACAAAAACCATTACTCCAATTATCTTAAGCAACATCCTTCTTCCTGTTACACACACGCGAATATCGACTTTATACTGTCGGTT
>JAGUXE010000163.1 GCA_020061995.1 Ignavibacteriales bacterium | reverse complement strand
ATTGGCTTGAAAACTGACAAGTTGCCGGGTCAATTCCGGTTGGAGTTTGACTTTATTATTAAAGTGTTGCAACAATTTGCTGTCAAGAATTTCTATTTCAGTTAAAGTAGTTCGCTGTTCAGTGGAATAACGCATCTCTTCCTCAAGCCTGATATCGCTGAGATCAACCGATGTCCTCTCAAAAAGATGTGGGCGGATAATGTCAGTCAAGGCCGCCCCCGATGATTATGGTGGTTTTAGGACTTATTAATTTTTCTTTTATTACCATAGGAGTCTATTGACAACTTGTTGAAAGTCCGTAATTTCTTGCCAGCCACAATATTTAACTGCAATTTCACCATACCAGTAATAATAAACGTCTCCGTCTATCTGTGAGGTATTGCCTTTACCATAGTAATTTCTCAGATCATTTCTAATTTTTCTATCTACATCTCTTGTATTCTTTGCATAAATAAGCCTCTGAAAACTTTGCTCAAATTCCCCGCTTACAAATTCAAAAGTTGCAAGATATAACTTTTCGCCATTCGAATTTATTACACTTTTGTCGCACATATTTTCCTCTCATTTTTTATAAATAATCTTTTAAAATTTTTAGTTATATGATTATTTCTATGGTCTGTTTACATGATTTAATATCCATAAACCTTTTCATATCTATCTTCTGTCAATTCCCATATCGAAATATCATAATAATCCGACCCATTTATTTCGCTCGGTCTGTACCTATGGTCATGAGCTATCTTCCCAAATGCTCTTTTAGCCTCATTTAGTGAGTTGAAATGATTGACCTCACTTGTCATACCTCGGCTTGCTACTATAACAAGATACTTTGCTGTGTATGGTTGAGGTAATTGATAGGTTTTGACATCGGTATTCTTAGTAGTAGATATTTTGCTTCTTTTGTTCATTGTTCCCTCTATTAAGTTTTTTATCGCAACCGTTTTAAAACCGCTTTCTGGATTACAGAAAAACGGTCCTTTACTCCAAAATCTTTATATAGACTCTCTGTTAAAGAACCTTCTGGATAGTTTGTTTTTTCCTGTATTGCCATAAGCTCTGTCACAACAAGCAAAAATTCTACAGAGAATTCCCCTACTTTATCTAAGTCTTTGAATGGTTCGATATGTTCAGGTTTGAAAATTTAGGTTTCACTTTCATCTGAGACTTCTTCAATCGCTTTTGATTGTTCTTCTAAAGACCACTTTCGGCCACACTTGCATTCTCCTTGGTAAGTGTCTTGATATTGGCCTCCAACAATTTCAAGCGTTATTCCCCTTCCGCATAAACATTTAAGCATTATTACAATTTCCATATTTATTTAATTCCTATTTTTCCTCGTAATCTCCTGGATCATCAACTTTAGCTCCAAACTTTTCAAGTATATGCTTGCATTTTTTATAGGCATCATAATACATGAGTAAATCACCAGCATTATCGATTTGATATTCTTCTCCGTCTTGAATACCTAACTTCTTAAGTTCATATAGCATGCCTCCGTAGTCTGCTTCATCCTCGATTTCAGAAGTGTCTACAATCACTACCCCTGCATATAAACCTGTTCCCAAAATTCCCCCTTCAATTGTGTAGACTTTATTCTTTTTATCCTTACGTGATTTCATGTTTCCCTCCCAAATCTTGAACCCTTTATTTTTACCAATGTATGCCTGTCTTAAAATAAGAAGACAAAGTTGGTCTTTCTGAGAGAAAATCAGAAGACATATTCTGTTCGATGTTCATAGAGACACCTTTCTATAAAGCCTATGATTTTATTAAATGTATCTTCAGCAATATTGGCCCAATCTTTTTCTGAAACTGGTTGAATTTCCCAGCCGAAACCATAATTGCTATTCTGCGCAGACCAATAATATGTTTTCCCTTTATATTCAACCTTGCCACCTGCAAGCCAATCATCAAATTGGTCGCGGTGATATTGCGAATCAATCGTTTTTTTCAGCATAATTTCTATCCTCTCCTTTCAATGATTCCAAATTGTTCTCGTCGGTCATTATGAATTAAGGCAGAGTTGTAAAGTTCTTCTAACTCTTTATAAAGTCTAAACAGAAATTTCTCTTTAAAATTTCTAAACGGTGTCTGATTAACATATTGGTTAAATAAATCTTTCTCTTTTGTGCTCGGGCCGATAACAAAAAATTGAGTAGGGAATCTTCTTGGTATTTTTAATAGCCTATCTAGACCAGATTTTACCCTTGTTGTTTCTTCCACTTCAAAAGCGTATACCGGAAATAATCCATAATCATCCTCGTCAAACCATAAGGAATCTATTTCTCTAATTTTTGATAAATTAGGGCCTCTGAAAATATCAGTGCAGTCAGATACACTCACAAAATCTCTTAATAGTTTGCCCTGGAAACTTCTGATAGTCTGGTCATGTGGGGGTGCATAAGTTTCATATCCGTATATTCTCCCAAGTGTAACTAACATTCCTTGAGCAATCCCGTGATCAATTTCTGGTTCTTCAGTAAAACCTTGTGACTCAGGTCTTATTGAAACTTCTTCAACAACCTTATAAATACCGCTTCTTTCAGATGGAACCGGTTCAAAAATCTTATATTGTCTTACAACTCTCCTGATGGTATCACGCCATGTTGGATTAGTCGTAGTTTTGGGATGGCCTTCCACTATTTTATTAATTTCAGAGAGATGTCCTTGTCCACCTAATTCTAATAAGGCAGTTCTCACAATATCTTTCCAAGTGAGTTTCTCTTCTTTCATGGCAAATCACCTTTTTTATGTTCTGTGTATTGAATAATATTGGCATAAGGCGGATGGGCACAAATGAGGTCAATAGAATTACCCCTCAAAAAAGACAAGTCTCTTGCATCCCCAACAAATAATTCAGGTTCATATATTTTCTGGAGTGGGAGTTTTTTAATTGGAACCCCAAAATCAACATTCTTTTTGGCTAACTCTATAGCCTTATCATTGATGTCAAAGGCAATACATCTTCTACCCAACAACTTTGCCTCGACAGCAGTTGTCCCGGCACCACAAAAATAGTCTAAAACAAGTTCGCCAGGTTCTGAATATTTCAAAATTACATTCCGTGGAATATATGGTGACCAGTTCCCTCTATACTCCCCACTATGCGTTGCCCAGTTACCACGACTTTTAAAACTCCATACGGTAGTAGTCTCCTCTTTGAAATCTTTTGGAAATAGAGTTTTTATCTTTTTCTCAACCCTGATAGCACTTACACTTATGCCTGTCGCCTTTCTGATTATTTTTTCCAGTTGGCGATATGTAATACCATATTTCCTTCCAATCTCCACATCTGATAATCCTTTGTTTTTATCAGCAATGATTGCTGATTCTATTTCTTTTTCTTCGTGGGAATGTCTCAAATGTCCATTGAGTTTGCTTGTTGCTATTCCGCAGATGGGGCATTTAATTGTATTAGCTACTGCAATCACGTTTTCCATTCTCTCTTTTCCTTTCTCAGCATCACAGCTATAAGCTTCTTAAAAACACTTTCTTCAGGGTGATGCCTATAGCTCTCATCCTGCAATCCAATTTCCATCTTCATCAAAGTTTAATGATCTTTGAAAACCACATGCATTCCAAATCAAATCAAATAAGGGTCTAAGCACATCTTTAGCATCAACATTGTAGTTATTAATTATAGCTTCTGGTAATAAAAGTAAATCTCTATCAATAGGATGTTGATCTTTTAATTTATGTATAGCAATATTTTTTCTTCCAATCTTATAACCTCTTATACCTAATAAACTTAAAAAGATAAATACTGGTGGGACAACAGACAATTCTGATAGAAGCTTCAAATATTGATTAAAACCTGTAATTAAATATTCCTCATACCAATAAGGTAGAATTTTTTTGTTATCTTGAAGCTTAAGCATCAAGGCATCAACTGCCTCAATGATTCCATTTCTGTACAACTGGGTATAGGCACTAAAAATTCCGTCTTCATTGTCGGAATAAGTAAATAATCCATCCAGATTATATCTTCCATTGAGAACCGACTTATGGATTAAGGGTAACTTATCATGGCGAGCAGAATAGATATCGTCAATGTTATATTTTTGTGATGGATTAAAAGCATTGACTGGAATAAGATGAAGAACAATTTTAGGATTTTGGTAAAGAGGCACAGGTGTTTCACCTGCAAGAATTTTGGCAACTCTATCTGCTCTAAAATTTCTTATCCTTTCAGCAAATGTTTCAGATAAATTAAAAGCAATACGGAGTTCATCAACATCCATTTCGTACTTGCCCGATGAGTTTCGCGCATAAAACTTTGAATGGCCTCCGAATATAACCCTGTGTGGGCCTATCCAGCTTTTGGGAATTCGGATTAATACTGCGGAATTTGAATTACTAAGTGGAATTGGCTGTATAGCCACAGACAATATTCTTGGTTCAACTCCGCTCCTAATAATGTTATCAAGCCTTGTTTTTTCTTTATCAATATTCTCTACTTCTATCCCATTAAGTGATTTTGGTTCTCCTGTTTGATTGTCTTGTTCAATTCCAAAAATCAAGTCTCCGCCACTGCCGTTAGCAAAAGATGTAATATCTGCAAGAAACTCTTTTTTATCAGGATCTGAATTATTAGGCAGTTCTCTTTTATATTCAATAGTCTTTCCCTCAAAAACTTTATTATCAATTAAAGCTTGTAGGTTAGATTCTTTAATTTCTTCGACTCTTTTATTAATCATTTCTATTTCCTAAACCTCGCATTTCGACCTCTGTTCGCATTCAGGACAGAAGCCATCACATCCATCATCAATTATCCTTTACCCTCCTTTGGCAATCCTTCTTGAAACTTTCTTTTTTGTGTATTCCCTTTCATCTCCAACTCTAACCTTTCCAACTCCAACCTTCCTGCCCTTGGCAATCCCACCAATGCTCAATATTGATTTCTTTTTCTTCTTTTTTACAGGCATTACCACCTCAAAAGCCAACCATATTGTCTCAAGACTAATACTCAGAAAATCCTCGTACTATAATAAATTGGTTTTATTTCACTTGACCTCTCATTAT
>JAGUXE010000267.1 GCA_020061995.1 Ignavibacteriales bacterium | reverse complement strand
CCTTTATTATAGAGGCCGTATCTCTAATTGGAATTGTGACAAGTCAGTATAAATGTTTAGTTAACATTTCCTCGGATTTGTCCCTTTATTATAGAGGCCTTCATTGCTTCTTTTGTTCTTTGTAAATATTGTTTGATTCGGTTTGACTTACCGAAATACTCTGATTAGTGAATTAATCAACCCAAGGGTATTAACAAAAAAGTCCTTGTTTTTTCGTTTAATCACAAGTAAAAAAGATTGAACGAATTATATCATATAGAATCCTCTCAAAATAAATGGATAGGATTCATATTGAATAATTCTGGGCTAATAAGCACGGGTTTTGGTTTGTGTTTTTCTTCCCGATTGAAATAGAAAAACATATAAAAAAAAGGTAATAAAATGGAAAAAATCCAAACAAAAAATGGTCAGAAAAAAAATCAAATCAAGACCATAAACAATAATAAGAAGGAGATAAAAATGACAAAACAAGAATCAATAATTCATCAATTTCAATCGAAAGATATCAAAATCTCAGAACTTCGTAAATTGAAGTTAAAAGACTTAAAAGAATATTGGGAAGTAAATGTTATTGCTGATTGCAATAAAAATGCTCAAGATTATAAATGGTTACAAAAGTTTGAAAACGTTGAAATGAGTTTTTACAGTAATACAAAATTCAATTGTATCAATGTTAGAGCCATGTTGTTCCAAAACTTAAACACCGATGATCTTGGTTGGCACGATAAGTATCAACTTCAATTAGAAAAAGAGCTTCGTAAACTGTCTTATATCAAAATCTGGCGGAAAGCTCGAGGCTTCTCAAAAAAATTAGCTGAGAAAATAAACAAAAAGATGAACGAAGAAATGTCTTTAATGCTTAAAAACGAAAATCTTGAAAACAATAACATTAAATTGCATGGAACAAATATTGGTTTCGTTGGGTTTGAGATGTATTTATATGGAACCCATTACAACGATATTTTAAACTTTCTTGCCAAGTTCTTTGAAGATCTTGACCAGATCGTAAAAATAAAAATTGGACATAAAATATAAGTATAATAGATAGTTAATTATCCGGATTACTAATGAGCTCCCTTAATCCGGATTTTTAACTACTATCACAACAAAACAAAAAAATCTATTGGAAATTAACTGCTCCTCCTTTGGTATAAGAATAATGGACTAAGAAGGAGTTAATTTCAGCAAGATTTATCCATGTGTATGAACAACGCAACTTGCTGAAACTATTTAACGGTATCTCTACAATACCCTTAAATATTATAAATCGATGGGGGTCATTTTGTAACTTCGAAATGATCCCTGATAATTATGCAACAGTAATGCAAATAACAATAAGAGTAAAACCACAACTAATTCCTCTTCAAATGCAAAACTTGCAATTGATGAGGAGCTTCAATGGACTCAGATGATAAAAGCTTCAAACTTTACTCATTGAACCAAGCCCGCAAATTATTGGGAATTGGGAGAGCTGCGCTTGAGTCTCAAATTCAACAAGGAGCAATTGGTGTTCTGATAACACCCTCGGGTAGGTATAAAATCCCTCACGTCGAATTGCATCGATATATTGATCATAATCTAAGGCGAATTAAAACAAATTCCATTCCTTCTATGACTGATAGGCATGAGTTCGCACATTTAATTAATGGCAAAAGAAAAATTAATACTGCACTTGATAGTGTAAAGATTTTTGATAAAATAATGGAGAAAAAATAATGGCAAGTGTTTTTGGTAAACGAAATATACTCTACATCAGTTGGTTTGATTGGTCGTTGGGTAAAACTAAAAATCGTTCAACAAAAATGATTGATTCCCCGGCAAATAGGAAGCTTGTGGAGAGAATGGCAAAAGAGTTACAATTTGAACTCGATAAACAAAAAAATCAATTTACAAAAAATTCTTTAATCAAAGGAGCTACCATCAAGAGTGCTTTTGAGCATTTTATGCGACTGAATTCAACAAAGAACTGGAAAACAATTAAAGATTATGATCGCTTCTTCAATCTTTTTAGAAAAACTTTTGATGAGGATAATCCTTGCACAACCATAAACAAACTAAGTGCTGAAGATTGGATTATTTTAATTAGAAAAATGAATAAAGCCCAAAATACTATATTCGGTTATTTCAAACAATTTCGTCATTTCAGCAACTTTCTTTTTGAGTATAATTATATCCCGATGTTCAAGTTGAATAAAGATGTAACACCAAAGTCTGAAGTAAAAGATATTATTGTTTTTTCAGCTGAGGATGTCCAAAAACTGTTCGATGGGCTAAAGGGAAAAAGTCTAAACTTCAAAGCTATGATCTATTTGGCATATTACTCCGGATTAAGATCATCCGATCTCCTTTCACTATCCATTGATAAAATTAATATTGAGGAAGCAAGTTTTAACTATTATTCAAAAAAGATAAAGAAATGGCGTTCGGTTCCGTTTCATAAATCTCTAATGCCGATTCTGAAAGAACTGATAAAAGAGAGAAAGACCGGAGGGTTACTTGAGTATAGTCGAGTAGAAAATATGAATAAATCTTTCAGTAGATATCTTAAGAAACTTGGTCTAGCTAACAAAGGTTACTCGATGCGTACTTTCCGAAAGACCTTCATTACTAATGCAAGTATGACAATGGACTTAGCAACTGTTTCGAAGCTTGTCGGTCACTCTCAAATAAATACTACAGCCAAGTATTATACAAGAGTTGATAACGAGCGACAAAAGAAACAATTAGATAAATTAGAGGAAATAAAGAGCACTGAGTAGGTGCTCTTTTTTTTTAATGCGGAAGTAGTTTTGGAAGTAGTAAATAGGTAAAAACTGGTTAAAAATGGGTCGTTTTTCATAAAACCCGAAATTCTTTAAAATAAAAAAGGCTCAATTTAGCGTAAAATCAAGCCTTTTCGTGCAACCTGCGGGATTCGAACCCGCGACCTGCTGATTAAGAGTCAGATGCTCTACCAACTGAGCTAAGGTTGCGGGGTAAAAATAAGGAATTTTTCTATCTTCTAAAATTCTTTTTTCTCTTTTTTATCCCTTTTAGTGACCGTTTTAGTGACCGTTTTTTTTAGATGTTTTCAATATGCAATGAACGGTTAATGATTCGATTAATTTCATTGCAAATTAAACCTATTTTAAAACTAAGTCAAATGGTCTTATTTCTCGGAATAGCTTTCAACTGTTCATAAACGATTTCATAAGAAGGTTTGTTGAACGGAAAAATTATCTTTGAACTTGAATATAAAAATTCAGCATCTCCGGAATCAATTATGTCAACTTCGATAAAACTATTATTCTTTACATTGACTTTCTTTTCAATCTCAATCAATCTGGTTTCCAAGTCTGATAACTTCATATCTTACCTTCATTAATTTTCTTTTCGATTTCTTCAATCTTAGTTTCAAATTCACTGACTTTGAAAATCTGGATATATATGTTCAGAAGGTATGAGAGCGTTTTAGCTTTCTCCGAAGTTACTTCGCCTGTCTGAAATTCATATATCAATTTTGAAAGTAAACGTCTGGCATCTCTTACCTTGTTTATCTTTATTGCCTTCATAGGGTATAGCTCCCGTTAAATTATTAAAAAACAAATGGTTATAAAGAAAAAGCGTCTTAAGAAAGAGGATTCAAGACGCTTTCTCTAATCCAAACTATTGAAAATCTAAGGCTAACGAGTAGAGCGATTTGCAGTACTGATTAATGAAGTTTAATGATTGCATATCGAGTTGACGTCTGGAAAATTGAGTTGTTCTCATTGAACCAAGTGTTTTAATGAATCTTTGAGCACCTTCTAAAAAGCTCTTGGAATCATTCAAAGCGTCTTGTAACTCAATGAAATTATTTTCCTTGTAAATACTGATAACGATTTCCCGTGATACGTTTCTCAATGCTAATTCCGATTTAGAAACTTTCAACAAGTCATCAACCAAGAAAACTATTTCCCCCTTGTCGGTATCCCTGTAGAGTGTCAAAATTGATTTTAGAACATCTGGATTCTTTACAGTGTGAAATATATCAAGTGCTATTTTACTCATTTCCAAACCTGGTAAAACTTCAAATTGTTTTGTTAATTGCGGAAAGTAGAATGATAAAAGTTCTTTTTCAGTGGACACTATTTCACGCTCTAAAACATAGATAGATTTCTCGATTGCGGAAATACCTTTTTGATTTGCTTCATCAATTAAAGCTTCCATTCGGTTCTTATCGGAATCCGCTTTAAAATCTGGATTCGGTTTAATATTCGAGACTAATTTGTGATAGTTTTCCAAGTCTCTTGAAACATAGCTCTTGGCATCTTTCAACTTGTTAATGATTGAAACGGTTTTTTCTCTTACCTTTAAAGCTTCCATATTTTTTCCCTTTTTTTAGTTTGAATTATATTTATAAAATTCTCTTGCAATTAGTGAGCGAACCAAACCGCTTTTCGTGGTTCCCCCTTCTTTCTCAACCAATGATTTAAGCATTCCGCTTGCTTTGTCATTCAGTCTAAGAATAAGAGTTGAAACAGGTTTTTTAGTCGCTTTCATTTTAGTTCCCTTTCAGATTACATTTAAATAATTATTGAGATAAACTTCATTGAACTTACCGGATTGATTAACTTCACAAATAAATTGAGTTCCGGTTTGTGTGTGTCTTGATGAATCAAGTTTAATAGCAAAGTGATTTTCAGTGAATTGATTTCCTTGTTTATCGGATTTATAACCGTATTCCAATGGTTTGTAAGTGATAAAAAGAAAGTCGCAATCTCTTACAAGTCCAATCGATTCAGCTAAATTTGTTGAATCTGGATTCGTTTTCCCTTGTCTGTTTAATTGTGCCAAAAGAATAATCACTATTCCAAGTTCTTTGGCTAATATTTTTAACTGTCTGGAAATTTCAGATAAAAGCATTTCTCTATTTTTCTCATTTCCCTTGATTAATCCTAAATAGTCAATCATTACAATCTGAATGTTAAATTTATCTTTCCATATCTGGAGCTTTGTTTTCAATTCGTTATCTGTCAAGGTTCTATCTGAAATATAGATTTTCAAGTTCTCTTGATTCTCTTGATATAGTCTCAATTTGCTTTTCTCGGTTTCAATCAACTTTTGAGGATTCCGTAAAGAGTTATAACTGATTTCGGTTCTCATTGATAAAATTTTTCTTTCAAGCTCTCTTTGATTTATTTCAAGTGAAATAATTCCAATCGGAATGTTTTGTTCGGCAAAGTCTAACATTAAGTTTAAACCGAAAGTAGTTTTACCGGATTTATATGCACCTGCAATCCCGATTAAATTTCCTTTTTGTAGTCCGTTGGTTGAACTATTGAAAGTCGGAAAGTTCTTTGTTTTAATGGTTGAAATATCTATTCCGCTAATTTCATTTTCGATTGAGCTATAAATATCAATTAATGAATCTGAAAAGCTTTTCTCAACTTGAATTTTATTCATAGTCTTATTAAGAAGTGAATCAATTTCCGATTTGAGACTTGAAAGAGTATCTAATCCGGTTGAATCTTGTTTAATCCTTTCCCCTGCATCTGTAAGCATTCTTTCAGCTTCTAATGAAAGGTTTAAGTCTATAAAGTGTTCAATTACACTTTTATATTTTAGAGTTTCATAATTGTCGATTATAGTATCTGGATTGAAAGTAGAAAGTTTTGGTAAATTCCAATCAAGGTTATTTTTAGAGATAGCAAGAAGTAAATCAATTTGAGTAATACCGGCATAATAGATTTTTGAAATTGAATCGATTAAGCTTTTATAAACTTTACTGAAATATGATATATCAATTAAACTTAAAATCTTTGGAATGGAATCCGGTTCTTTCAGCATTACCGAAATAATGATTTTCTCTAATTCCGATTTCTGTTTTAGCTTCAATTAAACCCCCAAATTTTTAGCGGAATATTTTGTTCGCTTGTTCGAATCATTACTTCATCATTCCAAGACTTTTGATTCAAATAGGTTAATGGATTTTTACGATACTTTTTGTCCGGTGTTGACTCTATATAATCCGGTAAGGTCTTGAATATTTGTTCAATCTCGTTATCGGTTAATTTCTCAAAAATCTTTGAACATCTTTCAGCATTGACTTTTTTATCATAAAGATTCCAAAACTTATTAAAAGTCTCGGTATGTATTTTTTTATTATTAGTATTTATTACTGTAGGTATTTCTTTATAACTATTTAAGTTCTCCCGAGACGGAAAGTCTCCGAGTCCTGAAAAACCCGATGCTGTGGATTTAGTACTTTTCAAAATATAATCATTTGCTTTGAATTTGTGTTCTACCTTGATAATCCAATGCGAAACGACTAATTCATTAATATATTTTCTCAATGTATCGACGGAAATTCGAAGTTCTTTTGATAAAGCTTTATTGTAAAAAATCCAATTGTCTGGTTTACTTGCAAGGACACAAAAAACAAACCTGGCATCTTTGGAAATAGAAGTATCTCTCAATAATTCATTCGGAATCATTGTGAAATTTTCTTTCAGCTCGTTTCTTAGATTATTTTTCAAATTACTTCCCCAAATAGTGAAAGTTGTATTATTAGTTGCGCTTCATATTCTCTTGCTTTATGAATCCCGAAAAGATTAATCGGTAAAAAACATTGCAAGTCTAATCCTTTGAATTGATAGCATTTCCCGTGTGATAAAAAATAGCTTCGACTTGTTACAAGTATATTTCCGTTGTAATTAATGCTAATCCATTTGAATCTTAAAGTTTCATCTGTCAATAAATCATAATTTAAACCGATTGAATTGTTTTTTCGTAAAATTTGATTATCATTCCTATTGGTAAGAAAAGTTCCTTCACAAACCAAATTTAGTTTCCCGATGAAAGGATTCTTTTTTAATCCAATTAAACGGATATTGAACTCATTTTCGGTTGAAGTCGGAATTAATAAAAATTTTTTATTTTTCGCTTGACATTGATTTTTGTATAACATATATTTACTCATCCCGTATTATATTTATTTGCTATCCAAATATAATCAATTTTTTTGACGATATGAGTTTTATTAAATTCATATTGCGTTTTTTATTAATCTTAACCGAACATTAAGAATATCTGGAGCGGTTATTTTTAGTCGTTTTCTCTTAGTGGTGTAATTTATCAACCTTTCCTATAAAGTCTCGTAGAGTGGCTCTAATGAAGGAATAAAGCAATTTTATTAAGGTCTTGAATCTGATACTTGACTTAATATAAATCTTGTTTTTCCCCTTGTTATCGGTATAATAAATAAATCTTTTTGACGCTCTAAGTCTCATTACATTACCTTTCCAATTTTATCCATTGCCTTGATAACGTCTCCCATTTGTGAACTTAAATAATGCTTTTGAACGGTTGATAGTTGTTTGTGTCCGGTTAATTTCATTGCGGTTGATAGGTCTGTAACTTTTACAAGATTTGTCAAAAAGCTCCCCCTCAATGAATGGAATTTGAATGATTCATTCAGCTTAAGTTTGCGGACAAGTCTCTTAAACTTTTTGGAAATTAAATCCTCCCTTATTGCTTCATTATTAACTGTGAAAACAAATTGATTCTTGGTTAATTCTAAAATCTTTGGTTTTTGAGCAAGTAAGATTTTATTAAGTGTCTCATTGATAGGAATTACTCTTTCTTCATTTGTCTTGGTCTGGAAATCTGAATTACATCTTATAAAAATAAATCCCTCCTCAATGTCATTCCATTTTAGGTTTATTATTTCGCTTCTTCTCATTCCGGTATTATATGCGAAAAGATAGAGATTCTTAAAAACTTGGTTCGGTTCGCTCTCAATGATTTTATCGATTTCAAATTGTGGAATATAAATCGGTGTTTTTTTAGGAATAGGATATTTTTTAATCTTAACTAATGGATTAACTTCAATAATCCTATTGTCAATCAGATATTGAAAGAATGATGAAAGATAAGCTCGGTGTCCGTTTGCGGAATAGTTGGAAATTTTAGCTTTCTTGTTAAGATAGGTCTGTAAATCTTGTTGGTTAATCTGGTCAACCGAAATATTTTCAAAGTAAGATTTAAACTCTTTGAAAAAACAGTTGTAATGCTTTATAGTAGATTTTCTTAAACGAGATTCATTTGCTCTTAGAAAATTTGTGATTGACGGAAAGAGCTTAACTTCAATTCTTTGTTTTGAAGTAATTTCAAAATCTTTTAGGAATTGAAGAGCTTCATTTTTCTTTGTTGATTTTGTCGAAATTGATTTTCTTTGTCCGTCGATATGATAGAACAAGTGATAAAAACCGCTTTTCTTTTTTGCAATAAACATAGTTTGCTCCGATGTATGTTCTTTGCATCTGGAAACATCAAAAAAAAAGGAAATTAGTGTTCATTTGAGTGGTCATTACTCGGTAAGTCATTGAAATGCAATCACTTTTATCTGATTAAGAGTCAGATGCTCTACCAACTGAGCTAAGGTTGCGGGGTAAAAATAAGGAATTTTTCTATCTTCTAAAATTCTTTTTTCTCTTTTTTATCAACTCTCTGCTTATTTTAACTATCATTTATTTTGAGTTTCTTATGAACTTCTCCCTCATTTATGGTTATTCAAATAAGAGGAATCAAACCGCAGACCTCCTTAAAGGTCTCGCTGTTGTTTTTATGATTCTTATTCATCTTTTTGAAAATATTGCTGCAAATGAACTTTCTACCTCCTCGTTTGGAAGATTTGTTTTTTTTCTGGGAGGACCTCCCGCCGCCCCCATTTTTATGATTATTATGGGTTTTTTTCTTGAAGGCTCAAAACGCTCTAATATTTCGATGATTAAAAGAGGGGCATTACTTTTTGTCGGTGGAATTTTACTTAATGTGGGATTAAATGCTTCCTTGTTGATTAAAATATTTACCGGAGAAGCAAATCTTAACCCACTTCCTTTTATTTTTGGTGTCGATATTCTTCCCCTTGCAGGACTCAGCATTATTATAATTACTCTATTGAAGCCGATATTTAAACAATTGGCTGAAGCCTACCTTGCGGTCTCAATTATAGTAGTGCAATTGAGTTATTTATTCATTAACTATTTTCAGATTGAACACTCCACGGCAAATTACTTGTTGGCTTTTATCGGCGGAAGTTATGACTGGTCTTACTTTCCGGTTTTACCCTGGTTAAGTTTTCCTCTAATCGGTTTTTCGTTAAAACTTTTTTACTATAGAGTAAAAACTGATTCATTCGTAAAAACAAGTTATATAAATGTTTTCCTTGTTCTCTTTGGATTATTTTTTGCTTTTACACAAGATTATGCAATCAACATTACCGCTACTCTCCCGATTTATTATAAATTCGGAATGACCTTCTTTTTATGGATGCTTTTCTTCTTAGCCGGATATGCTTTGCTGATTAGTATTATTGAAAAAGTATCTTCTAAGAATTGGATACTTCTCTACATTAAGTGGATTGGTGAAAATGTTACAGCTTTTTATGTCTTTCAGTGGCTGCTGATTGGGAATATTTCCTCATACTTATATCAAACTGAAACGGAATTATCAATCATGATAATATGGTTTGCGGGAATATTAGTTCTTACTACAATTATGGTTCTGATATGGAAGTATTTTTCAGTTAAGAAGGTTGAAGCTACTTAAAGAATAATTCTTCGTTAATGAACGGAATTAGAGCATTAATTACACCTTGATAATAAAGGGTTTTACGGTCAATCACATTTTTTGTAAGAAAACCGATTGCTCCTTCTTTCTGTTTGGTATTATGAGATGAAGAAAGTTTGTCGATAACTTTTCCAAGTTCAACTCTATTCAAAACTTCTTCGATTACTTTATCCGGTAAAGGGAAAAGTGCTGAAGCACCAAATCCGGTTCTTCCCGAAAAATCTTTAATACAGACCGCACCAAACGAAAACCATTTTCCGGTTAGTTGTGCAACTCCTCCTTCAATACCGACAACAAATCCGTCAGAAATATTTTTTCCTTTTAATAGATTAATCAGATTTGATGCACGTGACTCAGCTCCATTAAAAGTTTCATCGCCGATTGGTTGTGCAGGGACACCTGAATCAATATCAATCCCATCAACAACAATATTTGAAAAATAATTTTCGAATGCACTTTTGGCAGCATCGATTTTAACCGGATTATGTGAAGCAATAAATATGTTTGTCATTATTTCATGAGTACTAATTTTTTAACTGATGAATATTCACCGGCTTGAATACCGTAAATATAAACACTAAGTGTACTTTAAAACTGATTTAAAGAAAAGAAATAATCCTCCCTATAAATTAAGTAATTAGGTTAAAAGGAAATATTTTCAAAACTAAAAATTATAACCAATCGAATAAAATAATCTTGGGTATATAAAATTTTTATTTCCAATCAAAATACTGGTTTTAAAATAGAAATCCTTCCATGTTAACTGGTAGATCGGTCCAAGATAAAAAGAAATAACTCTTTCATTTTGTGGATTAGGTGCTCTACTGATGAATTTGAATAAACCACTTTCTGATTCCAGATTATAACGCAAAACTCCCCCCGATAAACCTATTTGATGACGGAAATGGGATGTTTTTATTAAACTATAAAAAACATTCGATTCTAAACCCAAAGCAAAGAGAATCTTTATACTAAACTGCGATTCAAGACTATTAAACTGGTATTTCATACCAAATTCACGATTCAAATTTCCAGTCCCTACATAGATATGATATTTTGATGAATCCTGTGCAGATAGATATGAAAATGTAAAAAGAAAAAAAACGAGGACAAAACTTCTATATTGTGTAAAAATTTTCATATTAACTCTTTTGAATAATAACTACTTGAATATAAATAAAATAAAATAAAAATTTAAAATCTCATGATTTATTTCTGAAGTATCATTTTATTGGTTAAAACTTTTCCAGAAGTAATTAATTGATAGAAATATACACCACTCGCAACTTTCGATCCATTTTCAGATGTACCATGCCAGGTATAAGTATAAACCCCGCTTCCTTTATAATCATTTACGAGTTCTGTTACTACTTCACCCAGCTGATTGTAAATGACCAACTTTACATTACCGGAAGTTGGTATTGAAAATTTTAGTTCAGTAGATGGATTAAATGGATTGGGATAATTCTGATAAAGCGCAAACTCATTTGGAATCTCATCAGTTATATTTATCGAATTTGTTGTATCAAATTTAATTGTATGATAAGTTGAAACGTTCGGGGAATATCCATAATGAGGCATCATCCCCTTATCTTTAGAGGTTAATCTGTAATAGAGCTTGTAACCGGATTTTAGTTTATCAAGATTTATCGGTGTTGTAATAACATATTCGAGTGTGCAATGTAAATTCATTCCGTTAATGGGAGTAAAGTCAGTTGTGTCAACGTCGTTTGTGTAGAAACCTTCCATTGTTACCGTTTCAATAAAATTATTTGTCCCGAGCAGTACGGAACAAGCCGCAGAATAATTATGTTTAACCGTAAACTGAAAAGAAATAATTGAGTCTTTAGTTGAAGTTATCGGCTGAAAAAGAATTTGAGGATTGTGAGTGTAATCGATTATAAAAGGATTACCTAAGGTATCGGTTGAAATACATTGAATGAGATTTGCATCAAAATATCCATACAGATGGTCAATTACATTCATTCTACTATAACCAATATTTTCAGTAAAGTAGTGGGAATAAGAGCCTTCAGGTCCAAATGCAGTAAATCCTTTAGAATGAAATTGCGTGAATGGAGAAATATTCCCTCCGACTATTTGTACATAATCTCCCTCAATCGAACTAGCTTCAAGTCTTGAAATTAGTGTTCCTTCAGGATAATTAAAATCCATCATCACAGTTTCGGTACCATTAGAATATTTGTATAATTTCTTCACATCTTCAGAATAACGAACCCAGCCATATTTAGTATGGTTGAAATACTCTTCCCCTTGTATTAATGAATCGGCATTTATATAATCTTTATCATAACTAATATAAGTCGTAGTCATCCCCGGCCTCTCAAGATTTCTAAACATGTAACTGTTACCTACTCTTGTTGGGAAATAATTTTTCCCGATTGTATTGGGAATAACTCCGGGCTTAATAATATTCCGAATTAAAATGTTGTCGTTACCGGCAAACAATAAAGAATCAACTATAATGATATTCATCCAACCCGAGAAATTTGGATTATAATTGTTGATTAACGGATACCATGTGTTTCCCCTGTCGGTTGATTTGAAAACATTCATGGTGCCGGACATAAATATGTTATCAAACTTATCAATTTCCAAATCATAGAATAGATACCACCCGATTCTTTTCTTAAGAAATACACCTTGATTATCAGTATGATAAAATCCCTTCATATCCGAGACAAAAACATCCCCATCCGAAGAAAATACAAAATCAATCCAACTGCCCCAACCTCCCGAATTAGGCAGAATAAACTCGTTCCAGGTTTCTCCATCATCGGTAGATTTGTAGACCCCCTGGGTCTCAATTGCAATATAAATTGCGGTTGAATCGGAAAAATTAATCTTTGTTATTCGGGTATTCCATGGGTGGTCATAAATCTTATTCCAGCTTGCTGCTTTATCTTTTGAAAGATATAAATTTCCATACTCTGTTCCGAGATATAACCATCCCTTTTTATCAGCTTCAAAAAAAGTGGGTGATTCATTTGGTACAGGATAATTTTTATAAATCCAATTATTTCCGTTATCTGAAGAATAAACAATTATGTAATTATTTAAATATGAGAAAATATGATTTTCATTAACGATAGTGGTTAAGATAGTTGAGTTGTTGGAAAGAGATTGAAAGGAATTTCCCAAATCAGTTGATTTGAAAAGCCCTTCATAAGTAGAAATAAAAAGGTTTCCGTTATTAGTACACTTCATATCATTAATGTAATGATTAAAAGAGAGTGTATCCCATTCCTGCGAAAATTGTCCGAATAGAACGGAATTGAAAACAACAAATAAAATCAGAGACCTCATAAAAACCCCTCAATTTACAATATCAACTTACAGAATAGTCTTAATAATTTCAATTAATCAAAACCGCTTGCATATTTTACTCCATATTTTGAAACTCTTTTCTAACAATACTTTCCTCACAACTTTATTTTTCCGCTTAAATAATTTTTTAAGAATTTGATTTGACAATGATTATTTTTTCGGCAAACATTTTTCCTAATTACAAACACGGAAGATCATTATGAAACCAAAATACATTTTCCTTTTGATATTTTTGTCTCTCCTCAGTTTAAACTCAATTGCACAAGAAGAGGGTAAAGAAAATAAAGATCCCCTTAGTGCAGGAACATTCAAAGGATTAAAATGGCGAAGTATCGGTCCGGCTTTAACATCGGGAAGAATTTCTGATTTTGCATTTAATCCGAACAACTTCAGCGAGTACTATGTAGGTGTTGCAAGCGGTCATGTTTGGAAAACCACAAACGCCGGAACTACTTATGAACCAATATTTGATAATCACGGTGCTTACTCAATCGGCTGTCTCGCAATTGATCCGAATAATCCTTTTGTTGTTTGGATTGGAACGGGAGAGAATAATCATCAACGCGCACTTGGTTATGGTAATGGTGTTTATAAATCAATTGATGGTGGAAAATCCTGGAAAAATATGGGGTTAAAAGAATCCAGACAAATCGGAAAAATTGTTATCGATCCGCGTAACTCAAATAACATATTTGTTGCAGCAGAAGGTTCAGTATGGGGAGCCGGTGGTGAACGTGGATTATACAAATCAATTGACGGTGGGAAAACATGGAAGAAAGTTCTCGATATTAGCGAGCATACCGGAGTTAATAATTTAATTTATGATCCACGAAATCCCGATGTAATGTACGCAACTTCTGAACAAAGACGCAGACATGTATTTACCAAAATCGGCGGAGGTCCTGAATCGGCAGTTTATAAAAGTGAGGATGCCGGTGAAACATGGGAAAAGATTATGAATGGTCTTCCCAAGTTTGATATTGGGGGAATGGGAATTGATATTTCTCCTGCTAATCCCGATATAATTTATATCATTATGGAAGCAGCCGAAAAAGCAGGCGGTTTTTTCAGAAGTACTAATCGTGGGGCTTCATGGGAAAAGATGAGCAGTTATACTTCATCTGGACAATATTTTAACGAAATCGTTTGTGATCCGAAAAATGCCGATAAAGTTTATTCTCTTGAAGTTGTTTCTAAAGTTACAACTGATGCCGGTAAAACCTGGGTTAATGTTGGAATTAATGATCGTCATGTCGATGATCACGCTTTGTGGATTAATCCAAACAACACCGACCATTTGTTAATGGGGGGCGACGGCGGAATTTATGAATCATTCGATATGGGAAAAAATTGGAATTATAAAACTAATCTCCCCGTTACACAATTTTATCGTGTCTTTGCAGATAACTCAACCCCATTTTATTTTATATACGGCGGTACTCAGGACAATTCAAGTATGGGAGGTCCATCACGTACAATTAGTGCAGATGGAATTGTAAATTCAGATTGGTTTATTACAAATGGAGGGGACGGATTTTGGTCTTCAGTTGATCCGGAAAATCAAAATATAGTTTATGCGGAATCTCAATACGGCGGAATGGTTCGATATGATAAACAAAGCGGAGAAGCCGTTGATATTCGTCCCGAACCGCGTAAGGGTGAAAACACATATAAATGGAATTGGGATACACCACTCTTTATAAGTCATCATAAAAATACACGAATTTATTGCGCA
Organism: Ignavibacteriales bacterium; assembly: GCA_020061995.1. The sequence goes on along the minus strand of JAGUXE010000267.1, from coordinate 26,498 downwards.
GCAAATAAAGTTTTCAGAAGTGAAGATAGAGGCGATACATGGGAAGTTATTAGCGATGATCTTTCTGCTCAAATAGATAGAAATACCTGGCCTGTAATGGGTAAATATTGGAGTGTTGATGCGGTTGCAAAAGATAAATCGACTTCACTATTCGGAATGGTTGTTTCGATGACGGAATCTCCATTAAAAGAAAATTTATTATACACCGGAACTGATGACGGATTAATTCAAGTAAGCGAAGATGCAAAAACATGGCGCAAAGTTTCTAATTTCCCTGGACTTCCCGAAAACACTTATGTAAGTGATATTCTTGCATCAAAGTTCGATGAGAATGTTGTTTATGCAACTTTTAATAATCACAAACGGGATGATTTCAAACCTTATGTTTACAGAAGTAACGATAAAGGGAAAACATGGAAATCAATTTCTGCCGACTTACCTGTAAATGGTTCGGTTTGGTCAATAGAACAAGATCATGTTAATGCTGATCTTCTGTTTGTCGGAACAGAATTTTCATTCTTCTTTTCAATCGATGGTGGAAATAAATGGATTCAACTAAACAGCGGTCTACCCGATATTCCTGTTCGTGATATTTCAATACAAAAAAGAGAAAGCGATTTGGTCATTGGAACTTTTGGTCGCGGATTTTATGTGATGGATGATTATTCCGCATTAAGAAACATCTCGAAAGATATGTTGAATAAAGAAGCCTATCTTTTCCCAATTAAAGATGCTTTAATGTATATTCAATCAGCATCACTATATGCTCAAGGAGCAAATTATTTCAGAGCTCCTAATCCCGAATTCGGTGCTTCATTTACTTATTATATTAAAGATGTTCCGAAAACATTAAAGGAAATCAGAAACGAAAAAGAGAAACTATTGTTTAAAGACGGCAAACCAATTCCACAACCAACACAAGAAGAACTTCTTGCAGAACAGCGTGAAGTTGCCCCCTATCTTGTTTTTCATATTAAAGATGAAGATGGAAATGTGATTAGAAAAATCACAAGAAATGGAAGCAAAGGAGTTCAAAAATTAAATTGGGATTTACGTTTCCCAAATCTTAATTCGGTTAGTGCTGAAAAATTTGATCCTTCCTCAAAACAACAGAGTACTACTCCGGTTATGCCGGGTAAGTATTCAGTAAGTTTAGCAATGGTTACACGCGATGGAGTTAAAACTCTTTCAGAAGATGTTTCGTTCAATGCAGATGCACTTCGAAATACAACACTCCCTGCACCAGATAGAAATGAATTAGTTGCATTCCAGAAAAAATCGAACGAACTTGGAAGAGTAATCCGCGGTACTCAACAATATCTTAATGATATGATAAAGCAAGTGACTGTTCTTCGTCAAGCGATTGTATCAACTCCACAGGCATCTCATGAATTGTTGGTAAAGGCTGATAAACTTGCTTTCGAGCTTGACAATATTTCATTACAATTTGCGAGAAGAAGTGATAGCCCGAGTGCGGAAGAAAATCCCCCTTCTCCGGTTACATTCAATGAAAGATTAGGAGTGCTCGCATATACTCATTGGCGTTCAACTTCAAAAATTACGAAGAATGAAACAATTGCTTATGATGTATTGATGCAAGAATTCCCTCCGGTTTATAATCAGATTAAAAAACTATCTGAAGTTGACTTGAAGGAATTACAAAGCGAGATTGATAAGTTGGGTGGTCCGGTTCTTCCATCAGTATTACCCGAATTGAGGATTAAATAAATAGAGAATAAAATCCCGAATCAGAGTTATTCTTGATTCGGGATTTTTTCTAATAAGTTTTTACTTCATCAATGTCATTTTCTTAATTTGGCGATAATTACTATTCCCTTCAATTGATTCAGCATTAAGAATGTATATGTATATTCCGGAAGATAATTCCTCGGCTCTGAATTCTACTTCATAATAACCTGATTCTTGAAAATTATTTATCAGAGTTCTTACTTCGTTTCCTAAAATATCATAAACCTTCAGAAGAACTTTTGATGCAATAGGTAATTGATAATTTACTTTAGTTGTAGGATTAAATGGATTCGGATAGTTTTGCGACAATTCGAAATCATTCGGAATTTCGATATCGACTTCAACAATTTCACTATAATTATATTTCCCATCAAAATCTATTTGCTTTAATCTGTAGTTATATTTTCCGGCTTTTGTAAGATTATCTGAAAAAACATAACTCTGTTTTATATTAGTAGTGCCATGACCTTCAATGAAAGTAATTACTTCCCAATCATTTAGACCTATTGAATTACCCTCTTTATTATTGTTAGATTTATTTGAAACAACTCCTCTTTCAATTTCAAATCCTTTATTATTAGCCTCGGTAGCTGTCTCCCAGCTTAGTAGGACAGATTTTTTATTTACCGAAGCAACAAATGAGGAAAACTCAACAGGTATCGGACCTCCGTTAATTGTCCCACTACCGGAATAAGTTCCATTAATAATTACATTCGTTGCTGATATGTTGGTTCCGGCTTGTAATTCAAGGTGTGTTCCCACTTGAAATAGAACTGAACTTTGACTTTGCAACGAAGTTATGAAAATTATTAATAGAAATAATATTTTGATTTTCATTTCGTCTCCAATTCTAATTGAGTGAATTCTACTTTGCTTGTTTTGAGTTTTTCGATTTCAGAGATTAAAATTGCTTGAGTCATCTCAAAAGCATTTAATTTCTGGCTTAATTCAACGGTTGCAGATTGCAATTTTTCATTTACAACTTGAATGTTAGCATTCTTAGATTTTAACTCGTCATTCTCTTTTTTCAAATCTTGAATTGCTTTAACCATAATCGGTAAAAGATTTCCTGATGTAGCTTCAAATTTATCCGGATTACTTTTTAATACTAAATTCAACCATTCAGTATTTTCACTTGTTTGTAATTCATCAAATTCTTGAGCAATAAAACCTGCAGTCGGAGTTTCTGACATTTTACTTCCGTCAGATGCATTATTATCGTACCATTCTCTTTTATCCCAATTAAAAAGTCTCGGTTTTACTTTCATTAGAAAATCAATTCCGAGATTTAATTCTTTAATATTTTTTTTGTCGCGTTCATCAGAAAGTGAAGTAATCGATTGAACATTTGCGCGAATGGTTGTTACACTGCTGTTTCCAAATGTTATTTCATTTGAGACAGATAAAGAACTTGGCAGAGCGTTATAACCGATTAAAGTATTATTCGATCCTGTTATAGGAAGATTACCACCATTGAAACCTGCATTTGCACCAAACGCCGAGTTATAATCACCGTCAGTATGAAGAGCAGAATAACCAAATGCTGAATTATAATTTTTTGGTATTGTATGCCCATTAGCAAGTGCACCTGAACCAAATGATGAATTACCGTCTCCGAATCTATGATTTGCAAGTGCAGAGTTTCCGAATGCTGAATTATCTGAGCCGTCTAAGTTGATAAAAAGTGCTAAACTACCGAATGCTGAATTATTTTGACCGATAGTATTATCTCTTAACGACCAATAACCAAATGCTGAATTACGATTAGCAATTGTATTATTTGCCAACGACATACGCCCAAACGATGAATTTTCATTTCCGGTTGAGTTTGAGCTAAGCGCCATTTGCCCAAACGCTGAATTATAAGTACCATAAGTATTTGCATAAAGAGCATTAGACCCAAATGCAGAATTATTACTCTGTAAATTGCTAAACAAAGCTCCAATTCCAAACGCTGAATTGTGTTCGCCCAATAAATTGTTTTGAAGTGCCAAATATCCAAAGGCTGAATTATGTGCCCCGATTGTAACTTTTTGTAATGCACTACTACCAAATGCTGAATTTCCGGGACCACTTGTTAAAGAAGATAAAGATGAATATCCGACACCGGTATTATAACTAGCATATGAACTAAACTGACCACCACCCATTGTAAAATTGCCGGAATTAATTCCCACAAAAGTATTTTGTCCGTCTTTGCCTGGTGCTTGGTAATTATGAATAAATCTATCAGCACCTTTAAATATTGCTCCGCTAAAAATATTTAAATGTCCGGTGTTATAATCAACTGTAAAAAAATCATTCGAAGTATTATTAATATCTTGAACATGAAATTTTCCGTTTGTGTTGATTTGCTGTAAAATGCTTTGACTGTTGATTGATGTCGTCAATGCAATGAATAAAAAAGCTAGAAATATGTTTGTTTTCATTGTCCCGATCCTATTGTTTTATTGATAGTTATTAATTAATCAGTTTCTTTTAATGTTAGAATTTCCAAAGTCTCATTGGATTTGGATGCTTGTTGCAGAGCACCTTTAACTTCGGCTTTAACAAGTTCAGTCAAAGATGAGTTAAATAATGCGATACTATTTTGCAATTTTAGGTTTTCATGTTTTAACTCGTCATTTTCTTTTTTCAAATCTTGAATTGCTTTGACAATAATGGGGAGTAAGTTACCTGCTGTTGCTTCAAATTTTTCAGGATTACTTTTCAAAACAAGATTTAACCATTCAGTATTTTCACTGGTTTGTAATTCATCGAACTCTTGTGCGATGAATCCGGCGGTTGGTTCGTTTTTCATTTTACTACCGTCAGAAAGATTATTCTCATACCAATCTCTTCGATCCCAATTAAACTGTCTTGGTTTTACTTTCATTAAGAAGTCAAGACCGAGAGATAATTCTTTAATATTCTTTTTATCGCGTGCATCTGAAAGAGAAGTAATAACAGTTACATTACTTCGAATCGCGAAGATGTTCGCATCACCTAAAGTTATTTCATTTGCAACATTAGGAAAACTTGGCTGTGCATTATAACCGAGTAAAGTTAAATTACTCCCCATTGTAACGGTAGAGCCGGCATCTTTGCCAATTGCAGTGTTATCAAAACCGCTTATATTTGCTTGAAGAGCAGAATGCCCTACAGCTGTGTTCCCTATTCCCCATGTATTTGAGGAAAGAGAATTATAGCCAAGCCCGGTATTATTATCTCCGGAGTTGTTGGCAGCCAAAGAAAAATATCCAATTGCTGTGTTTTCATTTCCATTTAAATTTAAGGCTAATGAGAAATAACCGGTTGAGGTATTTTTATTTCCGGCTAAGTTTGTATATAAAGAATAATCTCCTGAAGCTGTATTAAAATCACCGATTGTATTTGAATACAACGAATAAAAGCCTGCTGCAGTGTTGTATCTTCCTGTTGTATTTGAAAATAATGCCGAATGTCCCGATGCAGTATTATATGAACCGGTTGTATTATTATTTAATGTGTAATAACCGTTTCCGCTATTAGCGCTTCCTATTGTATTATAATACATCGAAAAAGCCCCTACAGAAGTATTTTCAATTCCGGTTGTATTTGCTGATAAGGCATAATATCCAACTGCAGTATTTTCTTCACCGGTTGTGTTTGATTTTAATGCGTAAGCACCAATTCCTGTATTCCAATTTCCGTCAGCGTTTGCGTTTAGTGAATTATATCCCAAAGCCGTATTAAAATAACCGGAAGATAAACCGGATAGGGAACCTTCGCCGATACCTGTGTTATTACTTGCATCAATACTGCTTGTTGAAAATGCCATTGTAAAATTTCCGGAGTTTAAGCCGAGGAAAGTATTGTGACCGACTGTTCCCGGTGCTTGGTAATTATGTAAATATCTGTTTGCTCCTTTAAATATTGCTCCGCTAAAAATATTTAAATGTCCGGTGTTATAATCAACTGTAAAAAAATCATTTGAGGTATTAATATCTTGAACATGAAGTTTTCCGTTTGTGCCGATTTGCATAAAAATGCTTTGGCTATTGATTGAGGTTGTCAATGCAATGAATAAAAAAATTAGAAATATATTTGTTTTCATTATTATCGTTTCGATTCTTTCGTTAAATACTATTTACTGAACAATTTACCATGTTTACTATTCTCCTTTTATTAAAGGAAAAATCATACTATCTCACCATTCCTTATCTTGATTGATGTTTTATGCTTCAAATTATTAAGGGATAATCTTAACTTTTCTATTTTATAATGAGAAACATTCGGGTCATTTTCTAAATCGGCAATTGCTTCTTCAATTGAGCTGTATTCTTTTATATTTGCATCATTAACATTTTTCTTTATTATTAAAAGAGGTGAAGGTTTAACAGGTTTTTTATTAAATAATCTCATCAACATTTTTAGAAGATTCACTTTCTTTTCTCTTATTTTGATTCAAAATTACCTTCAAGAGTCAATCGCTGCAATAACTAACCAACATTCGGTACTTCTTATTAAATCAACGGTAGTAATTTTGAAATTATCGGTAAGTGAAGAAGGAAAGTAGTTTTGACTGAAATAAAAATAGAGTGTATCATACATTACACTCTATTTAATATTTTTTATTAATTTATTTTTGCATTACTTTTAATGCTAGTAGAATCAAGCTTATAATCACTTCATCAAAACCATTTTGTTAATTTTTATATAATTACCTGATTGGAATCTGTATATATATGCCCCGCTTGCGAAGGCTTTTCCGTTGAAGGAGACATCATAGATTCCAGCTTCTTGAACTTCATTAACTATTGTTGCAACTTCTCTTCCAAGCATATCAAACACTTTAAGAGATACATTTCCGCTTACCGGTAATTGGTAACTAATTACTGTCTCAGGATTAAATGGATTGGGATAATTTTGCTGTAATAAAAACTCAGCAGGAATTCCCAAATCAACGTTAATTTCGTTGCTGTATTCATAAGTGCCGTCGTTGTCTATTTGTTTTAAACGGTAAGCATATTTGCCGGAAGTTGCACTATTATCTGCAAAACTATATTCTTTTGGTGAGTTGCTGTTTCCGTTACCTTGTACAAATCCAATCTTTTGCCATTCTGTTGAATGAGAAAATGTTCGTTCTACATCAAAGCCATAATTATCAACTTCCGTAGCTGTTTGCCAGTTGAGTGTAACTTTGTTACTAATAATATTTGCAGTAAATTTTGTTAATTCTACAGGTAAAACACCATCAGGAGATGCTTTTGATGCATAAATGTCACTACTGGCGTTACGACTATCTTGCCAGGTAATAATTCCACCACTTGCATCACCTGTAATTACTGGATAAGTAGCTTTTCCTCCTACTGTGGAAATGGCAATTCCATCTGCTTCCCATTGGGCGACTCCACTTCCATTTATTCTCTGTGCGTAAACATCATAAAAAGCACTATTACGTGCATCACTCCAGGAAATAATTGCCCCACCACTACCATCACTTGATATATCCGGAGTATATTGGGCACTTGTAAGTGTGCAAACAGGAAGTCCACCTTCGGCAGCCGTTGTCCATAAAGTTGTGCCGCTTGAATTTATTCTCTGCACGTAAATGTCATTATTACCAGCACGGCTATCAAACCAGGTAATAATTGCCCCGCCACTTCCATCAAACGTTATTGTGGGGTTATCTTGTCTGCTTGTGTTTATGCAAACAGGAAGTCCACCTGCAGCAGCAGTTGTCCATTGAGTTGCGCCACTTGAATTTATTCTCTGTGCGTAAATGTCCTGGTTACCGATACGGTCTTCATACCAGGTAATAATAGCCCCGCCACTTCCATCACTTGTTATTGTGGGGTAATATTGGTGACTTGCTTGTGTGCAAACAGGAAGTCCATTTGCTGTCCATTGAACTTCTCCACTTGAATTTATTCTCTGCGCGTAAATGTCATTGCTGGAACCACTCCAGTAAAACCAGGTTATAATAGCCCCACCGCTGCCATCACTTATTATTGAGGGTGCCCAGCTTGAAAGTATGCTAATGGCAACTCCACCTTCTGCTGCTGTTGTCCATTGAGGTGCGCCATTTGCATCTATTCTTTGCGCGTAAATAGTAGTACCACCACGACCATCTACCCAAGTAATAATAGCCCCGCCGCTGCCATCACTTGCTATTGAGGGATAATTTTGCGCGCTTGCTTGTGTGCAGACAGCAACTCCATCTGTTGCCCATTGAATTTCAGCACTTGTATTAATTTTCTGCGCATAAATGTTAAAGTTACCATCACGGTTGTCATCCCAGGTAATAATAGCCCCGCCGCTGCCGTCACCTGTTATTGCAGGATACTCCTGAGTGTTAGCTTGTGTGCAGATAGGATTATTTGCCGTTGGATCAACTGACCATTGGGAATATATACTATTACTAAATAATACAGTTAGTAATAGTGCTGTGAGTGATAATTGCTTTTTCATCTTTTGCCTCGATTTTTACTTTTATTTATAAAATTCATCTTCATATTATTTCACCGTTTCTAATCTTAATTGTGGTTTTATGCTTCAAATTATTAAGGGATAATCTTAACTTTTCTATTTTATAATGGGAAACATTCGGGTCCTTTTCCAAATCGGTAATTGCTTCTTCGATTGAGTTGTATTCCTTCACATTTTCATCTCCTTTGCCTTTCTTTATTATTAATAGAGGTGAAGGTTTCGCAAGTTTTTTACTAAATATTCTCATCAGCTTTTTTAGAAGATTCACTTCGTTTTCTCTTGTTTTGATTCAAAGTTACCTTCAAGAGTCGATTGCTGCAATAACGAACAAGCCTGCGGTATGGATTGTTAAATGAACGGTAGTAATATCTAAATAATCGGGAAGGAGAAAAGAAATGTGGGATTATTAATTGATGATTTTATAAAGAGGGGGTGGCAATGAAATTATAACTTGAGTACCATTTGAATGGTGCTCGCGATCACTCAAATCTTCGAACATTATGGGTTTAGGAAGTTCCATTTTTGTACTTAGTAATTTAAGTCGCTCTTCAATAATCTGAATTCCTTTTGAGATGTGATCCTCTTTTATATTCTTCTTTGCTTCATTAATTCCAATGCCATTATCAGTAATTTTTATTATCAATGATCTGCAAATTATTGAGTCAATATCGACATCCTCAAATGTGAATGAAACTGTTAAAATCCCTTTTACTCCGGAGTTAATTATTCCATGCCAAAGTGAGTTTTCTACGAAAGGTTGAATAATCATATTCGGAATCATTAGTGAACTTGTATCAACATCCACACCGGTGATAATTTCATAAGAAAAATTTTCCTGGAATCTCAGTTTTTCAAGCTCGAGATAGAGTTTAAGCCGGTTGATCTCTTCAGACAAAAGAATGACCCCGCTTCCCGCCGTATCAAGATTTTTTCTGATCAACTTAGCCATCATTGCTATATAATCATTTGCTTCTTCATTTCGCTGGCTGTTGATGAGGTATTGCACCGAGTTAAGCGAATTAAAAATAAAATGGGGATTCATCATCGCCGACAGCGCCTGATGTTTGAGGTCATTTATTTTCTCGGTTAGTTCTAATTCCGCTCTCATCCTTTTATTGTTCAGTTTAAACCGCCAAATTATGATGAACACAAGTATACTTACAAGAACGCTTATGAGTAAGAAGTCAAACCAAATGGTGTCAATGAATGTCGGCAGAATACTGAAGGATAGGAAATAGGGTTTGCTCCAATCAGCATTCTGCGTTTTTGCGATTATCCGAAGTTTATATTCTCCATGTTTAAGCGATATGAAATTTAAAAAATCATTATCTGTTTCAATCCACTGATGATCATCAAGTTGATATTTGTATTTAATTGAACCGGGGGAGGAATAACTTATCGCTTTGAAATTAATGAAGACGTCGTGTTGATCAGGATTAAAAACCAAATTGCTGTAGTTTGTATAAACCGAGTCACCCGCTTTTATATTTATCATTTTTACAGTGAGTTTAGCATGTACATAAGCATCGAATGAAGTTATGTCGAGCAGAGAAATTCCATCACTTGTACCGATATACAAAGAATTTATTTCGTTATCAAAATAAAGTGAAAGTATTTCGTTTGAGAGCAAGCCCTCGTAATTATTTAGCAATTTTGTCTTTCCATTATCAAGCAGATAAAGTCCTTTCATCGTTCCGATCCAGATTCTCTGTTTGCTATCCATCGCTACGGAAGTTGGGAGCGAATTATCAAGATCTATTATACTTAAATTGCTTACTACCGAATCAGTTTCGAGATCATAGTATGCGATACCTCTAACGCCTGTAAACCAGATCCGGTTTTTATTATCAGCAAAAATCGAATTAATCTTTGAACTAAGAACAGGATTTTCCGGAAAGAAAGTTTTCTTCAATTTAACCGGAGTGGTTTTTGCATTTATCTCCGAAAGTTGGCACAGACCGAGGCTTGTACCGACCCAAATATTATTTTTTGAATCCTCTGCAATAGCATTTACACGATTCGCGTAAATACTGTCTCCAAAAATTGTAATCGGCACAATTTCTTTATAGTTTGGAGGATATTTAGAAAATATTCGCAAATCATTTCCAACGTTTCCTAGGATATATAGCCCTGACTTAGTTTTATAAAACGAGGGGAAATTGTAGAAACGAAAATTCAAGTCTTTGTAAGAAACACTTTTTATTTCGGGGGTTTCAGGAGCCCAGTTAACATATATTTCTTCATCGTAACCTTTAATATCGTTTATATATCCCGATAAAATTTTACCGCTGTTGTCTTTAAGTGGGCTAATAACTCCGTTATCTAAAATGCTGATACCGTTTATAGTACCGAATAAAATTTTACCCGACTTATCTTTTTCAATACAATTCACATTGTTATTAGTTAATCCATCCTTTTCCGAAAAATTTCTTAGATAAAGATTATTCAAACAATATACTCCCTTACCGAAAGAAGCAATCCAAATATTTCCTTCATTATCCTCATAAAAGTCATCGATCTGAGTGTTCTCCAATCCCATCTTTTCGCCGATGTTTAATATTTTATCGCTTCCATCCGGAATTACAAAGAAACCTTTGCCAAGAACTGAAAACCAGATATTATTTTTACTGTCGCAGAAAATTGCATAAAAAAGTTTATTTGAATATGAATCCACTACAAATTTATTTATCACACTATTATTTTTGACCTGGTAAACAGCTCCTTTTGCTCCAAGAAAGTAACTGCTGTCGCTTCGTTGAGCAAGACAATAGTAATAGTCATCCGGTAATCCGGTTATATGCATTTTAATAAGTTTATTATTCTCTATGCGAAATACTCCATTTGAAGTTAATGCAAGTATATTACCATCTGATAATTTTGCTAATCTATGAATGAATATTGAAGCGGGAACCGCAATAAAATTGTCGTGACTTGAATCCGGTTTTTCGTGAAAAACAGATATTCTTCCGTAGGCTGTGTAAGAGTAAATTTTGCCATCTTTCCTTAAAAAAAAAGCCGTATTAAAATTTATCCCTTTTACTTTTCTTCGGAAATTTTTGATTTTGCCGTTGCGTAAAACGTTGATCCCTTTTTCATAATTACCGATAAAAATATCGTCGTTGTCGCCAGCAAGCAATGCCGTAATTACTGCTGAATTAAGTCCGTCCTTTTCATTAAATGTTATAAAATGTTTACCATCAAATCTGCTTAAACCATTCAAAGTTCCAAACCACATAAATCCTTCTTTATCCTGAAGCATATCAAAAACGGTAGAAGAAGGCAACCCTTCTGATGAAGTGTAATGGTTATAGGGCGGAGTTTGCGCAAGAGTTTGGAGACCGAAGAGGAAAATGGAAATGAAACGGATGCAGAATAATTTATTCTTGGACATACTTAAACTGCAAGAAGAAGGGATTTTATTTTGAGGATAAACTCGGGCGTTTTACGGCGGGAGATTTCGACTTTACTTCCATCGGACATAGTAACATAGTTGCCGCTGATTTTTGAATAATCTTTAATGTGCTTCAGATTTATAATATGAGATTTATGAGTTCTAAAAAATTTTTCTTTAGGAAGTGTATCTTCAAAATCTTTTAATGTGCGTGAAACTATCAAGCTCTTTTCTCCTTTACTTATTACTTTGGTGTAACAACTATCGGCTTCAAGTCTGATAATATCATCAATTATAATTACGTGAAAACCATTAGAGGCGGGTAGAACTAATTTATCTGAATCATGAATTGGTTCTGAAATTAAATTATTATTTAGCTTTAAGATAAGTTTTTTAACTGATTGTTTAAGTTCCTTTATATTTATCGGTTTAAGAATATAATCCACCGCTCCAGCTTTGAGTGCCTTAATTCCGAACTCTTCATGTGCAGTAACAAATACAGTTAAAAAATTAGGAGTATCAAATTCCTCAAGAAAATCAAAACCATCAAATACAGGCATATTAATATCAAGGAATACCAGATCCGGTTTAAGATTCTTTACTAGTGAAAGTCCGTTGATAACTGAGTCAGCCAATCCAACAATTTCAATTTCCGGACAATAAGTTTCAATTATCTTCTTTAGATTTTCTCTGCCGTGAAGTTCATCATCAATAATAATTGAAGTTATTTTTTTATTCAAATACCAAAGTCTCCATTAATTCATTTCTCAAGAAAATTTCGTGTTGTTAAAAGATTTATCTTCATCAATATAGAAAATATAAATAGTCTTCTACGTAATAATTAAAACCGTAATTTTTACGAACGGGGGTCGCCAAGTTCAGTTAAAATTTGAATGAGTTAATAATAAGGATTAATGTAACAATTCAAAATACAATTCCTATCGTATCGAATTGAAATTAGACTCTGTTTTTTTAATTGGAAAAAGGACTAGTGTTAAGAAATCCTTTTACACCGGGTCAATATGTACAAATACTTTATTAATATCTTCAAGTTTTAGAATTTCAGCTTGAACCTGTTTTCCAATGTCGTGTGACTCTTTTGTATTGAGACTTTTATCAACATCAATATGAATTTCCACATGGAATTTATCACCAACATAATAAGTTTTCAACTCGTTTAGCCCTTCAACACCTTTGATTCTTAAAGCTTTATTTGCAATTTCAATGATTAAATGCTCATCAGCAGCACGTCCCATTAGATAATCAATATTCTCGCGTGCGATCTCATAACCTGATTTCGCAATAAAAAAAGCAATTAATATTCCTGCAATGCTATCAAGAATCACAAATCCAAATTGTACACCTATAATTCCTATTATCGCAATTGAAGAAGCAAGCACATCATTTAGACTGTCGACTGCACTTGCCCTTAATGCAGGACTTCGATGTTCTTTCCCAATTTTTGATTGGTACTTAGTCAATAAAAGTTTTATAATAATCGTAATCAACAAGACAAGATAAACCGCTATGTTTATATTAACTTCATTTGGTGAAATAATTCTTCTTATAGCCTCTTCAATAAGATTTATTGCAAGAATTGCTGCAAAGAGAGCAATGATAAATGCTGCAAGAGGTTGAGCCGCAGCGTGACCAAACTGGTGATCTTCGTCAGGTTTTTTGAGAGAGACTTTCACACTGTACATTATGGCAAGTGATGAAACAATGTCAGTAAGAGAATTAAGCGCCTCGGAAATAACAGCAATTGAGTTAGATATAACTCCTACGATTATCTTAATTAGAAATAAAAAAATATTTGCTGCTAACGAGAGGGATGAAGCTTCTTCTAATTTTTTTGACATACTTATTTAATTGATGAATTTTCTTTATTTTAACCGCAAAATTTAAATGACACTCTTAAAACATAACTTTAAATTCGTATTTTAGGCAACTGTATTTTTGATTTTTCTATCTAATCCGAAACTTAATGAAAGAAATTGTAACTGATATAATTAAATTGATTGTTGATGAGACGGTATGCAATTCCGGTCTTCTCATCCAGAAAATTGATAACGGACTTTGCAAAGTTATCATATCAGTTCCACATGTTTCTGATCCTTCCTTTTCAAATTTAGGTATAAATATCCTTCAAAATGAACTTCCATATAATGATTTTCAAAACGAACTTCTAAAATCGAATAAGAATATTGCTTTTAGAAAAGAATTGTTAAATAACTATGAATTTATACTTCTGGCTGAAACCGATAAGTCCGATATTATCAATCATACGCATTTAACTCTTTTGAAAACTTCGGTTACTCAATATTCGAATTATTTCGAACATATTACTTATGAAGGTTATTTATCAAGAACAATTTCATTCCTGGATGCAATAATTTTTTCATCGAGTCCAGATGGTAAAAATTATTACTTCATAACAGATGCAATTGAACGAATAATGGGAATCAGTAGAAATGATATAATTAATCATCCCATTAAAATCATTAAAATGATTAATCCGGAAGATTACACAAAAGTTAAAGAGTTTATAATTACTATTAGAAAAGGAATTGCAGCAACAGTTGAGTATAGTTTGATGAATGCTGCAGGAAATGAATTGTATTTTAAGCACTCTGCCTTTCCCGTTTTTGAGGAGGGGAAGTTAGCAAGAATAGATGGAATCATATACGATATAACTCGTGAAAAACAGAATCAAGTTCTGCTCCAAAAATCGGAAGAACGATTGCGTACTTTGTTTGAAACCGCAGATGATTTAATTTTCGTACTCGACTTTAAAGGAAATTTCGTTACAGTAAACAGCAATGGGGCACTTTCGCTTGAATATCTTCCGGATGAACTTAAGGGGCAACACTTTCTTAATTTTGTTTCGGATGACGATAAACCTGCAGTAGTGAAATCTTTTCAGCAGATTCTAAAATCGAATCGGATTGTCTCATTTAATGTTACTTTTAATAGTAAATATGGTAAGCAAATAATTTTCGAAATAAATGCCCGTTCAACATTTGATAATGAAAAAGTTGAAGGAATGCTCGGTATTGGTCGTGATATAACCGAACGAATTTTCGATCAGGAAAAGACCAAGGAACTCAACAATAAATTTATTGAGGCAAACAGATTAATAGCTATTGAAAGAGACAGAGCTAAACAAAAAATATCTGTTCTGGAAGAACTGAATAGACTAAAGAATGAATTTGTTTCTAATATCTCACATGAGTTACGAACACCACTCGCCTCAATTATCGGTTTTTCAGAAACAATTGACTCTGACCATGAAATGCCTGAGTCGATGAAAATTGAGTTTAATCAGATAATTTTGAATGAGGCAAAACGTCTTTCCAAACTTATAAATGATGTGCTTGACATTTCTAAAATTGAAGCAGGAAAAATCACACTTAACAAAATGGAATTTGACGTGATTCTTTTGCTTAGTAAAGTTATAGAACGAATGTTAAAAAAAGCAGTAGATAAAAATGTTGTTTTATCAGTTGAAATTCCTTCAGAAGAAGTTATGCTCTATCTTGATAAAGAACGAATTGAACAAGTCTTCGAAAATCTATTGAGTAATGCAATTAAGTTTACAAACGAAGGTGGACGCGTAGCTGTTTTTGCACAAAGTTTTTATAAAGAGTTTGAAGTAATCATAAGTGATACTGGAATCGGAATTCCGAAAAAAGATTTACCGTTTATTTTTCAAAAGTTTTATAGGGTTAGCCGACCCGGCTCAGAAATTCCGGGAACAGGGCTTGGTTTGGCTTTAGTTAAACAAATAATAGATTTACACAAGGGGTTAATCACTGTTCAAAGTGAAGAAGATAAGGGGACTACTTTCATAATTAAACTTCCGAAAATTATGTGATAAATCATGAGGAACTTTTGGATAAATTAGTATTTATTGTTGACGATGAACTTGCAATTTCAAAACTACTCACCTACTGGGTGAGAGATAAATGGAATTATAAAATCGAAGTCTTTTACAATGGTGAAGATATGCTCAAAAAATTGAGCAATAAGCCTGATCTTATTCTTCTTGATATTATGCTCCCCGGTTTGGATGGTATAGAAACTCTTAAAAGAGTTAAAAAGTTTGATGAGAATCTTCCGGTGATAATGTTGTCTGCTCAAGGCAGAATAGAAGTCGCACTTGAAGCACTCCGGTTTGGGGCTTATGATTACTTCCCGAAACCGATTGAAATTCAACGATTAGAACCGGCAGTTAAAAATGCCATTAAAAATTATGACCTGACAAGGGAACTTCAAAATATAAAAGAGAATGTTAAACAGGAATACAACTTCTCAAATCTCATCTCTGCTGATGGAAAAATGCAGGATGTATTTAAACTTGTCACAAAAGTTTTGAATAATGATATTACTGTTTTGGTTTACGGTGAAAGTGGAACGGGCAAAGAATTAATTGCACGGGCAATACATTATAGCGGTAACAGAAAAGATAAACCGTTTGTTGTAGTCAACTGTGCTTCAATACCCCGTGAATTATTAGAGAGTGAACTTTTCGGTCATGAAAAAGGAGCTTTCACAGGAGCACATCAGCGCAAACTTGGCAAATTTGAAATTGCCAACGACGGAACAATTTTTCTTGATGAAGTAGGTGAACTTGAAATGACACTTCAGGCAAAATTACTCCGTGTTATACAAGAAAAAGAATTTGAAAGAGTAGGCGGAAACGATCTTATAAAAACTGACGTCAGAATAATTTCTGCAACAAACCGTGACTTGAAAAAAGCTGTAGAGAATAAAGAATTTCGTGAAGATCTTTATTACAGGTTAAATTCATTCCCGATAATTATTCCTCCATTGCGCCATCGTAAAGGAGATGTTTTGGTTCTTGCAGAGTATTTTATAGAATTATTTAAAAAGAAATTGAACAAAGAATTAAAAGGATTTTCGAGAAAAGCACTAAAATTAATTTACGATTACGATTGGCCCGGTAATGTTCGAGAGATGGAAAATACTGTAGAACGTTGTGTAATTATTTCAGAAGGTGATTATATTGATGTAGAAGATTTTCCGATGCATATTAGAGCCGGTAGTGAAAATAAAAAAGTTGAGTTTTCAGGTTCATTTTTTGATGAATCAATAATAATTCCTTTTGAAAAGATTAAAGAAGAAGCAATTAGACATGCACTGAAAATTACTGAAGGAAATATTATGGAAGCCGCTCAACGCTTAGAGCTTGGAAGGGCAACTATATATCGTTTAATGGAAAAATTCAAAATTGATCCTAAAGATTTTGAACGGTCAACACAAATAAATAAGGAATAATTTTATGGACTTTATGCGTGAACAATTCGGAGACGTTGTTGTTGAGGTTGTAAACCTTAGCCGCGCAACTCTTAAAGAAGCCGAAGAATTCAAAAAAATCCTTACGGAAGATATAGAAAACGGTGCCAGAAAAATCATAGTCGATCTATCCGACTGCGAATTTATAGATTCAACTTTTCTGGGCTCTCTTGTCGTTTCGTTAAAAAAAACAACTGCACTTGGTGGTGATTTGCGGCTTGTTGGTTTTCAACCTTCTGTACATTCCATGTTTGAGCTTACCAGAATGTATCGTGTATTTGAAGCTTATCAAACAAAACAGGAAGCAATTGAAAGCTTCGGTATAAAAATTTAAGTTGGGAAAATGAGTCAATCCGAACCAAAAAATATTTTAATTATTGATGATGATTTAACCATTCGAAAACTGATTGGTTTTCATTTAAGAAAAAAAGATTATCATACATTAGAAGCCTCCGATGCTAACGAAGGATTCGATATTCTTGAGCAAAAGAAAATCGACCTTGTCCTTTGTGATGTTGGAATGGAAGGTATGGATGGATTCACATTCTGTAAAAAAGTTCGCGAAAACGAAAAACATCGTGTACTCCCCTTCATCTTTGTAACTGCAAAAAGTAGTTATGAAGATAAAGAAAAAGCGCTTGATTCAGGCGGAGATGATTTAATAACAAAACCATTTGATGTTCAGGAACTTCTTTTAAAAGTTCAGGCTCTATTACGAAGAACTGAAATTTATAAAACCTACGGCGCAAAAAAATCTATTGAACAAGCGATTCAAGAAGATATTCCTAGAATTCTTTTAGTTGATGATGATCTTTCTCTTTCAAAACTTTTTCATTACAACCTTACCAAAGCCGGGTTTGAATGTACTTCTGTAAATTCTGCGGAAGATGGGTTAATCGAAGCGAAAAACAATCCGCCGGATATTATTATTTCCGATATTATGATGCCGCAAGTTGATGGTTTTGAATTCAGAAGAAGATTATTAAATGATAGTGATTTGAAATCAATCCCGTTTATTTTCCTAACCTCCAAAGGGGGTGAAGAAGATATTCTTGATGGTTATGATCTTGGCATTACTGATTATGTACTTAAAACGGCAGGACCTCGCGTTGTTGTGGCAAAAGTTTCGGCAATTATTAAAAGTCTAGGCAAAGAGAGACAAAAAGTTGTCTCGGAACTTCACAAAGCTGCCGATAGTCTTCGAGTAAAAGTAGTTCCCGATAATTATCCGTCTTTCCCCGGTTTTCAGATTAAGCATTGGCATGTCCCATTTAAGGGAATTCCAGGAGGTGATTTCATCGATTACTTCGAACTAGCTAACGATTTAATGGCGGTGGTTCTAGGTGATGTGATGGGGAAAAAATGGGGAGCGTGGTATTTTGCAATTGCTTATGCAGGATATGTACGAAGTGCAATTCGTGTAGCTCTACAAAATTCAAATGAATATTCTCCTAAAACAATACTTCAGCATGTGAATCAATCAGTTTATCAGGATGCAAAAATTTCGGAGGTTTTTGCAACTTTATCAATTTTAATTCTTGATAAAAAATCAAAAGTTGTTAAATATTCGGGCGCAGGCGATCTTCCGATTATGTTCAAAGATTTTCAAAAGAACGAAGTGAGGGTTATTAAATCGGATGGTATGTTGCTTGGGTTTGCTGCTGACGGATTTTTTGAGGATTCAGTAATTGAAATGAAAGAAAATGATTTCCTCGTTTTGATGACTGATGGAATCATTGAATCTCGAAATGAAAGTGGAGTACCATTGGGTTCGGATAATCTTGCAAAAATCATTAATATAATGCCTCAGAATAGTGATCCACTCGATTATATTCAAACACAGTTTTCCACATTTACAAACAATCGTTATGAAGACGATATCAGCCTAATAACGATTAGAGCAAAATCTTAATCTAAAGCTCCAAAATATTTTAAAATTAAGCTCACCAAAGTGCTCCCCATCACAGACAAACTTATTTGATTGTAGTATTTTTGAACCACAAATTTCAAGAGGCATGGAATTATGGAACAGTCAACAATTTTAGGGTTGGAAAACCAAAGGAAAAAAGAGTACAATAAAGTGGTCTCATTTTTCCTGAATTTTATCTTCTTCCCCCTTAGAGCCGGATTATTCGGATTTTCGGCATTTTTTACTACAGTATTGCTTGTTAAATATATGGGGACATTAATTGACAACAATGCACTTTTTCTGGTTGATTTAACCGACATTTATTTATCAAGTCTCGGTTTCTTTTTGATCTTCACAATTCGAATATTGGAAAATTTTAGAGAAAAGAAGTAGATAAACGAATCTACTCTCCAGAAGCAAGTTGTTATTTAAGAATTAAAATATTTTCTTAAAATTTCTATTAATTTCATTAGTTTTTCTTATCGACTTATTTGTTTTATGTTGATAAGAAGTTAATAATATTAAATCCCGTTCTATCCG
Source organism: Ignavibacteriales bacterium (assembly GCA_020061995.1). The sequence continues at coordinate 7,143 of JAGUXE010000267.1, read as the reverse complement.
GTTTTATAAAGTCATTCACAAAAATATTTAACCGTTGGAATTGAGACCAATAATTAAATTATAAAGATTCCATGAAGCGAGTAATTTTTGCACTTTCAGTCCTCTTTTTAATAATACCAATAAACAGTACCATATCATTATGTCAAAGTAATAGTTCATCTGACCAAAATGGTTATTCCGAACTTGAAAAAATCAATTTCACTGATAAAATAACCTTTCATATTACTCCTGAGAAGAATATTACAAAAAAAGGGAAATTCGTAAATATACTTCTGGACATAAAAAACAATAGTAATCAAAAGATCGAAATAGATAGCCGTCTAAATTTCCATGTTGAAGATATAAGTCGCAATATAAAGCTACCTAAATCTTCATTTAGTCCTTTCTGGATAAGTATAAAAGAAGGTAAAAATAGGTTAAGCATAATAAATCCATTTAATATAGTTAATTATAAAGATGAAATTGCTTATCCTTCAATTCCATGGGGTTATGTAAAAGAAGGTAGATATCGAATTTATTTCTCAGTTGTGTCCAAAGACGGAATAATAAAATCAAATGAAATTGAGATAGAGGTTCTTAAATTGAATGAGGAAGAGGAATTATTATTTCAGCAGCTACTCGGTAATACTAAAGTAAAACAAAGTAAAGAGGATAGGAATAACTTATTCAATCAATATAAGAATACATTTTTTGATGAAGAGAGCTATTATCTTTATGGTGGCGTTAGCTTAGATATTTTATCCAAAGAAAATCATCCGGAAAGAGCACAAATAATCGAAAGGTTGAAAGAGCATCTAATTAAATTTCCTTATAGTTCAGTGTCATCTCGCTTAATGAGGTCTTTGGATCGTGATTTTGATGATTGCCGCCGGGCAATAGAAGAAATAGTTGAAGTTCTTAAATTGGAATCGCCAGAGAGTTGGCTATTAAAAATTATCGAAAATAATAAACAATTAAAAGAAGAGTTGAAACATTAGAGCTATGGTTAAATACCAAAAATTTAATAAAATTAAGAGGCAAAAAATGAGAGCCAATCCCGAAAACTTCTTAGGAAAATATAAAAATCAACCTTTGTCCGCTTTTCCTTAGTAAGAAAATATGTGACTCTTGAATGCCTGAAGTTCAATAAACAAACCGGTGTGGTGAACTTCTTCTGAATTACGCCAATATGTTGTTTTATTAAGAAGATCAATTAATTTAAAGTTTTCTTCGTAACCTTCAACATCCAATTTAATTCTGCATTGCGACACAGTATTTGAGTAATTAACAACAATCAACCGCTGATGACCTGCATAACTCCAATTCCATGCAAGAATACTGTTGAAACTATTATTCCCCTCCCAAGAGGCATTAACATCTAACAATCTCCAAATCCCTTTTTTGAAAACTTCATGATTCGTAATTTCAAAAAGAGTATTATAAAATTTCTCAATCGATTTGACCTCATGTTCATTTGGCTCTTTACCTAGTTGGACAGGAAGTTTTACTCTGTGTCCGCTCAACTGTCCCTCAAAGTAGAGTTGCATCCCATGAATAGTTGATATAATTATTGCGGCGGCAAGTGAGCGCTCGGTACCGAGAGATTGAATTGCTCTTTCCTCATCGTGATTTTCAATGAAACGAACCGATTTTATTTGGTATGATAAATCTGCCTTCAAATGTTCTTGAATACTTCGTGTCGTTCCGTCTTTTAATCGGTCCAGTAATTTTTTATCATAAGTATAATCAAAACCTAATTGTTGTAAATCCCATTCGAGATCCCAATAAGTTTCAGCAATTAGTAAGAATTGTTGGTTTTCATTTTTAACTTTTTCAATGGCTTCTTTCCAGAACTCAATTTCCGGAACTTGAATATGACCATTACTAATAACACCACGCCATGTGTTTAGGAAAATATTATTCATCACTAGCATACTCATATCACACCTTACACCGTCACATATTTCTGTAATGCCTAGAAGAGTATCTATCATAAATGTTCGAGTATCTTGATTAAAATAATTTAGCTGAATTGTGTCAGTCCATGCAGGAAAAAATGGATCTCTTCCATGAGCAAAAACAACTTCGGGATTGTTTTTCGATCTAAAAAAAGTATGTGGATCATCTTTAATATCTTCTTCGGAGGCACGTAAAAAGAGATCGGGATTGGTATCTGTATAAACTGTATCGACACTGAAATGATTGGGAATAAAATCGAGTATTAATTTCATTCCCAAAGAATGAATTATTTTTCTTAAAAACCTAAGTTCCTCTTTATCTCCAATTGATGAATTAATCTCATAGCGATTAATTGCGTATGGAGATCCGATAACATCTTCTTTCGCCCAGTTTTTCAAAGCCCTATTATATGAATTTACAAGTCCTTCCTGAAAACAATGTTCAGGTATAGCCGAAGAACATGTTTCCCAAACTCCCATTAACCAAACATAATCAAACCCTTTATCCGCAAGGCTCTTCCAGAATGTTAACGGAATATCTTTGAATGTTGCTCTTTTTTCTGAGGTATCATATCGCCTTAAAAAAGTTCGGATGTTTATTTCATATAGTTTAGTATTTGTCCCCATCTTGTAATCTCCTATTAATGATGCATTTTCAAAATTTGAGAAATACACCTTAAAAAATCGATCTCACATTTAATTAATAGTACTGCTTTATGAATCAATTATATTGCTTCACTGATCTTTTGTAACGATTCAACCAGACTTCCAGTAATATTCAGACGAAGACTTTTTCTGTTTCTGTTTTGCAACGCTTTCAAATCGCCCAAAGCCTGAGCTGTAATTAATACTCCGAAACTATAACCTTTACCGGGGACTTCCAAATCTTCATTGATGTTGTCTGTTATTTGTATAAACCTGCAATATGGTGCTCCCCCCTTGTGTAATTGTCCCGTTGAATGTAGGAAGCGGGGTCCATAGCCTGTTGTAACGGTAACATGATATTTCTCAATGATTTTTTTACGAAGATTAAGAAGTGCATCATCAATTTCTTTTCCGTATGGAATAAATGAAAGTATTCCGACGAACTCATTCTCTTTTAATTCACTAAAAAAGATTCGAACTGTTTCTTCAAGTGAATCATACTTATTATCTGAATAAACCTCGATGGTCTCAAATTTATTAGTAGGAATCCTCTCCGGCAATCTACCGTTTTTCTGATATTCGGCAAGTCCTTCATTAGCAAGTGTTTTGGCGATTTGTACATCGGGTTGATCAAATGGATTTATTCCGAGTACAATACCCGAAAATGCTGTTGCCAATTCCCATCTAAAAAATTCCGCAGAGAGATCATACTTATCTTTTAAATTAATCTGCAAAATCGGAAATCCTGCAGCTTTTAGTTTTTCAAAATGTTTATCAAGATTACTGTTGTTATCATTTTCCAATCTTACGAAAACGAATAATTTGTCTTTTCCATAATTTGAAATGTCTAAAAATGGTTCATCAGCAACAGGCAGAATTCCTTTTCCTTCTTTGCCGGTACTTTCTGCAACCAATTGTTCGACCCATTGAGGAAATGATGAAATTTGCGGTGAAACAAAAAAGGGAAGTTTATCAATTCCTACTAAAGACAATTCACCAATTAATGCACCTAAATACATCCCGGGATTGTTTAGTGCTCGAATATTCTCGGCACATTCAAGCGAAAACATTTCAGCTTTTTGCAAAAATTTATGAATATCGATTCCCATCAATGCTGCGGGGAGCAATCCAAATGGTGTTAAAGCAGAATAACGCCCCCCGACTTCGGAAGGTGTATAAAAAATTTTTCTAAAGTTTTTCTCTTTTGCCAGTTTTTCAAGACTCGTATTTGGATCAGTTAACGCGACAAAATTATTTCCGGGATTTTCTATTTGCTTTGAGAGGACATCATAAAAACGATAAAAAAACGACATCGTTTCGGCAGTGCCTCCCGATTTACTTGCAAGCAGGAACAATGTTTTTGTAAAGTCATATTCTGATTCAATTTTTTTTATAACTGCAGGATGTGTTGAATCAACAATCGCCAATTTAGGATAACCTTCTTTTGACCCGAATGTTTTTGATAAAACTTCCGGACACAAACTGCTCCCTCCCATTCCGAGAAGCAATACGTGAGTAAAATCAAATTTTATTTCATCTGCAAATGATGAGAAAGCATTTAAATTATTTTTCATTGAAACAGGAAGTTCAAGCCAGCCTAGTCTATTTGCCAATTCAGTATGATCTTTCGGGTCTTCTTTCCAGAGTGTTGCATCTTTTTGCCAAATTCTAGAGGTGTATTTATTTGATTGCCAATTATTTAATCTTAGGTTAATTGTTGTAATGATTTCGGGAGGTAAGTTAAAATATTTTGTGCTCATCTTTTTAATCCCTTTTGGTTCAATTTTTCAAAATTGTTTTTAACATCTGTATCAACTTAATAAAAAAAATATTTTTTATCCTCTTTTAAGGAAAGTATATTTGTGACCACTTAAAATTAAGGAAAAATTTTAATGAAACTTGCAACGTTATGTTATGTTAATGATAAAATTAACGGAACAACGCTTATGCTGCATCGTATAAAAAAAGAAAACGATATGCATGAGGGAAAATGGAATGGACTTGGTGGTAAATTTGAAATTGGTGAATCACCTGAAGAATGTGTTATTCGTGAAATTAGAGAAGAATCTGGCTTAATAATCGAAAACCCTAAATTGAACGGATTTATCACTTTCCCTGCGTTCGACGGATTTGATGATTGGTATGTGTTTATTTTTTCGGTCAATGAATTTTCAGGTGAATTGATTGATTCTGTTGAAGGAAAGCTCGAATGGATTAATGATGAAAGACTTTTCGATCTGAACCTCTGGGATGGTGATAAGATTTTTATGCAATGGATAAAAGAAGAAAAATTTTTCAGTGCTAAATTCACTTATGATAATGGCAAGTTGAAAGATTATGAGGTTGTTTTTTATTAAGTATAAACTTTTCTTTAGTAGACCAATATTTTGTTTTGTATGATTAAATCAATTTTAGCAAATACGTTAAGCCAAATTAGTTTCACTTTTGTAGTTTTATTTTTGTTCTCATTCACTACAGATAAAACCTCATCGCAAGATCTTCCTCCGATTTCGCTTGATTATGCTTCTACTGTCTTCACTGAAGATGGAAAGTTACTTGGTTACATTGGTGAAAAGAATAGAGTGGAAGTTAAAAGCACCGGGAACATCTCCAAATTTGTAATCTGGTCACTGATTGCAACCGAAGACCGTAATTTTTATGAGCATAACGGCGTTTCCTATACCGGACTTGGCAGAGCACTACTGAAAACAATAACAGGCTCTGTTCAAGGGGGAAGTACAATCACAATGCAGCTTGCCAGAAATCTATTTCTTACGCATGATCGAACTGTATCAAGAAAAGTTAATGAAATAGATCTTGCTCTTAAGTTAGAAGAAAAATTTTCAAAGGATCAGTTACTTCTATTGTATCTGAATACAGTTTACTTCGGGCTTGGAGCGCATGGTATTTGGGCAGCAGCACAAGAATATTTTAATACCACTCCCGATAAACTTACAATTACACAAAGCGCTACACTTGTCGGATTGCTACAATCTCCAAATGGTTATAATCCCGAAAAGAATCCACAAAAATTGTTAAATAGAAGAAATGAAGTATTGCATAATCTCGTTGAAGTGGGAAGGCTTATTAAGGGTGAATTCAATAAATTAAAACAACAGCCGTTAAATCTAAAACGGCATTTCTCAATCGGAAAACATTTTGTTGAACAAATTAGGCGAGATGCCCTTACAATTATACGACAGAAGGGTTTAACTCTTTCAAAAGACCAACTTAAAATTACATCAACACTTGATTATCAAACTCAACTCTCCGCAGAAGAAGCCGTAACAAAGCAGTGGAACAGCATGAAAAAGGAGATGCAAACTGCACAAGTAGCTCTTATTTCTATTGAACCCGGAACAGGAAAAATAAAAGCATTAATTGGAGGAAATAAAGATTCCGAACCAAGAGGAATTAATAGGGCAATTCAGATTGTCCGACAACCAGGCTCTTCATTTAAATTGTTTTTATACGGAAAGATGCTTGAAGATGGTTATACTCTTGCAACTCCTTTACAAGATTTTCCAATTATCGTTGACTCCGGTACTCAATTCGAATGGCAACCATCAAATTCTACTAATACCTCAAGCAATACTAATATTCCGTTGATAAATGCAGTTCAGAATTCTATAAATCTTGCTGCGGTATATTCAATAACTCAACTCACAACTCCCGATTCAGTAATTTCTTTCGCAAAAAAGTTAGGCATTAATTCAATCTTAAATTCTTATCCATCATTAGCCCTTGGAACGTCTGATGTAAGTCCCCTTGAAATGGCTGCGGCAAGTGCCGTATTTGCAGCGGGAGGAATTTATGCAAAACCTTTTTCAATCTTAAAAATAGAAGATAAAAGCGGAAGAATAATTTATGAAGGTCAGATAGACACTATATCTGTAATCGATTCTTCTACAGCTTATCTCATAACTACAGCATTTGAAAAAGTAATAGATGAAGGAACGGCATCTTCAATCAGAAAGTCATACAAAGGATTTGCGGCTGGAAAAACCGGCACAACGCAAAACGCAACAGATGTTTGGTTCGTAGGTTATAACAAATCTCTTTCAACTGCAATTTGGGCGGGTTATGATAATCCGGTTAATAAAGTCGGGGGAGGATTTTCTTTTGGTGGAACTATTTGTGTCCCTGTCTGGACTTACATGATGTCAGATCTTTCTAAAAAATCTCCTAACTCTTTTCTTGACAGAATTGAAAAACCAAGTAGCATAGAGGAAGTTGACCTTTGTGAAGAATCAGGGCTTTTGGCAACAGAGATGTGTAGAAATAGAAAAAAATATCCTGTCAGCCTAGAAAAGATGCCCAACATCTGCCCGCTTCACTCTTCTTTTCCACTTGAGATAGTAATTAATTCAAATGATGAGGAAGGTAATAAATGAAAATCGTTGTTGCCCCGGCATCATTTAAAGGAAGTCTCTCTGCAATTAAGGTTACTTCAATTATATCAAGAACAATTTCTAAATTACTTTCTGATGCTGAAATTGTAGAGGTTCCAATTTCTGATGGTGGAGAAGGATTGGTCGATAATCTCCTCTTTTTTTTGGGT
>JAGUXE010000278.1 GCA_020061995.1 Ignavibacteriales bacterium | reverse complement strand
TTCAGATTTTGGATTTTAGATCCGCAAAAGATTTTCAACAGATTAAACTTCCGCAATCAATTAATATGACTTTCGATGAGTTGTTCACAAAGGATGGCGGTCGATTACTTGATGTCAAAAATAATATTAATGTGTTTCTTGCAGATGATGAGATTACAGCTAAAAAAGCAGCTATAATAGCTTCCGAACTCGGACATAATAATATTCGGATTTTACAAGGAGGACTAAATCAGTTCAAAGCGGAAATAATTAATTATAAAGTACCTCAAATAATTACAACTCGACAGGAAGAAAATACAGCCCGTTTTAGAAATAAGGCTAAAGACATAATTCCTGTTTTAATCGAAAAAAGTAAAAATACTACAATTGTTAAAAAAGAATCAAAACGAGTAGTGGGTGGTTGCTAGTCCATTTCGAGCCGGTTAGAATTTTCAAAAGTGAATCTTTTTTTGATTCAAGAATGTGTTTAAAAATCATTCTCTAACAAATACGAACTATAAAGATTGCTTTTTTAATCAGTTAGCTTTAGTTTTGTGCTACTTCATTGAATAACGGAGATTAAATTGACAACTAATGTTTCTTCAACTACTGATGCTGAATTAATGCATCGCGTAGCGAATAGCGATTCAAGGGCTTTGGAGAGCCTTTATAATCGATATTCTCCAATTCTGTACACGGTTATAAAAAAAATTGTTGGAGATGTGAAAACTGCCGAAGAAGTTCTTATGGATGTGTTTGTGATTATATGGAGAAAAATCGGTTATTACGATGTGAAAACCGGTAATGCTTATTATTGGCTTGTTACTCTCGCACGAAATAAAGCTGTGGATATTGCTCGAAGAAGGCGTTATGATATTTTGGCTCAAACTCCTTATGATGATGAATATGAAAACTCCTTCATTATACCAAGAATGTCAACAGTTATTGATGATCTTGATTTAAAAACAGCAATGAGTATTAAAGGCAATATTGAAGCAGCCTTGCGAGATTTAACGGATGCTCAACAGTATGTCCTCTATCTTGCTTATTATGAAGGTTATTCAGAAACGGAAATTGCACAAAAACTCAAAATACCACTTCCTACAGTTCGTTCTAAAGTACAAATCGCTCTGACCAATCTACGGGATAACTTGTTGAAGGGAGAAGAATAAGATGAGTGATAAAAAGAAAGATTTAGCAGTTCATTTGCATGCTTTTGCACTCGGTTGTCTTGATAATGAAGACTTTCTTAAAGTACTAAATCATTTAAGAGGGGGTGAAGAATATCCTTATCAGGAATTGGGAGAATATCAAAACCTTGCTTCATTGTTGCCATCATTTCTAGAAATCGAAATACCGGATCAATCGGTTAAAGATAAAGTAGCAAGAAAACTTTACAGATTGAAAGAACAAAAAAGACCTGAACGTACTACAAAAATAGTATCTCCTCCAGAATCAGAAGCTCCTGCAGAAGAGGAAGTTTTTGAGAAGAAAGATCCATTCTCAGGGCAGGTTGATGAAGATAGAATAAGATCTGAATTTCTTGAATCTACGCAACAAGAACCGGAAGAAGAAACCGTAGATTTTGAACCATACATACCGGAACCCGAACCCGATATTCCTTCTGAACCTGAAGTCATGGAAGAAATTGAGGAAATTGAAAAAGAAGAGACAACTTTCAAACCTGTAACACCTTTTTCCAGAAGATCACCCGAGTTAAATAGGCCTAAGCAAGAGACACAGGTTTCATCGCGGGAAAAACAGGATATTCCAGAACGCGAGAAATATGAAGAAGAACAGAATAAGTTTTCTTTTCCCAAGTCAGAATCTGAAAATATAGAACCTTATCAATCATACACGTCTGATGATAAGGCGGATTTTGATGCTACTTCAGAATCAGAGATTCCCTCATTTGAACAAAAATTTGAGAGCAAGGAAGATAGCTATTCATCAGCTTATACGACGGATTCTTATTCGACAGAAAATAATTATACTTCAAATTATAAAGCACCGCAGCAAGAACAATTCAGTAATTCACGTTTTCAACCAATCAATCCTTCTTTAGCTGCCGTTCCTGAAAAAATAATTGAAGAAAAAATTGTAGAGAAGATTGTGTATGAGCAGACCAAATCAGTTTCCCCTGCCTTATTCATTTTCTTTATTCTACTTTTAGGTGCAGGTATTGGAGCAGTCTATTATTTCTTGAATGAAGAAATTAAAGCAGTCGGCAATTCAAACGCAGAACAGTTTGAGAAGCTTATTATTGCTAATCAAACATCATTGGACTATAAGCCTTTGTTGGAATTGATTGATGCAAAAACAACTCATACTCTTACCCTTTCAAGTAATGATAACAATTCTAATAGTTTTGCTAGACTTTTCTATAATCCAAAAACTGAAAATGGATTAATCAAAATTTCTAAACTGGAAGTTCTTGATTCTGAACAGACTTATCATTTATGGGTTAGTGTTTACAGAAGTGTGACTTCATTGGGGACAATAAAATATGATGGTGCAAAAGAATTTTATCCTGTTCAAAATTTTCCGGATATTTTTAGTTTGAAAGAAGCAACATTTTTCATTACAGTTGAACCTATTTCCGGATCACAAAACCCAACTTCTCCTGCCATACTTACCTGTATTTATAAAAATTAATTTTCTGGTTTGGGGTTTAGTTTTTCCGTTTATCAATTAGATAAATTGTAAAAGCTAAACCCGCCAGTAAAATTAACAACCAAAATTCTTCAGCAATTTTAATAAAAGAATCATAAATAGAGATTATTGTGATTTTATCATTTTGCCGAGACATAAATAGTGCTGAGACAACAAGAACGACGCCAATTAACAGAAACAGCTTCTTTGAAAGTTCATTCCAAAACAAGAATAAAAATCCGAATCCCATCGAAAGCAAAAAAGCCGGGACATAAAGAGCAGATAGATTACTGAATAAGAATTTTTCGGTAAGTGAGATGAACATACCGGAGAAAAAAAGTTGAGTCCCTAAAAATAAGACTAATCTTTTTTCGGAATTAAAAGATAGAAATACGATTCCAATTCCGCCTAACAAAAAAACAAAAGAAAAAATAATTGAATAACTTAAACTTATAAATCCGAATAATTTTAAAACTATCGGAAGTATAAGAAATAGCAATAAGTAGGGAAAAAAGTTTTTAGTTAAATTCATTATTGATTATAAAATTGATTTATAAAATTCTTTGTCCCATACTTGAGGCTACTAAATCAACCGTAAATTCGGCAGTTGAATTTTTCGTATCAAGAATTGGATTTACTTCAGTAATTTCAAGTGATGACATACAGCCGCAATCAGCAATAGTTTCCATAAGAAGATGTGCCTCCCTGTAACTCAGTCCTCCGGGGACGGGAGTTCCGACGCCGGGGGCAATAGCGGGCTCTACACTATCAACATCAAAACTTACATGAATATGATCCACGGTTGACTTGAATTGTTTCAACACTCGCGATATTATTCTGTGAATTCCGATTTTGTCAACATCTGTCATTGTGTAAACCTGCAGATTAAGATTCTTAATATTCTTCCTTTCAAGTTGATCAATACTTCGTGCCCCAATTATAACAGTGTTTTCAGGTTTTAGCTTAGGGGAAAACCCTAAAAATTCAGTTAACCTTGAGTCTCCTATTCCGAGAGAAGCTGCAAGAGGCATTCCATGAATATTTCCTGATGGTGTAGTTTCCGGAGTATTCATATCTGCGTGAGCGTCAATCCATATTACTCCGAGTCTTAACTTATTCATACGACAATGGTTTGCTATTCCCGAGATTGTACCTATTGCCATAGAATGATCACCCCCTATTACCAGCGGGAAATTATTATTGTCTAATATTTTCGTAACTTTTTTTGCAAGTAATTCATTCGTTTTTAGTATTTCTTTTAAATATCGAAGCTTAGGGTTGCCCACCTTTTGTTTTTCAATTATCTGAATTGAAATATCACCATGGTCAATAACTTTATAGCCCAATCCTTTCAGCTTATCACTCAGATGAGCAATTCGTATTGCTGATGGTCCCATATCAACACCTCGACGGCCTGAACCTAAATCAACAGGGAAGCCAACTATTTCTACTGTTTTAGACTGAACTATTTTCATTACTCCTCAAAAAAAAATATATAAATTTGCAGGCGACACAAATTAAAAAGATTCAACTTAATAAACCATGAAGATTTCAGTTCGGTTTCGTAACTTTAGATATATAAATTTAAATAGTAGTATAATACAAATCAAAATATCGAGACATACATGCAAGAGCCAATTCTACGTGTCGGAATTCTATCAGCACCCAAAATAAAATTTGAATTAAATGGTGATTTCATTCTTAGCGGTCATACTGATTTATTCAGCGGCGTTTTTTCAGCCGAACTAAAAGATAACAAAATTGTAATCAGCGGCAGCGGTAAAAAAGTCAGTTTTGATCAATCTGTTACAATACAACCAAATGAGCCTGAAACTGAATTCTTTACCCTTAGAGATGTTATGATTGGTGTGAAATTTCATTGGGAAAGATTGGAAAAACAGAGTTTCAAAGGGTCACTTCAACTAGTAGTTGATGGTACAAAAATTACCGCAATCAATCTTATTCTTGCCGAAGAATATTTAATGAGTGTAATTTCATCAGAGATGAGTTCAAAATCGACCCTTGATTTATTAAAAGCACATGCAGTAATTTCAAGAAGTTGGACCTTTGCACAAATTGAAAAAGCAAAAATTCTGCAATCAACTGAAAAAGAAGAACATCCACAGACTGTTACTGAAAGTGAAATTGTCAGATGGTATGATCGTGAAGATCATACTCTTTTTGATGTCTGCGCTGATGATCATTGTCAGCGTTATCAAGGAATTACAAAAATATTTACGGAAATTTCAAAACAAGCCGTTCAGGAAACGAGTGGATTAGTTTTGATGTTTGATGATACCATTTGTGACACACGTTTCTCGAAATCATGTGGGGGTATTTCAGAGTATTTTGAAAATCTTTGGGAACCGGTTCATTATCCATATTTAATTCCTGTTATTGATTACAAATATGAACCTGATAATTACAATTTCGATTTCACAAAAGAAAAAAATGCTGAAAAATGGATTAAGGGAAATCCCCCATCATTTTGTAATACAACCGATAAAATAATTTTATCCCAAATACTTTTAGATTATGATCAAGAGACGACAGATTTTTATAGATGGAATGTTCATTATACTCAAGAGGAAGTTTCTAACTTACTTAGAGAGAAATTAGGAATTGACTTTGGCGAAATTATTGATTTTATCCCAGTTGAAAGAGGAGCATCTGCAAGATTAATCAAACTGAAAATTGTCGGCACAAAAAAAACTGTGACAATCGGTAAAGAATTAGAAATTAGAAGAGCATTGTCAAAAACTCATCTCTACAGCTCAGCAATAATTTTTGAAAAGAAAGAGCCCATTGTTGACGAAGTTCCTGCGGGATTTATTTTACATGGCGCAGGCTGGGGACATGGTGCAGGTTTATGTCAGATAGGGGCAGCAGTAATGGCTGCAATGGGTTATCGGTTTGATGAAATTCTTCTGCATTATTATAAAAATGCCATAATGAAAAAAATCTATTGATTCGATCAAATAACAAATAACTATTTCTTATGAAACTGCTTTATTCATGTTTATCAAGAAGTTGGGGCGGAATGGAGATGTATACATTGACATCGCTTCTTGCTTTAAGAGAACATAATATCGAAGTCGATTTACTTTGCTACCCGGACTCCAAGCTTCATTTGAAAGCAATTGAAAATTTGGTAAATGTAATTACTGTTAAAGCCGAAAGTTATTTCCATCCCTTCAAAATCCATAAATTGGTAAATATAATCCGCAAAAATCAGTATGACATAATTCATACTCACGCTTCCAAAGATTTATGGATTCTCGTTCCCGCACTAACTTATGTTAGTAAAAAAATACCATTAATATTGACGAAGCATGTCGGTTCTTTTATTGTGAAAAAAGATTTTCTTCATCGTTGGATTTACAAAAGGGTAAATATAATTTTTGCGATTAGTGAAATAATAAAAAAAAATCTAATTGATACTTGTCCTATAGATGAAAGCGCTATCAAGATTTTATATGACGGAATTGATTCAAACAGATTCAAAAAGAAAGAAACTTCCGTTAGAAAAGAATTTGGTATAACAGATGATGAAATTGTAATCGGAATGACAGGGCGATTTAGTCCGGGAAAAGGGCATATGGATTTTCTGAATGCAGCAGAAATTCTTAATGAGAAATTTAATAACTTAAAATTTCTTATAGCCGGCGAAGCAAGTTTTAGCGAAGATATTTATGCAGCGAAAATTATAGAAAAAGGGAAATCGGTTAGTAACGTAGTCTTTACGGGTTATCGTTCCGATATTCCTGATGTTCTTTCAGCAATGGATATATTTGTTTTTCCATCTCATGCTGAAGCGTTTGGTATGGCTTTGGTTGAGGCAATGTCAATGGAACTTCCTTCTGTTGCAACAAGGTCAGACGGTGTGCTTGATATTATTACTGATCAGCAAGATGGACTATTTTTTGAAAATAAAAATGTTAGCGATCTTGTTGATAAAATTACATTGCTGATTAATGATTCCGAGCTAAGATTGAGATTAGGTAAATCAGCACGTGAAAAAGTTTTGGATATGTTCGAAATGTTAAAAGTTACGGATCAGTTAATTCATCATTACAAAAAGATTAATAATAGATAAAGTTTATGAAAGAGTTTGAAGAATTCTCAAGAAGTTTAGCCGATGCAAGTGGTGACGTTATTAAGAATTATTTTCGTACTAAAGTTAGTATTGATGCTAAAAGTGATAATTCACCTGTTACTATCGCAGATAAAAAAGCTGAAGAGATAATGCGTGAAATGATAATGAAAACTTTTCCCGAACATGGTATTATCGGGGAAGAATTCGGAATGTATAACTACGAAGCAGAATATCAATGGATTCTTGATCCAATTGACGGAACAAAAAGTTTCATCTCCGGTGCAGTAACTTTCGGGACACTTATAGCGTTAACAAAAAATGGGCAACCAATTCTTGGTGTTATTAATCAACCGATTTTAAATGAATATTTAATCGGCGATAATAAATCGGCCTTTATTAATGGTATTAAAACTAAAGTCCGAGATGTTAGCCTATTAAGCGATGCAACTCTTTTAACTACTGATCATTTAAATATTGCGATGTATCAAGATAGAGAAAAATTTAACGGATTATTACGCCGTGTTAAATTGTATCGCAATTGGGGGGATTGTTATGGTTATTATTTACTGGCGACAGGTTTTGCAGATATTATGATTGATCCTATAATGAATATTTGGGATACGATGGCTTTGATTCCTATTGTAAATGGTGCAGGTGGAATTATAACTGATTATAAGGGGAATCCGGCTGAAACCGGGGATTCTATAATTGCTGCATCACCTATACTTCATGCAGATGTTATCGAATTGCTGAATAATTGATTATTTATTTAATGTAAAATTATTGCCATCACTAACGTTATGATGCTTGCGACCAAACCCCAAAACTTTGCATCTTTTGCTTTAAAGATTATTAATCCGAAAAATGTCCACACACAGAAATAACTAAGGCTACTCAACCTAAACAAATCTAACGGATTTGCAAATTGACTGCCGACCATATTCAGTTCGAATGTTTTATAAACCGGAGATACAAAAAATCCATATAATGCAAATGGAATTATTGTGAACAACATCATCTTTTTTGTATGAGGGTGCGGATTAAAATATTCTAATCCGGTTCTAACAGAAAATAATAATCCGATAAAAAATGTAATGAATAAGAGTACCTTCAAGGTCGTAGGTACTTTTCCCATGAATACTATCTCTTCTCCCTTTTCAGTAGGGATAAAATACTTTTTATTATCTCTTTCAAGTTCAACTTTATAGTGGATTTTTTTCAAAGGACCCGGAAAAGGGAGTTCCCCGATAAGAGATTGATTTTCGTTTGCCAGTGTGATTGTATCCAAATTGTTATTGTTGCTTTCTGAAAATATAAATCTCCCTTTAACTGAATCTATATCAGTCCGAATAAGTACTTTATAATTACTACTGTCACGCAAAACTTTATCAAAATAATAAGTGACTTTCTTCCCGTTAATACCAATAGTCCCGCTGACCGGAAATTCCGGGCTTGTCACATTATTTGTATATCCAGCCAATAGAGTTATGAATAAAGCAGATAGCCAAAGTATAATAGTTTGTTTCATATTGTTAAGTTTGTCATAAATGAAGATTAATTCAAAAATACAAAATTTTTCTTGAATCATTTTTTATTTTCATATTTAGTAAATAAATTAATCAGCCAACTATTGAAAAGCTATTGAGTCAAAAAATTATTATGGATTAATGACAAAACTTTTTTTAAAAACAGAAATATTTAAAGAGAAAAAAGCTCGCCGATCCGGTCGTGATAAAATTATTGGTGATGTAATTTATCACAGAGGACATTCTTTCTCTCATCTCAGTTATCAACGTGATATTATTGTGTGGCTTCCTCCATCATACAAACTTGATCGAAGCAAACACTACCCGGTTCTCTATATGCACGATGGGCAAAATATTATGGATCCCAAAACCGCATATATCGGAGTTGATTGGAGAGTGGACGAGACTATTTCTAAATTGATTAAAACTAATTTAATGAATGAAGTAATTGTAGTTGGAGTTTATAATTCCCCTGATAGACTTGAGGAGTATAGCGATTCAGTAAAAGGAAATCATTACCTCAAATATCTTTCTACAGGGTTAAAGGATTTTATTGATTCAAATTATCGAACTCTTACCGACAGAGAAAACACTTCTGTAATGGGCTCTTCGATGGGGGGATTGATTTCATTTCTTCTTGTCTGGAATTATCCGAATGTTTTTTCAAAAGCAGCATGTTTGTCTAGCGCATTTTATTTTGATAACAATAAAATATTCCGGATGATTGAAAAATATGAAGGGTTAAAGAAACATATTAAAATCTATATCGATAGCGGTGAAGACGGTAAAAGAGACGCTCAAAAAATGTATTCACTTCTTACTCAAAAAGGATATATAATAGGCGAAGACATTGATTATGTTTATGATAAAGGAGCACTGCATACAGAGAAAGCTTGGGGGGACAGATTAATAAGACCCTTGTTATTCTTTTTCGGTAAAAAATAAAACTAGCTTAAAGAATTATTCTGATTTTTTAATTACATATTTAAAGCATTAGTGGAAAATTCAACTTTATAACTATTTTAGTAAATCAAATTTTGGAACTTTAATTGACACGCTTTTTTGCTAAGCTTGGTAAAATTACAATAGATCTATTTCAAGAGATTGGGCAAGTCTCTCAGTTGTTCTTCGGTATATTAAAAAACATACATAAAATTCCGAAGAACAGAAAACTTGTACTCTATCAGATGGAACACATAGGAGTGAATTCCCTTCCGTTAGTTTTAATAATTGCAATATTCACCGGTGCCGTTGCTGCATGGCAGGCTGCTTATCAATTAAAAGGGATTGCTCCATTATCATTTCTTGGTGGTTCAACCAGTCGTGCAATAATTACAGAATTGGGGCCGGTATTAACAGGAATTGTAATTGCCGGCAGAGTTGGGGCTTCAATCGCCGCCGAACTCGGTACGATGAAAGTCACTGAACAGATTGATGCACTTGAAAGCATGGCAATAAGTCCTGTACGTTACCTTGCAATGCCCCGTTTTGTTGCTGCTGTAATTATGATGCCTCTCATTGTAATATTTGCTAATGTGATTGCCGTACTTGGAG
The DNA here is from genome assembly GCA_020061995.1 of Ignavibacteriales bacterium. Next base: position 3,325 of record JAGUXE010000278.1, on the reverse strand, counting down.
CTTATGTAGTTAGTGATTACTTTCTTGGTGTATCCGAAGCCGTATTTTTTCAATCAGTAAAAAGATATTTTATCTTCTTCGATTTTCTTGCAGGTGTAATTAAAACAGTATTTTTCGGTGCTGTCACTTCTTTGGTCGGTTGTCATATAGGCTTAAGAACTGAAGGGGGAGCTGAAGGAGTCGGGCTTTCAACTATCAGGTCGTTTGTTCTTTCCGCTGCATTAATACTCATTCTAGATTACGTCCTCTGGATGTTTTTATTTTGACTATTCGATAATAGTTTTAAGCAACTCACATTATTTGAGTTGATAAAAACATAGTTACCCACTTGCGATTCAATCACATTTCATTGCATTTACTTCTTCAAATACTTAAGTTTTCACACCAGTTTTAATTAATTGTTATTCAAAATACCTCAACGAATTTTCAGGAGACTCAGATGAAAATTTCTAAGAACGAAGCTCTTGAGTATCACAGTCAGGGAAGAAAAGGGAAAATCGAAGTCATTCCTTCAAAACCCTGTTTAACTCAACGAGACCTCTCTTTAGCATACACTCCGGGCGTAGCAGATCCGTGCCTCGAAATCGAAAAAGATCCATCATTAGCTTATGAATATACTGCCAAAGGCAATTTAGTCGCAGTAATTTCAAATGGTACTGCCGTATTGGGATTAGGTAACATAGGTGCGTTAGCCGGTAAACCGGTTATGGAAGGTAAAGGTGTATTATTTAAAAGATTTGCTGATATCGATGTGTTTGATATCGAACTGAATACTGAAGATAGTCAAGAGATTATCAGAACATGTCAAATATTGGAACCAACTTTTGGCGGAATTAATCTTGAAGATATCAAAGCCCCTGAATGTTTTTATATCGAAGAAGAATTAAAGCGTACAATGAACATCCCCGTTTTTCATGATGATCAACACGGGACTGCCATTATTAGCGGTGCGGCATTGATAAACGCTTGTCATATTGCCAAGAAAAAATTGGAAGAAATTGTAATTGTATTTAGTGGAGCAGGTGCATCAGCGATTGCTTGTGCAAACCTTTACTTGCTTCTTGGTGTAAAACGTGAAAATATTATGATGTGCGATTCTTCAGGTGTCATTTACAAGGGTCGTCCTAAAAACATGAATGAATTCAAAGAAAAGTATGCAGTCGAAACAGATAAGAGAACAATTGCCGATGCACTTAAAGGTGCAAATGTTTTTGTCGGATTATCCTCCGGAGGGAAAGTAACCCAGGATATGATTCGTTCAATGGCGCCGAATCCTATTGTATTCGCACTTGCAAACCCGAATCCTGAAATTTCTTATGATGATGCAAAAGCTGCCAGAAATGATATTATTATTGCTACCGGCAGATCCGATTTCCCTAATCAAGTTAATAATGTGTTGGGATTTCCATTTATATTCAGAGGAGCTCTTGATGTAAGAGCAAGTCAAATTAATGATGAAATGAAACTTGCCGCATCTCATGCTCTTGCAGAATTAGCAAAAGAAGAAGTTCCCGATGCAGTTAAAAGAGCTTACGGCGGACTTGATTTAGCATTCGGTCCTGAATACATTATACCAAAACCGTTCGACCCTAGAGTATTAACATCAGTTGCTCCGGCTGTTGCCAAAGCGGCTATGGAAACAAAAGTTGCAAGAAAAGAAATTACCGATTGGGATGCATATAAAGAAGAACTTCTTGAGCATCTTGGAATTTCACGAGAAGTTGTAAGAAGAACTGTTGAAAAAGCTAAAGGGCATCCACGAAAAATTGTTTTCCCTGAAGGAGAGCAATACAAAATATTAAAAGCCGCCCAACAGTTAGTCGAAGATAATATTGCCGAACCAATTCTTCTTGGTAATTACGATGTCATTCAAAAACAGATTGAAGATCATCATATTAATTCAGAAGGAATGACATTTATTGATCCTCTTAAAGATGCAAAATTCCAATCTTATGTTGATGAATTTTACAAAATCAGACAACGTCGTGGTGTTTCAAAATCAGAAGCTAAAAATTTAATCAAACAAAATAATTATTTCGGTTCGATGATGGTTCGATTAGGTGATGCTGATGGATTAATATCGGGATTAACCTCTTTCTATCCCGAAACCATTAGACCCGCATTACAAATAGTTGAACTTGCAGAAGGGGTTAAACGCGTATCTGGTATGTATATGGTTCATGTAAATAAAAAAGTTTATTTCTTTGCCGATACTACCGTTAACGTTGATCCATCTGCAGATGAACTTGTTGAAATTGCTTATCTATCTGCACAAACTGTTAAGAGATTTAGCATGGTTCCGAAGATTGCATTACTTTCATTTAGTAATTTCGGTAGTGCTCCTTATCCTCAATCAATTAAGGTTAGAAAAGCAGTCGAGATGTTGAAAGAAAAATATCCTGATTTAATGGTTGACGGTGAAATGCAGGCTGATACAGCTGTCGCTCCGGAAATCATAAATGAATATTTTGCATTTTCAGATTTGAAGGGACGCGCAAATGTACTTGTATTCCCTGATCTGAATTCCGGAAACATTGCTTACAAACTTTTATGGCGAATGGCAAATGCTGATGTAATCGGTCCTATTTTGATGGGGATGAGTAAACCGGTTCACGTTCTCCAAAAAGGTGCTGATATTAATGATATAGTAAATATGGCTGCAATTGCGGTTGTAGAAGCTAACGAAAAGATATAATATTTATAATTTACCTTACGCACCGGAGGCAAGGCTTTGTGTCTTCGAGAGATGGTGGCAATTTTATTTAGAAAAAAAAGCCATACTCGAAAAAACTACTCTTAAATTGGTAAGGAGAGTTAATCCTTTAATATAAGCAAAGGCTGTCTTCCATTAATAAGACAGCCTTTTCATTTTACTATTAACTGTAAGCTTTACCAAGTATTTCCGAAAAATTTTTAAGTTCTAAAGGACTTATAAAAACCTCATTAAAAATTTCGATAATATCATTTTTACTGATTTTCTCGAAATCGCTCTCGCGCGGAGTAATACAAACACCTCCAATATCAACTGCAGCAGGACTTAACATTATTTGTGCTTCTCCTTCAGCAAAATAGTGAGAGGGGCGATGCTTTTTTCTCAGAAAAATTATTACTCTCCATTGAAGTGTATTCAAATCAAAAGATGAAAGAATATTCATCATCGGCTCTTCAATAGTGGATTGGAAATCTTTATAGACGCTTAGAAATTTATTAAATGAAGAGATAATTTCATCTCTATCGCTTCCTTCAATAGTCACAAATTTTCTTAACCCATCATCAATTGCAGTAATCTCAATGGCACTATTCTTAACTATTCGAAAACCATATT
>JAGUXE010000308.1 GCA_020061995.1 Ignavibacteriales bacterium | reverse complement strand
TACCAGTATTAACTGCCTAAAGTAATTCATTTTGTTTACTGCCTAACATTGTAATTTCACCGTTAAATATCTTAATATTTGTTAGGCCCTCTTCTTCAAACCATCTAAATACCTCAGAATGGGTATGTTTTGATTGATATTTCGGAGAATACCAATCAAATGTATCAAGTACCCTCCATCTCCAGTCTGGCTGCATAGAAATAACAAAAAACATTTTTCCTATACTTCCTAAAACAGGTATTTTATAAATGTAATATAGGGGAACGGATATAAAACAAAAATAATATAAAATCCTTTTTGGAATCCTTTTAGTAAAAAATCTCCAAAAGTTTGAAGTATAAACAATGCCTTTATTATAAGAACTATAAACAAAAATTGATATCTTTCCACCTATTTTAAGGAGTTGAGGCAATTGCTTAAAAGCTCTTTCTGCATCACCGGTATGATGCAAGACGCCGAAACTATATATAAAATCAAATACGCTGTCTTTAAAAGGTAAATTAAAGATATCGGCCTGAACCAGGTGTATATTTTTATTGAGTCCTATGTTTTCAAAAGCTACGTCAACCGCTCTACTTAAATCAAAACCAATTACAATTGCCCCGTATTTCTGGGCAACTTCGGTATATCTACCCATACCGCAACCGGCATCAAGAACAAGTTTACCTTTCAATTCTTCCAGGGAAAAGTCCGTCCTTCTCCTAAAAGCATCTTCGGAAAGCCTATTTTGGTTAAAGCTGTCTAGCTGTGTTTTCTTATGGATTTTCCATTCAAAACTAAAACTCTCTGCATAATAGTCGCTTTCCACAAAGCGCGGGATATAATTTTTTATAGAAAAACTCCTACCACAGTCGCATAAAAGATCACCATCTTTGATTTCTTTATGCTCTAAATCTTCCTCCATGATAGCAACCTTTAACGCGCCTTTACAAAAAGGACAAATAAGCCAATTCAGTAAATCTGACTTCATTTCTTATTATAGATTTCCTTGTACAACTGTTCTAAGGCTATAACTTTTTTGCGCGCGTCCAATTTTTCAAAAACATGTTTCTTTGCAGAAAATCCCAGCCTATGGGCAATTTCGGGATTATTAATGAGATTGAGTACTGCTTCAGATAACGCTCTGATATTCTTCGGTTCAACTAATAATCCAGTTTCATTATGTATCACCAATTCTGGCATCGGACCGACATTAAAGGCAATAGATGGCTTACCCAAAGCCATGGCTTCTATTAAGGCTACTGGAAACCCTTCGCTTAGGCTTGAAAAAACAAAAATATCGCTTGCACAAAGCAACTCTTTAACATCGTTTCTTTTTCCAAGAAAGAAAACAAAACTACCCAGATTCAATTCATCTCTTATCCTCAAAAGTTCTTCCCTACTTGGCCCGTCCCCTACGATTAGAAGTTTTGTTAAAGGAGAATATTCGATAATCTGTTTCATAGCATGCAAAAGATACATCTGACCTTTGGGGGGATTTAATTTACCAACCATGATAAGTAAAACATCCTGTTCATCAAATCCAAGGGCAACACGTTTCTTGAGGCGATCACAATTAACAATATTAAATTCTTCGGTATCTATATAATTGTGAATTACCGTAATTTTCTTCTCCTGAATCCCAAGACTCTTAACTGCAGCGGCCTTGACAAAATCTGATACTGCAATAAATCTTTTATTACATAGTCTACTTGTAAAACTATCAAGCCACCGTCTCTTAAATGAATGAAAATATTCTAAGCCTGAATCATAAACAGAGGATTGAATGCTTGAAATCACCGGAATCCTAAAAAATTTTCCAATAATTCTGCCATAAATATCAGCGGCAAAAAGTTGAGTATGAATGATATCTGGTTTTTCTCTTTTAATAATTTTCCATAGGCCGAAAATTGCCTTAGTAAACTGCCGGTTTCTTATGAGATTGAGGTTATAAACTGGAATTCCCAATTTCAGGATTTCATCGCGAAAATAATCGCCTTCAAAAATATAGCATACAATATGAGAAAACCTGTTTGTGTCAATGTGCCTTAAATCATAAAAAAGCCTCTTTTCTGCCCCGCCCTTAGAAAGGGTTTCAATAATATGTAATATCTTTATTTTCTTAAGAATTTTTTTATTCGTAAAAGCATTTTTAATTCTTTTTTCATGCTCAAAGGTTCCTAATAATTTTTTTATGCTTTTCTTAAATTTTTCTGATTGCAAGGGGGTAAAAAATAAGCGTTCAAGTACTGGATTAATTCTATATAGCATTGCGGAAAATCGCGAAAACATATTTATAGTTTTTTCTGTATATAGACCGAACATTCTTTGGTTTGAAAGCCTGCCCGCAAGTATAAAAGTACGGGTTATTGTTTTTTTAATCCTCACAGGATATTTAAAGAAATTGTTCTTAAAAAACGGGTGGTTCAAATATCTCATATATAATTTATAAAATGCAATATGACCCTCTTCATCATAATCGCCCTCGTACGCACCATTTTTTAACCACCAATCTGTAAAATCGTATTCTTTATGATATTCCCGGTACAGACGAGTAGCTGGAAATGGTATGGGAAGTGAATATTGATGCGTGCACTTGGCATACCGAGGTATAGATTTTACTAAGTTTATGGTATCCTGTATATGCTCTTCTGTCTCCCAAGGCCAGCCGATTATTAAATTTATTACGAAAACAAGGTCAGCGTTCATAGAAGCATCTATTGCCCTATTGATTTCTTCAAGCGTAATCCCTTTTCTTATCTTTTTAAGTGTTGTGGGATTACCACTTTCTACTCCATAGGTTATGCCATGGCAACCAGCTTTTTTCATTTTTAAAAGCAACTCTTTTGAAACAGTATCTACCCTTGAGTCACAATCCCAAGGAATTGTGAACTCCTTATCTGCTATAAATAAATCTAACGATTCATTCAATCTCTTTGAATCTGCAGTTAATGTATCATCCAAAAACCTAAAATATTTAATGTTAAAGTCTTGTTGAAGCTGTTTTATCTCTCTATAAACATTGCGAGCGCTACGAATTCTGTATCTTTTGCCTAATGTAGCACTTGCGCAATATATACATCGATTCGGGCACCCTCGGCTGGTTAAAATAGACCAGAAGAAATCAGGATGGTATAATGTTTGCTTCTTCATATAATTTTTAATCGGAAAGAGATGAGTTGCCGGAAAAGGAAGTGTATCTAAATCTGCGATAAAAGGCCTTGGAGGATTGTGAAAAAGATTTCCATCTTTATCTTTATAACTGATACCTAAAATTTCAGAAAGGCTTATTTTCCCTTCTAAAAATTTAATTAATTCCAACATAGTATATTCGCCTTCACCTCGCACAACAATATCAAAACCGAAATTTAAAGCCTCTGCAGGAACAGCCGTAGGATGTGAGCCCCCTGCAACAGTAGTGATATTTAAGCCTGATATTTCTTTTACTAACTTATATGCCTCTTGGCAAAGGGCGGTGGTAAAAGTTATACCTATTATGTCGGGTGAAAAGGATTTAATCTCTTTTAAAATATCGGCTATGCTTAAAGGTGCATAAGGAGCACAAGCATCCAATGCTTTAACAATGTGTTTATGTTCTTGTAAAACAGCTCCAATGTAGGCTAATCCTATAGGCATAATCTCAAATCTTTTTGTTGAAGGTGGTTGAATAAGTAATATATGCATAAATACTTTAAATTTTAGTTTAAATTATCTGTGGCTCATTAACTTTGTTTCTTAATAATAATCTATTAAATATCTCCTGAGTTATCCGGATGTCACGTTTGTTAATTTCCTTAACTAATTTTAATAGCAGAAGATAAACAAGAGGCAAGAAAACCGAGTAAAAATATGGTGTCCTAATACCTATTTTTTGTAATGGATAATATAATAAAAATACTATCATAATAATGCCCATAGTCTTAAATATAGTTATAAAAGGCACCTTGTCCCTTATCGCCTTTACCCATCCCATAGATATCCAATAGATACCATAGGCTAATATTGCTGCCAAAATTGCTCCTTTAAATCCATATTGCGGAACAATTGCGGAGTTTAAAGCAACATTTGCCACTACTAATATAGCGATGATACCCACAGTCTGCTTTGCCCGGCCATATACATTGGTAAGAAATATATTTGGCAAATTAGCCAGACTTCTACTTATAAACAATAACAAAAGCATCCTAAATGCCAATACAGCTGGTTGATAATCTTTCCCATATAATTTAAAAATTACCGGCTCTATTAGAAAAAATGCTACCAAGGAAACAAACACCGTTATATGGATAAACCATCTAAACATTAATTCAAATCTGTCCTTTATTATTTCTTCTCCTGCATTAGAGATATTGGATAAATAAGGCATAAATACTGTTACCAAGGTTTTAAACAAAACTACCATACCATTTAGAAATGTCAAAGCAACGTAATAGAAAGTCAATTCTTCAAGTGGTCTAAACCTTCCGAGTAATGCTTTATCAAACCACGTAACTAAAAAAAAACTCAAATTCTCAAATAATAAAGGGGTGCCAAAGGTTAATATTTTCTTACTATTTATCAAATAATCATTTAATTTTATATGCTCGGCAGTCATCAGAGATTTTATATTAGCAGGAATGACGATTACAGCCAAAAAGACTGTAAAGCCTGCGGCTAACGCATTGGCGTAGAGAACATCACTTACAGACATATTAAAAAAGAAAATTCCTATAATAATTAATATCAAATACAATACTGGATAAATTATATTTAACAGGCTATCTCTAAGCCAATCTTGAAAAGCCTGATAAAATTGTGATACAAACTCTATTGTCGAAGTTCCCATCAGCATTATCGCGCCAACCTTAATAAGTAAAACTAATTGACTCTTGTGGAATAAAGAAACTGCAATGAAATGTGCAGAAAAATACATCGCCAAGGCAAAAGTAAGTATACCAAAAATCTGAAAACCCAACGCCGTCTTCAATAACGAGTTTAATTCTGCAGCTTTTCTTTCACTTATCATTTTGGGAACTAATCTATTTATAGTCCGTGTTGCTCCCAGATTAGAAAAACTCCAACAGAAATTAATTACTGTATATACCAATATCAACAATCCATAATTCTGTTTACCAAAATACCTGTTAAGCAAAACAGAAGTAACCAGCCCCAACAAAACAACCATAAGATTTGAGATAGTCTTTAAAAAAACTCCTTTGGTAACCCTATGTAAGTCTTTCATATTTTTTAACTAATCTACCAATTTTTCTTTTTAATCTATAAAATTTTTCTTTTAGAAAATTTAAATATCTTAAATAAAGTAAATACCTTAACTTATACTTTTTAATTGCCTTGATAATCTCCAAATAATGTCCATTATTGTTTAAAGCAAAAATCAGTTTTTTAACTTCGTGGGTTTTCGCTAAAATGCGGATATTGATTGTTTGATCCAATTTAATTATCTCAAATCCCATCTTTTCACATATAAGAGCGAGTGTTTTTGGCGAAAAGGTATAGGGATGGGCATTCTGAAAAAACCAAGTAATCTTTCTATATGGTTTTAAAATATTGGGCACTTCAATGTAAATCTTCCCCTCCGCTTTTAAAATTTCCCTTGCTAATTGTAAAGCGCGGGTTGGTGAATAGAAATGTTCCAGTGTATGCGACATAATAATAAGATCAAAAAAACTCTCAGGAAATGAACTATCTTCGAAGAAGCCATTGAAGATTTTTATATTAAATTTTCTAGAAGCATATTCTGCAAGCCTAGTTTCAGTTTCTGTACCATAGACTTCACAACCCAACTTTCGCCTAAAAACCTCAAGTACTCCTCCTACAGTACAGCTAACATCTAAAACACGACTGCCTTGTTTAATATATTCGGATAAAAAATCAAATATAATTTTACCTCTATATAATTGATAATTAGTAAATTCCTTTGTTGGGTCTTGAGGTTTATTATAAATTCGCCGATAATCCTTTAGATTAAAGTCCCTATATTTTGTTTCACTCATACGAGGATTAATATAAACTAATCCGCATCTCTTACAGACGACGTTTCTAACCGGTAGACCAAAGCGCCCCCTGTGCTCTAAAATTTCATAATCATCGGCTCTGCATAAATCGCAATTTACTTTTTCCATAAATAAATTATTTGCTTGCATAAAAAATAAAGCCTGCGTTTTATGCGGCTGATAAACAAGATTACCGGGTTAAATGACCCATTAGCATTAAAAGAAAAATTATTATAAGCAATTAGGTCATTTGTCCGATATTTTCTTACCACAACTTCATGTTCGCCCTGAGGATATCCAATTGCTATATACGCAACAGGGTCGTAATGCGCTGGTATATTAAAAATTTTCCGTAGACTCTGCTTGGTTGGCAAACGGCAAATCCAACAACTCCCTATACCTAAACTACAAGATACCAAAAGCATATTCTGGATTGCGGCGGAAGCGCTCTGGACAAAATCCATATATTCAAGGTTTAAAGAGCGGTTATCATATACAACCAGAATGCCGGTAGGTGCATCTTTAATCACCACTGAGCCCCCCAAAGCTACCAGCCGTTCTTTGATATCAGGCTTATCTACAACGATGAATCTCCAGCCCTGTAGATTAGAAGCTGAAGGCGCCCAGTTGCCTGCCTCAATTATCTTTTTTATATCTTCATCGCTTACTTGCTGGTTGAGAAACTGCCTTATACTTCTTCTTTCTCTTATAATCCTTAAGATATCGTCGTTCATCTATCCTCTTTTTAGCTGGTCGCACATAGCGCATAAAGAGAGCTTATCGAATCTTTTCTGCCTGTGGTAATTACGCAACAAATCATAATTCAAACCATTCCAGATTTCTTTAATATTTCTTGTTCTGACTTCACCCATTGGCATCTTACCGTCAAAATCAAAAACACATGGAACCACATCACCATCCCAAAGTATTTGGATAATATGAAAAGGGATAGCACAAGACTTTGCATTTGAAGTGGCGAGATTTATTCTATTGTAATCCCGGCCATAAACCCAATTATGAAGATAAAACTCTTCCACACGATCGCCTATTCGAGCATCAATAAATTCTTTCCACCTATTAAAGAAAATTGCATTCTCATTGCGATTATTTTCCTGTGGTACAAATTGTATAATCACAGTAGGTTTTTTTGAATTCATTTTTTTTCTAATATAGAAAAAATTACGAATGTTGCCTTCGACTTCTTCATATTTTAAACCACGATGAATTTTTTCATAAGTCTCTTTCGTGACGCCGTAGAGACTAAACTTTATCCTATCTAAACCCGAAGATATTATTTTTTTAGTTACTTCGGAACTTAGTAAAGAGGCAGTGGTAACAAAGTATGTTTTTTTAATGCCTTTTCCCTTGGCATATTTAACCTTATCAAAAATTAACTTATCTAGTAACGGTTCGCCAAAGCCATGCAAATGAATCTCTCTTATTAAATTCTTATACTTAGAACATTCGTCTATAATTTTCTTAAAAAGCCCGAAATCCATAACTCCTATGGGACGCGTCAACTTTTCTCGAGAACAGATGATACAATTAGCATTGCAAGCATTGGTATTTTCAATATGAACTATCTCTGGAAAATCAATGTTCCATAAAAAACGATAGTATATGACGTTTCTTATCCTTGCAGGTAGATAAGGAAATATTTTATTAATAACTTTGCGACTGTTTAAGTTTTTCATCAATAAATAGGAATGTCTTATCTAGAACATTTTTATTTTCTTCAAAGATATTCGTTGCATTAGCAACCATCTGGCGTGACTCTTCTTGATTGGTAAGGAATTTTACCACACAGTTAGCCAAATTTTCTGAATCCTTGACTTGCACTGCTGCTTTGCGTTGACAAAATAAATCAGCCAGATTTTGAAAATTATGCATATAGGACCCGAATAAAACTGGGACGCCTAATGCCGCTGGCTCTAATATGTTATGGCCGCCAAACATATCTCCTAAGTACACCAAGCTACCTCCAACAAAAGCCACTTTTCCAAGTGCATAAATTTTTACGAGTTCTCCCATCGTATCTAACAGAATTATCTCTTCATTAAATCTTTTTTGCTTACCCAGCCAAGTTCTTTTAACAAAACTTAATTCTTTTTTTGACAATAAAGGTTCTATATAAGAAATATCTCTTATAAAACGAGGCGCCAGTATCATTATCGTATCTGAATTTTTTTGTTTTACTATTCTAAAGGCATCTAATACCATTTCAAACTCTTCCTTATGGATATTACCAGCAATAAATACAGAATCTCTGTCTTTTATATTAAAAATATTCTTATAGTAACTTATTTCCTCCGTTGATGCTTTTTCATTCAGACTGCTAAATTTCAAATCTCCAGTAATGCTTATATTCTTATAATCAGTTATTAAATGTGTTAATCTTTGTGCATCTTGGGAGGTCTGCATACAGAATCTGTTAATATTATTAAGCACATCGGCCGAAAGATTAAATTTATAGTTGTATAGATATCGTGACCCTAAAGACCGACCGTTGCCATCGGCAAATATTCCGCTAATCACTAAAATAGGAATGCCATCTTTTCTGCACATCTTTACAAAATTTGGCCAGATATCGCACTCCACAATAATAACGCACAAAGGATTAAATATTTTTAGATATTTTTTAATAATTAAAGGAATATCATATGGAAAAAAAGTTACAGCGCCTGCAATATTTAGTTGCATTGCTCTCTCATCAGCCGAAAAATTAGTAGTCGTCAAAAGAATTTTATTCTGGGGATATTTATCTTTTAGCATACGAATTAAAGCATAACACGCATTAACCTCCCCTATTGAATTTGCATGTATCCATATCCATCTATTTTTTTGACTTTGTTTGATTATCTTGGGCAAAAATCCAAGCCGTTCCCAGAAAAATCTCCTTTTAGACTTATCCCTAGAAAGCACAATAAATTTAATAAACTTCTTTGCAATTACTTCGGGTAATTTATAAAGAAGAATAAAATTGTATAAATTATATGTAAAATTTAAAATCCATATTTTCGATCCCCTATTTTTTCTTTGTCTATTTCTCATCTTAAATTAAAGAAAGAAATTTCTTTTCTAAAATTTTCTATTTCTTTTTTAAGTTGTTCAAATTCTTTTACTTTCCAACAGAAAAACTTTTGAGTAAGGCGAAATTTGGTCTTTATGCCGCGGGGTGTGAGCATATACATATAGGCGAGTTTATTTTTGGAATTTTTGAAGTTTTTTATCTCGATTATACCTTTTTCTATGAGGGCGTGGATGAGATAATTTATTTTACCTAAACTAACTTCTAATTTCTGGGAAAGGTGGCGTTGAGTTATCTTGGGATTGGATTCTATTTCTCTTAAGATTTGAAGGGTGTGTTCTGACTTAAAAATATCGTTCTTATTATTCATTTGTTCAATGGTTGAACATATAGTAGCAAATCATTAGGAAATTGTCAACAACAACCAACTCAGGGACAGTCCCCTGTGGGGACAGTCCCTTAGAAGCAATCTGACAAAGGCGCTGCCGATAAATCCGGCGCCGCCTGTGACTAATATGTTCACTTATTCTCCCTTGGTTAGGTTAATCGGTAACGATACCGATTAACAAGGTCTAATCTACAACAAAGTTGGCATAAAGTATCACCTTGCGTCAACTTTGCGTCAACTCATACCTATTTTTGGGTTTTGGGCATTTTTTGGGCATTTTTTTGGCATTTCACTTCAAAATGTACCTTAATCCTCTCTTACCTTCTCCTGTTATTTTGAAAACCTTCTTTAAAACTAAATCTTTTAACTCGTTACTTGCTGTCCTTTTAGAAACCTCATTAAGTTTGCAATATTCTTTATTAGTTATATTCCTTCTTTCTTTAACATAAGTAACCGCTTTTATTTGGCGTTCATTAAGACCTTTTTCTCTAAGAAAGGATTCCGTTAACTCTTTTCTAAATGTAACTACAAAATCCCCTGTAATATGCTCAAACAATGGCTCAGGTAATTCCCACTCTGAACATAGGTTAATCATATCGTTAGTCCCGGTTCCCCACTGTTCAATAAACTTAATTAGAAAGAAACTATTGGCAATCAATGGATTTCTTGGAATAGATTTGTGTTTTTTCTTCAAGTCTTTTAAGGTTAAAGGTTCTGGCAATAACCCCGGATTCCACATTTCAATTCTATCATCAAAAATTCTTATCTGTATATGACCAACAGTGCGATAATCTCTATGACAAATGGCATTTATTATCGCTTCTCTTAAAGCATCCGGGGGATACTCATATTTCTCCTCTCTTTCTTTTTTCCCAGCAAGATATACTTTCATAGAAATATGTTCTAAAATAAAATTTAGGGCACTATCAACCTGCTCAATTATATTGTCGCCAAATATTTTCATATCAATAAAAGGCTTCACAGGTTCATTTCCTTTAAACCTTGCACATCTTAGTTCAGCCTGTAAAAAGAATCTTTGAGGTTCTTTGCCAAAAAGTAAAATTGCGGCATTCGTTAATTTATCTTCCTTTAGCAAATCCAACTTTTGTAATATTTCTTTAACTGAAATTTTAAGTTCAATATTAAGATTCCTCCTGATCTTTGCCTTTTTAAGGAACCATTTTACTTTTTCGTCATCTATATCTTTTAAAGTTGCTCCTTTACAAATTTGGGAATCGAAATATAACTTTTCTCTGTGCTTTTCTAATATCAGCCTTTCATATTCATCCTTGCTCATCCTTACAGTTGATTTACCAACTCGTTTATATGGGCTGCCAAATGCCAGCACCAAATGGTCAGATGATTCTTTTACTTCAATAATGATTATGGATTTGCCTTTTATCTTTTCTATAGTTATATGAGGATGAATTTTGGGGTCGGTATTCTGGGAGATTTGATTGGTAAGCCGTTCTACGGTATCTTTGCCTACATCTAAGCCAAGCACCTTACCCGACTTGGAAACACCAATAATTATTTTACCACCTTCAGTGTTGGAAAAAGCAGAAATGGTTTCAATAGTCTCGTTAATCTGAGATAAGGATGGTTTCCATTCGATATTCAACGATTCAATAGCGCCAATTATGTTTGAGAAGACTTCTTTCCTCATAATTCTTATTAAAAATTCTTCCTTGAAGTTTCGTTACGATTTCTTTTTTTCATTTTCAGGATCTTCGGATTGTCCCACTCTATATACTTAAAATAATTCTTTTTGTATTCCTGACAGGGGATATAAGAGAAAGAATTATCCGCGTAAGTGTTTACTGTAAAATAGGTCTCACCTCTTAGGTAATCTAAAACTTCCTCTAAATTATAAGCAATAAAAGGAACTTTTCTTTTGATTAATATTCTAACCATTTTGATATAATCTTCGGCATAACTGTAATTGGTAACCCTTAAAGAATAT
>JAGUXE010000323.1 GCA_020061995.1 Ignavibacteriales bacterium | reverse complement strand
TTCAAGTATTGGTCCACCATCATCTTTTGCAAACCGATAGTCAAGATTTACAGAACCTCTGTGAGTTTGATCATAAAGTAGTGGAATTACAGTAGTCGGTTTAATACCTGTTACGTTCATAGCTCCACTTGCACTGGTTGGTAATGAATTAGTTCCTCGTGCATCAGACAATGTATAATTCAATAGAGCCTGTAATCTATTTACTCTGCGGAGTGTTATTCTAAATTCCAGACCTTTTGTAGTTGCGAAGTCACCGTTTGTAAACACTGGATAACTCGATGGATCCCATCCTGCTACTGTGTTAATAAAATCGTACTGCATTTGTCCTTTGATATCTTTATAAAATCCTGTTATATCGAAAGCAGCATAGTCGGTAAATTGATGTGTAAATCCAATTTCATACTGTGTTGTTCTGGTCGGTTGTAAATCATAAGAAATTGGGTTGCCAAAAAAGTAACCACCTTGAATTTGGGCAGTAGCAGCAGGCAAACCTCTGTAAGCTACATCCAAGCCGGGCGGCTGAACAAATTTACCAAACTGTAAATGAAACACTGTACGATCGGTAACCGGGAACGAAAATCCTAAGCGTGGTGAAACAAATTGATATGTTTGTGTTTTTTCAATATTAACTAACTTTTGTTCATTATCATCACGCTGTGGTTTTGTCGGATCTAAGAAAGTCCATGTATCTAAATCATAATAGTCATATCTTATTCCAGCATTGATTATCAAATCTTCAAACTCTACCTTATCCATAAGGTAAGCTGAGAAAAACTGTGGATGTTTCGGACCATCATCTCCACTATCAATTTTGCGACCGAATTCATCATAACCATAATTGTTTAGAGAAACACCTGTTTGTCGTCTTATAAAGCTTTTTAGATCTTTTTCATTTCTCGCATCATCAGGATTCAATCGCATCGCATTGTATATTGATGTTAATTCTCGTATACCTTCGATACCATAATTCCTTGCCGTCCAATATTCATATGATAATCCCAACTTTACTTCATGCCCTGAAAATTGAGAAGTCATTGCTGCCGAACCGCCATAATAGCCAGTCTGATTCTTCCTATAGATTGAAAGTAATTGTCCAGGCCTGTTGAATGGGAATCCATGGAAGTCATATGCCTGATGCATTGTACCCATTCTGGGGTAAGTAGTTCCAAAGGCAACCGCTTTTATGCTATCGTTATAGGCAAGAACATCATCCTTGAACCAAGGATCGTATTGTTTCGATCTGCGGTCTAGCATGCTAAAATTAGCTTCTAACAATATAGTTGAGTTTACAAAATAATTGAACTTGGCATTCATAAACCCTTCACTGATATCGATTAAAGGAAGTCTTTCTTGAGCAAATAGGTTCATCAACGGACTTGCATTGCTTCTTGTCCTTTGCCACGAGAATGCGCCACCAACTTTCACGAAAATTGGTTTGAAATCAAATAGCAAAGTTCCGTTGGTACTATATCTATTTCGCATCCGTCCTTCAATATTACCGGGAAGCCAAGATAGAATTTGAGACTCCCCTTTTTTCCCACCTCTAGCTCCTGTGTCAAAAACAGAATCAACTGCGGCTCCATCGCTCCAGAATTTTGGAGATCCCGTCCAGAAAACCGGATCATAATCTCTTGTGAAGAAATTTTCACCAGCTACGAATAGTTTTATTTTATCAGAAAATACAGGTCCACTAACCGAAACAACATAATCAGAATATCCATAATTGTATGTGCCCAGGAATTTTTTACCCGCATCACGAAAATTATCAGATTCTATCTGGATAGAAACATGATAAACATCTTTGCCGGTTCTTAAGTTTTGCTGTATCAATCCAGCATTTGCACTGCCAAATTCTGCGGTATAACCACCAGCCTGAAGTAAAACTTCTTCAAGAGCTTCCGGAATTGTATTTACTAAAGAGCCACCATCGCGATCAACGATATTTTTTGTTGTGGCACCATCAACAGTAAAACCAACCTCATCTGGTCTGCTACCTCTGATATGAATACGCTCATTTTGTAAAACAACTCCAGGCTGTATTGCTAAATAGGACACAGTACCGCGCACAGGCAATTTTTCGAAATCCTCTGTCTTAAGAATTCTAATTGCATTAGTTGCACTTTTTTCAATGAGCGGCCTTTCAGCAATAATTTCGACTGGTTCGACTTCGATTGCAGTAGTGGAAACCTCAAATATCACTTCTTTTGACAAACCAGCAATTATGCTAATGTTTCTGATAGTAACATCCTGGTAACCTACATAACTTACACGTAGGTTATACATACCAGGTGCAACATTTAAAATAATATATTTACCATCAATGTCGGTTGCAGCGCCCATTGTAGTGCCTAATATAAGAACACTTGCCCCAATCAACGGCTCTTTGGATTGTTTATCAACAACCGTTCCGCTGATTTTTCCATACTGGGCAAAGACTGTTCCTGCTGCAATTAATATTAATAATAATATTATTGAAATTTTTTTAGACATATCTAATACCCTCCTTTTTTTTGTTTAAATAGATTAATCATCTGTTAATAATTTCTGTTTCAAACTAGCTTTAACATCATAAACTAAATGTGTGTATCTCTTTTTTGCACTCAACGCTGGTGTAACTTTTAATGTGTCTGTACCAAATATTAATTTGAAATTATAAGTAGGACCAGCTGTCAATGAAAAATATCCTGGAGAACTTTTCCCAAATACAAGTGTTGAAACCATAACTGAATCCTGTACGCCACCTGTAACAGACATTAAAATTTTTCCATCCCCGGCATCGGGAGAAGCATGAAAGAATCTTACTAATGCTTTTCCGTCTTGTCCGGCAATCTCATAAGTATATCTTTCATGCAGATACGTATAGTTTCTAGTTAACAAATCAACATTTAAGATAAAGATTCTCGCCTTTGAATCCGTTGGGAGCGGCTGTTTGATTGTATCCTTCTTACCAGATGTAAAATTGACAATCATCTTGCGAGTTCCCGCAGGCATTTGAGTATAGCTACCAGCCGGCACGTCTGACCCAAACGATATTGTTCCAAAACTTTGCCCGTCGAACGTAACAGCAGCATTACCCTCATCTTTTGCTACATTTACAATATTTAGCATTGAGGTAAAATTAGTTTTTTCGGGGATATTTTGGACTCCGGTATCAACACATCCAGCGAAAGAGAAGACTAAAATAAACACTAAAAGCCCTCCAAATCTAAGAAATGAATAATGTGAATAAAAACTCATTTTTTCCCTCCTTCCGTCAGCTGACGGATTGTTTTTTGTGATTATTGAAATTATTGATAAAAATATTTCTTATCAATTATTTTTATCAATTATTAGTTAAACTTAAAATGGTAAGAACGAAAGAAAGCAAGAACAATTTTACATACAACTCTTCTATATTATTGATAATAAAATTACAGTAGTAATATATGTAAATTTTTATTTCGTGTCAAGTGATTTTTAATAATATTTTGTACTCCTAAATTTACTCATAGAGGTCATTTTATTTCTGTTTTTTTGTGTAAATTTTTAAAACCCTATCGCTTGTGCCTGGACCGATATTTGGTGCAGCACCAACCCAACGCGATATCTCAATTCTTTCAATTTGCGAAACATCAATAATATTATCTATTAAAAACCATATATCATTATTTAAGAAGAATCATCTTGTTAGTATGAGTCGTAAGCTTTGCATTGTTACTCCTGACCGTTATTTTATAGAAAAAGATGCCTGAACCAAACTTACTTCCATTCCATGAAACTATGTGCTTACCAGCAGACAGCTCTTTGTTCAATAATACATCTACCTCACGGCCCAAAATATCAAATATAGATAGAGTGACGAAACTTTGTTCGGGAATTTGGAAGTTGATTTCGGTCGACGGATTAAACGGATTGGGGTAGTTTTGTTTAAGATAAAATTTAAAATTATTTTTTACCTCAATGTAGTTTTGTTTCATAAATCCACTTGCCCCAATTTTACCAATATTGGAAAATAGACCTACTTCATTTCCGTTATTAACAGCAATCACTTTATAATATACTTTCCATCGCGAGCCAACGCCTAAATCGTAATCGGTGTATTCATTTACATATTTCCCAACAGTTGCAATTGCACCAATAAAGTTCGAGATAATTTGTGTTCTGAATATACTGTCTCAAAGTTTTGGGCATATAATTCCATATCGCATAAGTATTGTTATTTTCAATAGTAGTAACATAGTCGGTAAAATTATAATTATTCCAATCAATCTTTACAGTATTATTCGACGCATTAAATTTAATCCAAATATCAGCTCCTTCAGGATATTTATCTGGATAATCACAATCCCCATAATCGAGATAGAAAGATATTATAGGATCATCACAATTGTAACCGAATGCGGCTAAATAAAGACCATAGCCGAATATATTTTGGTCATATGAAGAGCCATAACCGAAAGACAAAACGTTTTCCATACCCCAATCATTGCTAGAATCGGGTATAGGAATATTATCATTTGATCGGTTGTTAAAATGATATGCTCGTGCAAAGTTAAGAGAGCCAATCAATTTTTGAGGAGCCAATTCGTATATGTTTGCATCTTGATCCCAAACTGCATCTACTGCAGTCATCCAAAATTTTACTGTAGAATGATTTGGATTATTCCCTTCAGTATGAATAAAAAGTTCATGACCGTAATATAACGGATTATTTTGAGCAATAGTAACAGAGTAAGTGACAATTAATATTACAAACGATAGAGACCTATGAAGATTCATTTTACCTCCATTAATTATTTAATAGCTATCACTTTACGATGATAACATGGATAAATTAATTTTCCATCATTATCAATTGCTGGGGAGCTACCAACTGGATATACCGAATCGTCTGATATCGTCCAGAGTAAGTTACCATTTGAGTTAAGTGCAACAATTGTTATACCGCTACCAGAAGCAGTTCCGACAAAAATATTTCCATTATTATCACAAATAATTGGTACATCACAAGTTTTATTTAATCGGTATTTCCATCTCAGTTTACCTGTATAGTCAAGTGCATAAAGTGTATCTGTAGCAAAATAGATATTCCCTTGCTTATCAATAGTAGGACTTGGACTACCTGAAGTAGAGGGAGTTACGATATAATCCCATTTAAGTTTTCCGTCCTTGTCTAATACAACAAGTCCATTACTAACTTGTGCGTAAATATTTCCATCTGAATCTATCATAATTTCATTACACCACGTATTTCCGTAAGACCACTTAACATTCTTATTTACTATGTCAATAGCCAAAACAGTAACTGAACGACATGGAATGTATAAAGTTTTTCCGTCGGGTGAGAATGCCGTACTGAAGGGTATAGGATGTGTCCGACTTAGCCTTTCATCACTCAAAGACCAATTAAATTTTCCATCTTTCGATATTGAATAAAGTTTATTATTTACCATATTAACAAAGTATAGATTTCCATCTAAATCTATATTTAATGATTCATTGTGATTAATTTGGGAGATTCCTTCGACTTTGTACTCCCATCTCATCGTACTGTCTGGGTTTATACAGTAAATCTTTGACAGACCATTGCTGAAAATAATTCCTCCATCAGAAGTTACTAAAGGTGTAACGTAATTTTCGAAGTGCCCCATTCTATAAAACCACTTTAATTTGC
>JAGUXE010000310.1 GCA_020061995.1 Ignavibacteriales bacterium | reverse complement strand
TATCAAAATAATTTCTCTTCATCCGGCAAAACTTTTACTCGAGATGTTATAGGAGAATACCGCCAGGTTTTTTATGGCTTTTCGTTCTCCCTCGGTACTCAAGTAAAAAGATTTGGCAACTTGATTCTTAAAGGGAAATATGAATTAAATGATGTTCATAATTTACGTGGGAATTTAATTCCCCCCAATAAAAACACCATCGTTAGTTTAAGAGTCTCGTCTAATGTTGATACACAAGATAAATATCCCTATCCCACAAATGGATTGAAAATTACTGGTTTCTATGAGACCGCACAGAAAGTAATAGGTGGTGATATTGGGTTTACAAATTTCGGAATTAATTATAAGGGGTATTTCACTCTTAATAATGCTCATACGATTGCTACCGCTATTCGATTAGGCTTAGCTGATAAAACTTTACCATTAAGCCAACAATATTCACTCGGCGGACAAAATTCATTCTTCGGAATGCGCGATGATGAACTTAGAGGTAGGCAGGTAATGACAGGATCGCTTGAGTATAGATATTTTCTACCAATTCAAATTATTGTTGATACTTATATTTCTTTGAGATATGATTTGGGCTCCATTTGGGCAGATCAAGAACAGGTTCGATTCAAAGACTTACGTCATGGAATCGGAACAACTTTGTCATTTAATACCCCAATAGGTCCTGCAGATTTTTCTCTCGGAAGAACTTTCTTTTTAAGAAAAGATCAACCTTTAAGTAAGATGATATTAGGTCCGGTCTCTTTTTATTTCTCGATTGGATATTATTATTGAGTTTAAAATTGAGGCGGTACATCCCCGCCTCAGTAATTAGATTAACTCTTCTCTTCCCACACTTTAGATATTTCAACGATTAATTTGACGGCTGTTTCCATATCTTGAATTGCAACCCATTCTGTTTTAGAATGAAATGAATGTTCCCCTGCAAATAAATTTGGTGTGGGTAACCCCATAAACGATAGCCTTGCTCCATCAGTACCACCGCGAATCGGTGATAATTTTGGAGTAATGTTTAGTCGCTCCATTGCTGCAATCGCAAATTCTTTTACTTGCGGATGATTATCTAGAACATATTTCATATTACGATATTGCTCAACAATTTGATAGTTTAAGCGTGCACCCGGATACTTAGAAACTACTTCTTCTGCAAGTTTAACGATTAAGTCTTCATACTCTTTGAGTTTTTCCTGTTCAAAATCGCGGATAATAATTTTTAAAACTGTTTGTTCCTCGGAACCGTTGAAAGCATTACAGTGAACATATCCTTCGCGATCTTCCGTTGTTTCGGGAGATAGTTTATCTTTAGGCAACGATTCTATAAAGTGTGATGCTATTTTAATTGAGTTTATCATTTTGTCTTTAGCATAACCGGGATGAATGTTTTTTCCGGTAAATGTTACAACCATATAATCGGCACAAAATGTTTCGGTTTCAACTTCACCGCGTGTTTGTCCGTCAACTGTGTAAGCATACTTTGCTCCGAATTTTTCAACATCAAACTTTTCGGTTCCGCGTCCAACTTCTTCATCAGGTGTAAAACAGATTTTGATTGGTCCGTGTTTTATTTCAGGATGTTTCAATAAATATTCAACAGCATCCATAATTTCTGCAACACCGGCTTTATTATCAGCCCCGAGCAAAGTTGAGCCATCAGATGTTATGATATCGAAACCAATCATATCTTTTAGATCGGGATTATCTTCAGCTTTAATAACTTGTCCATCTTTGGGGAGAGGAATATCACCGCCTTGATAGTTTTTGTGTATTAACGGATTAACATTTTCACCTGAAACCGCGGGAGATGTATCAACGTGTGCAATAAAACCGATTACCGGAACATCCTTATCCGTATTGGAAGGAATCGTTGCAGTCACATAACCATATTCATCCATTACTGCATCTGCAAGACCAAGGTTTTTCAATTCATCCGCCAGATCTTTCGAAAGGATTTTTTGTTTTTCTGTGCTCGGAAATGATTCTGCATTTTCATCAGATTGAGTGTCGTATTTAACGTAGCGTAGAAATCTTTCTACACAAGTAAATTTATATTCGGGATCAAACATAAGAGCTCCGTTTATTTTTTAAAGAAATAAATTATTATCAAACTGAATAACTATCAGTTGAACCTAAATTTTGAAAAAAAGATATCCCCACAACCAATAGAAACACAATATAGATTACCATAAAAACTAAAGAGACAATCATTATGATTTTTTGAATTTTGAAAAAACTGTTTTGCTTACTAAGGGCTTGTTCAAGAAGATATTGATCATTTGTAAAAGAATAGTTTTGAAATGCCGAAGCTGATTCACGAATTTGCAAACCACTTATAATTAATGGAACTCCCACAATTGCACCAATTATCGTAAAGCAATAAAAGCCTCCGATAATTATATAAAACATTCCGACAAATTTCATGTTATCTGCCATTTTGTCTATCAGAATCTGCATATAGTGTGTGCCGTTCATAAAACTTTCCAATAAAAGAAATGATTAATTATGAAGAAAAAATTTTGTTTCAGAGTGGTAAACTTAGTTTAAAATATAAACTGAATCAATTAAAGAGATTGTATTTAAAATGAGAAAACCATTACGGCAGTCTGCTTTCAAAATTCTTTACTCCCCTAGAATTTCCCCTGCGAAAACGGCTTTCCGTAATGGTTTAATAGTGTTATGCTAAGATTTATTTATATGAGTTTAAAACCTTCATATAATTTGCTCTTTCAAATTGAGCAGGGTCAGCAGAATTTTTATAACTCATACTTCCTCTCATTTGATCGAGTGATTCATACTCATTCACTTCCATCCAGTATTGCAGCTTAGTAATTACTTCCGAGATATGACCAATACCATATTTTAACAATGATGAAAGCATTTGTGTGGTTTTGGCTCCCGCCATAATCATTTTAAGAACATCTTTTTCAGTATAAATTCCGCTTGTTGCAGAAAGATCTGCATTAATTCTTCCGTAAAGAATTGCAATCCATCTCAAAGGAAGTCTCATTGCCATTGGTGTACTGAGAAGAACATTAGGTACAACTTCGAGATTTTCTAAATCGATATCTGGTTGATAAAAACGATTGAAAAGAACCAAACCATTTGCACCGGCTTTATCAAGTTGATCTGCAATCCATGCGGTTGAACTGAAGAAGGGTCCTAATTTTACAGCTATAGGAATTTGAACTGCAGCGCGTACGGCTTTTACAATTTCGATATATTCTTTATCTACATCAGAGCCGGATTTTGTTAAATCGGTTGCAAGGCGATAAATATTCAATTCCATTGCATCAGCACCGGCTTCTTGAATTTGTTTTGCGTAATCTATCCAACCGCCAACTGATTTTCCATTTAAACTAGCAATAACGGGAATTGTAACTGTTTCTTTCAATTTTTTAATATATTCGAGGTAAGCATCCGGACCCAATTTATATTCTGAAGCATCAGGAAAATAAGAAGTTGCTTCTGCATAACTATCTGAGTGAACCGTAGTATGGTGATGAAGTTCTAATTCTTCATGTTCAATTTGTTCTTCAAAAAGAGACCATAATACTATTGCGGCAGCTCCGGCATCTTCCATTAATTTAACATTGTCAATTTCTTTTGAGAGGGGTCCCGCTGAGGGAATAATTGGATTTTTAAGGTCTAATCCTAAATATTTAGTTGATAGATTCATCATTTCACCTTTTATAAAAAGACTTAAACTTTTCTGTATTTTAATATTTCTATTCTGCTAACTTTATCAATTATTATACCGAAGTGAATTCTTTTCTAATCCGATAATTCGGGGAAAAACGATTAAGAAATCAGCCTGGTTTTCTCTTTTGTAAGAAAATTCTAAAATCTAAAAACTCACAATTGGGAATGAATTTATTCAAAAATCCATCATTTTTCAGCATTTATCCATTTCTGCCAGGTTTCAGGACTATAACCGATTGTCGATTCTTTTCCATTTCGAACTATCGGAGTTTTCAGCAATAAAGGATCATTTAAAAGTTCATCTTCAATTTTGTAAACCAAATAAGATAAATTTCTTTTTTGAAATTGTTTCCCATCCTTATCCAACAATTCCCCTAAAGGAATTGAGCGAGTTATATTATCAAGCTCTCCCTTTGCCAATCCTTTTTCTGTTAATTCACGGTAATGAAAAGGGACTCTTCTCTCTTTGAAAAAACGCTCGGCTTTTCGGGAGTCACTGCATTTTTTCGTTCCGAAGATTTGAATATTCATTTTTGCTCCTATTTGCAGAACTTCAATTTTGCTTATTAGCAATCTAAAAAAAAGATGCCTATTTTTGTTATAAGTTAATGCTCTGTTCAAGAAATTTTATGTGATTGTTTTATGCAATATTTTTTATTTTTTCTCTTTTCGATAAGTCTTTTTTCTCAATCAACCAGAATCTTTATGGACGGTAAATTTGATGATTGGGAAAATATCTCTAATGGTTATGTTGATTCAATTGGTGACGGAACCGGAATTGATTTTCATTCTTTCTATGTTACAAATGATGAAAATTTCCTTTATATAAAATTCAAACTTACACCCGAAATCAAACTTCAAGAGATTACAACTGAAAATCCCACTTTGTATATCGACGGCGATAATAAATCTAATACAGGATTATCTGTAAACGGACTAGGTGCAGAATTAAAATGGAATTTCGGCACGCGTAACGGAAGTTTTATTAAATCATCAACTACTTCTATTCGATATAGTAAAATTCAACTTAGATATTTGCCGACTGTAACTTCTACTGAATATGAATTGGCAATTGGAAGAAATGTAAAGCCCGATAATGTTAATTCTCTTTTCACTTCTGATACAATAAAAATTTTATTTAAGAATGAAAAATCCAACGGCGATTTAATGCCGAATTCCGGAGAAGTATTTTATTATGTTTTCGATAATACTCCGGTTACACCCTTTGAGCCGATTGATATTACGCGCTCCGATAGTTCTTTCCTTCGCATTATGACATATAATGTTGAATTTGACGGATTGATGGATGTGAGTAAACAGCCGATGTATCAGCGGATATTTAATGCGATAAAACCTGATGTTATTACTTTTAACGAATTCTTTAATACATCTGCAGAACAAGTAAAAGCTGTGATGAATCAAATTCATCCTTTACCGGGTGGGGTTTCATGGAATGCTGTAAAACTTGACGCCGGTAATGTTACAATTTCTAAATTCCCATTTAAACAACATTGGGTTGTTGCTTCCGGGCTGAGAATAACTGCATCATTAATTGATCTCTCTTCAAAATATCAAAATGACATATTAATTATTAATTGCCATTTACGCTGTTGCACCGCAGATGACATTCGCCAACGAGAAGCTGATGCAATTATCGCATTTTTACGTGACGCTAAAACTGAAGGAGGATTAATTACACTCCCTTACAAAACACCTTTTATGATTTCAGGAGATTTAAACCTGGTTGGATTCAGTCAACAATTAAAAACTTTATTAACCGGTGATATTGTTAATACATCAACTTACGGAACGAGCGGACCACCTGATTGGGATTCAACTTTTCTCGTAGATCTTTATTCATATCAAACCGATAAACCAACTGCTTATACCTGGCGTGATGACGGTGGCAGCTATACCCCCGGCAGATTAGATTTTATGATTTACTCAAACATTAGTATGAATGTTGAAAAATCTTTTATCTTACAAACAGAAGTAATGCCTGTTGACAGATTAAGTCTTTACGGATTAAATCTTACCGATACAAAATCAGCATCAGATCATTTTCCTAAGATTGCTGATTTCACTTTTAGAACAACAACCGGTAAACTCGAAAATAATATTCCCGCTAAGTTTGAATTATTACAAAACTATCCGAATCCTTTTAATCCATCGACAAAAATAAGTTATATACTTCCCGTTTCGGGAATAGTGAAGTTAAGCGTTTATAATTTGATTGGTGAAGAGGTTGCGGTTTTAGTAAATCAATATCAATCAACCGGAAGACAGGAAGTGGTGTTTAATGCCGAAAATGTGCCGAGCGGGGTTTATTTTTATAGAATAATCATCGGTAATTACACCGCAACACAAAAGATGATATTGTTGAATTGATGTAAATTATTTTATAAAAACCACGCACCAAGCTCAATCTATTTGACGACAATAAATAGAATGTCAAAATAGAACAATTAAGAGAAGATTTATTTAACTTAAATACTTGGTGGTAATTGCTAATTAGTCTGTCTATAAAATTTACCAACTGATATGTTAAAATTAATTCCAGAATAATTTTTTACTTTATTGAAATTCGCATAAGCGGCGAGACTCATTCCGATAAAATCTGTAATCTCTTCTCTTAATTCTATTTCTATTGGCAGCCCAATCCCGGATATAAGTTTGGAATTATAGCTATTATTGCAAATTTCACTTTTTATTAAATTAGTTCTTTCACGCGCTTCATTATATGAAATTCCAATCTTTCCAATTAAAGAATAATTAAACTCTTTTTTTATGATCAGTAAAAATGGAAATGGTAAGAGTAAACCTTTCATAGAGAAATCTATAGATCTCCCATACTTTAACTCATAAGATTTAACAAATTCATCAGGATGTGTAAATAATGTGATTTCGCTTGAACGTAAATAACTAAGACTATAATTATTATTTTGGCTTTCATAATTCAGTGAAGCAAAAATATTAATACCAGCACGAGCAGCGGAAAGTTTCACAAAACTTACTCCGGTTCCCACCTCTGCCCAAAATGAACTTTTAATCTGATCTTGTCCAAATGAAAAGCAATTGAGTAAAAAGAATAAACTAACTACTATAATCTTTTTCATAAGACCCCTTTTCCACAATTTAAATAAACTTACCGCGTGTTATCCCAAAGGGACAAGTTGTTAAAACAGAAGCACCGTGCTAAGCTTTACTATTTATAGATTTCACTCTCCATTAGTTTTATTTCATTAAAATCATTGAACGGGTTATAACTTTTTCTCCACTTAGAAGTCGGTAGAAATATATACCGCTTGACACATATTCATTATAACTATTCTTTCCATTCCAAATTTCTCGATATTCCCCTGGGGAATGGCTTTTGTTTTCTATTAATTTTATTACCTCTTTCCCCATTATATCATATACAATAAGTGAGATATTTTCTCGTGTTGGAACATTAAAACTTATTGTTGTATTAGGATTAAACGGGTTGGGATAATTTTGTTGAAGTTTGAATTCGTTTGGATTGTTTTCTGAAAAATCTTTTAATGAGGTTACAGTTCCATACTTAATTCCGTTTATTATACAGCCCCTTAAATGATATGTAGTGAAACCTGTACTATAAAAAACCATTCCGAATCCTCTTGCTAAAGTATAAGCAGAATTAGTTAGAATCCCTATGGTATCCGTACTGTCTTCCGCGTAAAAATTTAAGTAAGTCTTAAAGTTTGTTGGAACACCAAAAATACTCCCCTCTTCTTCCACTTTCACTCTCATTATGTCAAAACTTTGATATCCACTATCACCATAAGCAAGTGCAACCCATTGATCCCCTAACGTAGCATCTAACCTATATAGTAAAAAATTATATCCTATCAACCCTCTCCAAACATTATATAATGTATCTATTTTATAGTAATCTGTATAAATAGGAATACCCAATCGTATTGCAAAATAATTAATAGAAACATAAACATTTCCGGTAGTGTCTATTGAGTCTCTTTGCAGTGTTGCTCTTACCGTATCAATAATAAATTCATCAACATCATAGTACTCCCAAACATCACCTTCATTGTGCGGGAAATACAACATTGGGTCTTCATCATATTGAAACTTGTTTATTTCATTTTGTGCATAAACCAATGTAGTAAAGGCTAAAGCTAACAATAAAATTTTCATAATATTTCCAACAAATTAATTTTTACAGTAAAAGATTTATCGGTTCCATTTAGGTTAAACAAAACATGTAAAAAATGTTTCTTAGAACAAACTACTATAGAGATAGTGTTGACGCACTATCTCCGATAATAAATTATCGGAGTAAAATCATTTTTCGTATTTGTGTGTTTCCTCCTATTGTTAGTTTATAAAAATAGACCCCGCTAACTAAATTGCTTCCGTTGAAAGTTTCAGAATATTTTCCGGGATATTTTTCTTCATTTACTAATATTGCAATTTTACTCCCCAGTAAATCATATACTTTAAGATTTACATTTGAATATTCCCTCACTTCATATTCAATCATTGTGGTAGGATTAAAAGGGTTTGGATAGTTTTGATGAAGTTTGAATTCGTTTGGATTGTTTTCTGAAAAATCTTTTAATGAGGTTACTGTTCCATACTTAATTCCG
>JAGUXE010000090.1 GCA_020061995.1 Ignavibacteriales bacterium | reverse complement strand
TTTGCCAAGTCCCATTCTTGCCCTGTTGAACCAATGCCGGGAAATGGCGTTGAGCCGTGTTTAATCAAGGGGATAGGGGCTTAAGTTGGCGCGTATGCCTGTGTCCCCTCCCTGCAAAGAGGCGCAGTTTGGAGTCCACGACAGGTTGAATTACTTTGGGATTCTTTATTACGTGGATTTCCTGTTGGGTCTTTAATCATATGCAAACACTTACAAGGTCAAAAAGATATTCAAGCAAAATATGGGGAGTGTATTAATCCGACTCATCATTTACTTGATGGACAACAACGTAGTAATGCTATAGCTCTTGGTTTTGTTGATCCTTTAGAACAAAAGAATATAAGAGATGTTTTGTGGCTAGATATTAATCCTAAAGAATATTTAGAGAGGAGAGACAGTACGCGTAGTTTTCTAGTGCGTGTTACCACTGTTGCTCACCCATGGGGTTATAAACCTAATGATTCAACAGATATATTACCGGCTTCGCAAATGAGAGATGCCTTAAAAAGTTTTGGGTGGCGTGATGCGAATGATAAGCAAATTTCTGGAAAATCTATGCGTCCAAGTCCAAGTGAAGCATGGCCGCTTGAATCAAGAATGCCAATTCCTTTAGGTTGGTTGCTCGAAGCGGGCATGAACTCAACAAATTCAAATGAATTTTGGATTAAGCTTAAGTATAAACTTGAATGTTGTAATCAATTTGAAATAAATTACAATTATTATAAGATTATTGAGAAATGCCTTGACTTTATATTAAACCAAGAAAACTCTATTCATCTTGAGAGTATATATAAAGCTTTTGCCCGAGTATTGAATGCGAAGATTGTTCTTCTGGAATTGCCCAATGAGGTTTTATGGCAAGAAACTCCTCAAGAATTATTTTCTGCGAAAGAAAAGGAAAAAATAACGAATGTAGAACACTTATTTCAGAGGTTAAATTCTAATGGTACTCCTCTCCATCCTGATGATAAAATTTATTCAATGATTAAAGCCTATTGGCCTTCTTTTGAAAATCCTATTAGAAGAAACCAATTGAAACATATACCAGATGCAAAGTTTGCAGGTGTAATTATACGTGCGGCCTTGACTTTGAGTGATGCTGATAATTTGCATCCAGCTCTTGATGTAAATAAAATAAGACAAATTGCCAGAGGTCAAAATGAGAAAGAAAAGCTTTATAAAAATGCATTAGATGATTTTTTGAACTTTGATGACGAAGATACTATTAGCAAAGTCCAGAAATGTTGTGAATTAATTGATTATTGGTTGCTTTATCGTCGGAAAGATCAAGAATTTGGAGTTCCAGCATTTATTCGTAGTGAGATTGCATATAGGTCATCTGAAGTTTATTTGCTTATATTTTGGCTGGCTAAAAATCAGCTTGATATTTCTTTGTGGGACTTGTCTTTAGCCAAACAAAATACTGCTTCGATAAGTAAGTGGATAACTGCTATTGCAACTGCTATTCATTGGTTTGGCATTAACCACGAGCCTATTATAAAACACATTTTTTTCAAGATAAAACTCAGTGCCGCCCATGGAGTCATAAATGACTCAATGTTTATTGGGGTGTTTGATGATAAGATCAAAAACAATATAGTTAGTTTGCACCCAAGTGCTATTGAAAATCACGAATTGTATAAAAATAATGATATTAAAGGTTGGAGATGGGGAGGATATATTGATTTGCTTGAAAAAGATAATCCTCGCAAAGCTAATTTTATTAGACTGATGCATAGGGGTAAGTCAAGCAGAATGGCTAGCTTGTTGGCATACGTGCAACGTGACTATATGCATGACCAGTTTTTAAATTATGATCCGTCAAATATAGCATTTTGGGAGGGATATAATAAGCCATGGGATTATGATCATATTTTGGCTATATCCTTGCTGTCAAACAAAAGAGTTGACAATGAATATATGTTAGTATGTAGAGAGTTTGCCAATACATTAGGAAATTTGAGATTGGTTCCATTTGAAGAAAATCGTTCTGATCAAGCTACTCTTGCAAGGGAAAAAATAATAACAGACGATGATATAAAAAATAGTTTTTTATCATCTAGAAATGAGGTGGATAAGTTCTCAATGGGACGGGATGCTATGGCGAGTGATGACAATGCTAGAAGTTTTATTAACACGAGTCAAATTAGACTTGTGAGAGTTTATACTGAGTGGTGGAATATGTTAGAAGTTGAAGCATTGTTTGAATAGCAGGTTACGATAGGGCATTACCGAGAAGAAATGCAGGAAAAAATGACTAGTAGTGGCCTGATTACTCATGCCACCGCCAGCCCACTATATTTCCGTTCGCTGGGATGCCGAAATCCCAGCACGATATGCTCTTTTGGCACAACCGCTTCCAGCAATTCGGTAGCAATGCCTTCTTCCGTGCCGTCATACTGAATCCAGATTTTGCCGTCGATCAAACGGATATGGACAATCGCGCCATGCAGGTAGTCATCCCCATTCGGTATCCATCGTTTGTTAATACCCCAAATCCTTATAAGGGTTAAAATGATATGTTTTAACTCTTTTCATTAAAATAGAGAATCGCAAATACCAATGTGACTATTATCGAGAGTCCCGCTAGTACCCATGGGAAAAGCACTTTCTTATGCGTAGATTGGATACTGGTTTCTCTCTTGGAGTCAGGTAGTTCTGATAGTTTTTCTTCTACTGTTTTACTAAATAATTCAAACTCATTTTTAAGGCTTATAATGAAATCAGCCTGATTGTTATTGCTTAATCCTGAAGTTAGCTTTTCTTCCATGCTATTGATTTTTCCTGAGAAGTCTTCTTTTATGAGTTTTATTATCCCTGTCGTTTCAGTGCTATAGTTTGCTTTGTTTGTAGCTAAAAAGCTTTCCAAGTCATTTAATCTTGTTGAAAATGACTCTTTCAAAGAACCCATTGCTGTTTCTAATGTTTCAATATTATTCGACTGGTTTTTGAATCCTTGCTCTACAACGCTGTGTAATATTAATGATTTAGGGTCGGTCTGTATAAGATTTTCAATTTTTGAAACCAAGCCTCTGATTTCTTTAACTTCATGATAAGCATTCCATTGTTCGATTCCACCAGCAGAATTAATAACTTTATTGACTTCTTCTTGAGCTTTTTCGTTCATTTCAAGCAATTTAGCTGTAGTTAAGCCAGAATTGGTATCTAATAGAATATTTTTTATTTTCTGGTTTGCTAAGGAAAATCTCTCAGATAATGCATTTCCCCGATTACGTAAGACTTCAGTTAGTAAATAATAATGGTAATAAGCTTCAGATTTGAGACCAAGTTCATCATATAATTCAGCTAGCTTGTATGAGCGTTCTTCTAATTGGTCATCACCAAAATATTGTCGTTCAATTAAGCCCCTTGCTTTTGATGAGTATAACTCTAGTTTTTCAATATGGTTATCTGGGCTTTGTTTTATTATGGAGATCATTTTCTTATAATTGAAAATGATCTCATTATAGTCTGATGAATCAATTTTCTCCTGAAGTTCAATGATTTTTTCAAGTGCGTCTATTCTGTCATCACCTTTTCTTTTGCTTAAGGTGCTTTTTTCAATTGCAAGTATGTTTTTGTAAATTTCTTTCTTGTCTGATGTTCTATTTAACTTTTCGGTTAATAGTATTTTTTCATAATTATTATTGAGCGAGATTGCTTTCTTTAAGTTTGTTGTAACTCTTCTATAATCATGGCGTTTGCTGAAGAACAATGCAGACCATGCATAAAAGTCTGCTATATCTGCAAGCTTGTTTTCCAAGTCTGTTCGTTTGGAAGAAACTTCCCTTTCCACTTTATTAAAAGACTTTGAATCAATGATGTCGTCTCGGGCGAAATCTAATTGCTTTTTATCAAGCTCATTGCTCAAGACTCCTATATCGATATTGGAAAGATCAAAAGAAGTTGTATTTGTTAATAAAGATGTTTCAAACTCTATGTTGCTGATTTCCAAAACTAGATTGTCGGATTTTGACAAAATTTCATTATTGATAAAAGTAATCATTTTATCAATAAGCTCATATATATCACCCAATGAAGTTGCAATAAGCAGGTCACTTCTCAATACTTTCTTTTGAATGCCGAGAAGATATATGTTTCCGTTATTTTCAATAAATACTCCGCCGCCAGACATTCCTTCGATGAATTCCTTAATCCCATGAGGATCAGAATCATAAAAGCCTACTAGTCCACCATTAACATATCGCAGCTCCATATTGGAGTCAGTTAAGTCAAATAGCTTTGTGTCATAAATATCACACGTACTTTTCTGCATAAGGTCTTGACGATGGTTCGAAAATCCAGCTACATACAAGGTATCCGATGACATTACGTCAAGATTATATAGTTTTAATGTAGGAATGGTATCTATGTGGTTAGATATGGATACAAGAATAATTGCCAAGTCGATGTGCTCATCATTGTGAATAAAGATATAATCACGAGCAAGACTTAGTTTTTCATGGCATTCTGTAATTATGTTGATGTCTGATTCTGAAATTTTAAGGGATTTAAACTCATCATCATTTTCTTCAGTGCTGTCACTTTGAAAAAGATGGCTCACAGTTAGAATTCCTGCAATTCTTGAGTCACCTTTGCCTAGTTTAACAATGACTCCGCTTCCACTTTTGCCATTGTATTCTATTTTTACAACAAATTCTTTTAGTCGTTGTTGCAAGCTAATTCGATTGTTGGTCAAAATAAATTTCCTCTTGGTCAATTAGTTGGAAGACAGTGGTGTCTATTTCATGTTTGAGAAAAATTCCATTTAAGCTTTTATTGGAGAAAAATTGTACTGGTAGCTTCCTGTTTATGTCGAGTATATGTGCTATGGTCTTTTTGTGTGGCAGATGTTTCCAGCCTTTGCAGCATATTAGATATTTATCAGTACGAATAATGCCGAGTAATTCTCTGCTTATGTTAAATGAACTTCCATGGTGTGATAATTTAAAAAACTCAGTGATTAATGGGTTTTTATTCGAATAGCCTAATTTCTTTAAAGAATTGACAAGTACATGATGATGCGCATCACCCGAAAATAGAAAATTGAAATCCTTATACCTTAAGATGAACGCAATGCTCGCGCCATTAGGTATGCTTGTATCAAAGCCTAGAGGTGCTGATTTGAGTGATTCTAACGTTTCATGATAATCACTTAAGGTTGAAGATGTTTTGTTGTTTATTCCTGTATAAATGCTTGAGTCCCATTTGCCATAGAAGATATTCAGATATTCTTTTGTTGGCGAGAGAATTTTAATATAAAGATCGTCGCTTAATTTTATTTCACTAGTCCAGTCATCAACTGTTATGTTGTTTTTATGCTTTATCTTCTTCTGCTGAATTAAACTGGCAAAGGTATTGCCATCTTTGTAACTTGTGTTGTTGGATGTTTTGTTTTTTGTTGGAAATATATTGATTTTATCTGTTGCGTTGAACCATATTTCATCTATATATGGACAGATGTCATCATTTAATATTTTGATGAGTCCGCCAATGTGATCGGCATCAGTGTGAGTAAGGACTACCAAATCAATTGGACGACCTAATGACGATAGTTTTCTTTTTAAAATGGCGGTATCTATTTTTCTGCCGCCATCTATGAGCATTGTGAAAGTGGGGGTGGTTATCAGCATCACCTTATACACAACTCACTCCGCCCCTAGCTCACTAGCCATCTGAATTCCAAGAATACAATCTTGTACCCGCATGAAGCCAATCCAGATACTTTT
>JAGUXE010000304.1 GCA_020061995.1 Ignavibacteriales bacterium | reverse complement strand
GTCAAGTTTTTTATTTCCCCAAACTTCCTGATTCTGCTATAGTTTCTGTATGTCTGATGTGTAGTGTACATTTTTTAGGGAAAAGTCAGGTAATTTACTGCTAAGATTTTCCCTGTTTTTTATATTAGTATCCAACCTATTATTTGATAATGAAATTAAACTCTTTGTTCTTTCAATCTCTTGAGTTCGTTCTGGTAATTCTGTTTGGATAGTATCTATCTCTTTTTCCACAGACAATTCTTCTTGCAAGATTTTGGAGAGTTCATTTTCTTTATTTTCAAGAAAATCTTTTGTTTTTTTCAAAATTTCTAAGAGTTCTTGTTCGGAATTTTTTAAACTCTTCTGTTTCTCTTCTAACTTCTTAATTAAATTACCTCTATAATTTATATCTAATTCTTTCATTTCTTTTTCTACTTCTTGATATTGAATTGCTTTTTCTTTTGCTATTCTTAATGGTACCAGTTGGTTTTCTATCTCAGCAATTATATCACTTAAACGAAGCTTGGAATTTGCCACATCCTGCAGTCTTCTTTCTGCTTCTTTTTTCAAGTATTTATATTTACTAATTCCTGATGCCTCATCAAACAAGATTCTTTTTTCCTCAGGCTTTGCTGAGAAGATTAAATCCACCTCTCCTTGTCCTATTATTGAATAACTATCTCTACCTATCCCTGTATTCATAAGAAGATGCTGTATATCTTTTAATCTGCAGGGGACTTTATTGATATAATATTCACTATCACCTGAACGATAGACCTTTCTTGTTATATTTACCTCACTATATTCAATAGGTAAAGAGCCAGAGGTATTATCAAATGTAATACTAACTTGTGCTAAACCTAAGGGTCTCCTTATATCAGAACCTGCAAAGATAACTTCTTCTAATTTTGATGACCTCATACTTTTCAGACTTTGTTCTCCAAGAACCCACCGAACAGCATCTGCAATATTGCTCTTACCCGAACCATTAGGACCCACAATGCAGGTTATACCATCAGTAAGTTCTATATCTGTCTTATCAGCAAAAGTTTTAAACCCTAAAAGATTTACTTTCTTAAAATACAAGATAATTCCCTATGGGAAACCTACGGTTTCCCCTAAGGGCGCTTTCGCTGTCACCCCTTCCCTTATTTAATAACTTATTAACCAAAAACCTTTAGTTTTTTCTTATGTTTCGGAATTTTTTCAAATTCCGATGCTTCAAGATACCACCCCTTCTCTAATTCACTAACTCATAGTTTAATATTATACAAGATAAAATTATATAATTCAAACTCTTGCAATTTCCAATATATTAGTATATTGCATTGTCAAATAAATAACGCTTACATCAAAAATCAAACTGCAAAAATCAAAATTACATATCAAAATCTAAAATGTTTTAAAATTTTTGAATTTTGCATTGTCATTTTGATATTTGATATTTAAATTTAAAATGGTAGTGTTATTTAGTTGACAGAGTAATATAGAATTGTTATATATCAATAACTTACAACAACTAAGTGTCAAACTTGCGGAATACAATCTTATTGTATCATAACGCAGAAGTCAGTGAATCGAACCACTGTAGCTCATCAAAGAGCAAAAAACTGATTTGCTGACATTAAACCGAACACATACCAAAAAAGCAACCTGTAGTTCGATTTCACTGCACTGACTTGTTAGGCATTTTTATCAGGTCTCTGAAACACGAATCCAAAACCTGCTTTCCTTCTGAAAATTCTTTTAATGCCTTTCTTTCAGTAATTATTTTGAATATTTTTTTCAATAACCTTGAATATGGGTAATGAGATAAATAATGAGAAATAGTAGTGTGGCGATTAACGATGCTTTGTATTTTTTTATAATTTCCTTCTATTGAAGAAGATAGTTGCTTGTTGACTATGCCTGACTTGCTGGCTATTAAAAATATGTTCCCTCCATCCTTTGAGATATCTCTATGAACAACTGAGAACCCAGTTTTTTCAATCAGCATAGACAATGTATCTTCATTAAAGTTAAATAAATGCGCAGCATGAAATGTGTTCTTTGGTGACTGGCAGATAGCCTCAACATTTGGAACCTCAATCACCAATAATCCGCTATCCCTCAACCAGCCGTGAATCTTCATGAGAATAGCGTATGGATTATCTGTATGTTCCAAAACATGCCACATTGTAATAAGGTCAAAAGAATTATCATCAAACTCAATATTTTGAATAAATCCAACTTTTATATTTAATCCGTACTCCTTTTGGGAATAGTTACCATATCCCTTATTTGGCTCCACTCCTTGAGCATTAAATCCCATACGTGAGATTAAACACAAGAATTCTCCTCCGCCTGAACCAATATCAAGAACATCTCTTTTCCCATCAAGGTAATCCTTTATTTTTTTATATCTACTGATCGCCACATTTGCTGCCCGATAAACATGCTTAATCGTTGGAGTATACACACCCTTATATTTGATACGATAATCTTTTTCATAATACTTGCTCGGAGTTATTGGGAATGGGTCACTCCAAACTAATCCGCATTGTCTGCAAATAACAGTTCTTAAAAAATCGCCTTCTCTGCCGCGTGTTGACAAAACATCAAAGTTCTTCGAGCCACATAGGTTACAGGAACGAGTAAGGCTGTTCTGTTCTGTTCTGTTCATCATTATTTACCCCATTTTAATTTTGTCAAGTCTTTTTTGAATTTTATCATGGTAATTATAAATTTATTTAGGTTGTAATTGCTAACTTATTTGATGCCTAACAATTACTATACAAACTGTCGTATTTCCCTAAAACTGTTTAAAATATAGCAAATCCGGAGGATTTTTAAAATAGAAAAATCTCGTAAAAATCGATAGTGTAATATGAATGATGTTGTCCCTTCCTTTCGTTGAAGTAGGAAGGACTCTCTTGCCCATATTATTAAGCAGCTACCTCCTTTCTGTCAAGATTTTTTTGCTGCAAGGCAACAGCGAGTTTCGGGATTTCCCTGTAACCTTTCACACGCTTAAACTTTTTCTCCGCCCTTAACAATGCTGCAACAGCCCATCTCTGTACCATGTCCCCGCCGTTCCATCTTTTCACTCGTCCAGTGATGGTGCGGGTCACGGAGAAGCAGGATTCTACAG
>JAGUXE010000084.1 GCA_020061995.1 Ignavibacteriales bacterium | reverse complement strand
TCATTGTACTCATTAATGGACTTTGAAACGTCTATTAAAAATTAGACTCCCCTCATTTTCAAATATCAGTTTAGGGGGTACTGAGCTCATTGCAATTTTTTCAACCAACGATAGCCAGGTCAGAAAATGAAAAATGTATTTGATATTCATTCTAGCATCTTGCAAAATTATAAGCTCTATATAGAAAGTTCGATAAATATAGCCGACAAAAATATACGAGCTAAAGTTGAGAAAGAATTGGAATCAAACAGTCTTTATCCCCTTCCTCTAATTCAATTTAACCCAACATTCCAATCTGGCGGAAATGTACAAGAATTAATCAAGAATGGTTTTCTAACGAATGAGTTTAATGATATTTTTTATGATACAGACGGGAATTCGTGGTCTATATGGAAACACCAAAGTGATGCAATAAAAATTGGCAGAGAAAATAGAGGTTTTATTGTCACATCAGGTACGGGATCTGGAAAAAGTTTGACATATATCTCAACAATTTTTAATTATTTATTCTCTACTCCAAAGCGCGAAGGTATAAAAGCCATAATAGTCTATCCCCTCAATGCTTTAATTAATTCACAAGAGAACGCTCTAAATACTTTCAATGAAAATTATAAGAAACGCAGGGGTACTAGTTTACCATTTAGTTTTGCTCGATATACGGGACAAGAAACTCAGGAGGTTAGAGAAAAAATAATCCAGAACCCGCCAGATATTTTATTAACCAATTACATGATGCTTGAACTTCTTTTAATTCGACAATCCGACTCAAATCTGAGAAAAGCATTTTTGGAGAATCTACAATATTTAGTATTTGATGAGTTGCATGTATATAAGGGGAGACAAGGAGCCGATGTTTCATTACTAATCAGAAGGTTAAAATCATTTTGTAACAATAAAAATATAATTTGTATTGGAACATCAGCAACTATGACTAGTGGTTCAATAGCTGAGCAGAAGGAAAAAGTTGCTAAAGTAGCCAGTAATTTTTTTGATTCTCACTTTGACACTGAACAAATTATTGTTGAATCATTAACTTATTCAACTCTAGATCGAAAACCTTCCGCGGAAGAAATTACTGATTCACTCACCATGGAGATTAGGGATCGGTCAAAAAACAAATTGATTGAAGATCCAATTGCAATTTGGCTTGAACGCGAAATAGCCATAAGGGAAGACGATGAAAATAAAATAAGAAATATTCCTCTCACTCTTAATGAAATTGCAAAATTGTTATCAGAGAAAACAAAAGTTGATATTGAAATTTGCAAAAAAAGGATAATCCAAATTTTAGTCTGGGCTGAAGAAGTTAATATTAATAATGTAAAAAGTAAAAATAGAGAAACCATTCTTCCTTTCAAGTTGCATCAATTCATCTCACAAACGGGATATGTATATTTATCTTTAGAAGATAGTTCAAATGATAGATATATCACTTTAGAAAATAGCCCATCAGTTAAATTAGCAGAGAATGAACCCGAAATCCCATTGTATCAGACTGTATTTAGTCGAATAAGTGGACAAGAGTTTTATTGTGTTAGAAAAAGGATAGATGAAGATGGACAGAAAAAATTAATATTCAGAGATTTTTACGATAATCAAAACCCAAGAAACGATGATGAACTTAAAATTAATGATGGTAAAAAAACTATTAAGAAAAAGAAGCAATCAGATGATTACAAAGATGGATACTTAATTTTTGATAACCAGTATTCAACTAGTATTGAAGATTTTAAGGATATACTACCAAGCTCTTGGATAAATAAGACCGGGGATATTGATTCAAGTAAAAAACTATTTTTACCGACTGAAATTTATGTAAGTAAGTATGGATATTATTCAGATCAGCCCAGCACCAGCTCAAAAGCTTGGTTCATTCCAGCTCCATTAAAATTTGATCCAACATGCGGTGTCATCTATCAAGAACCAAAACTCAGTGAGAAGTCTAAATTAACGTCGTTAGGTAATGAGGGAAGATCTACATCTACAACTATACTAACACTTCAAACTCTTCTTGCACTTAATTCATCTGACAGAAATATAAACGAGCAGAAACTTTTGAGTTTCACTGACAACAGGCAGGACGCTTCTTTGCAAGCCGGTCATTTTAATGATTTTATTCAAGTTATTCATTTACGATCAGCTATTGACAAAGTATTATCATCTGAGAAGAATGCATTAAGTATTCATGAATTAATTACTAGAGTTCAAGACGTCTTAAACTTATCTGAATTCGAGTATGCTAAAAATCCGTCATCAGATCCGGAGTACCCAAACGAGACCAATAGAAAGGCTTTAAGAAAATATATTGCGTATAGAATAATTCAAGATCTAAAAAGAGGTTGGAGATATATACTGCCAAATTTAGAACAGACTGCACTTTTAGAGATTGAATATGACGAGCTCGAAAAACATTGTTCTGATCAAAAACTTTGGCAAGAGATTGATTTATTAAACGAAATGAATCCTAACGAGCGTTATCTCTTCCTAAGTTACATACTTGATTATTTCAGGAATAGTTATGCTTTGGATTATGACTTGTTGAGATATGAAAATAGGGTAGTAGTTGAAGATGAACTAAATGATCTATTAAACAAAGATAAACTCTGGTCATTAGATAAAGGTGAAAAAATTGATGCCCCCAATTTTCTCTCTTTAGAAGGGGCGGATAGAGGACACAAAGATGTGTTTATTCAGAGCATTGGGAGTAGAAGTCGACTTGGTCGTTTTGTAAATCATAGGTTTAGGATATCTATGAGGGAGCAGTTAAACTCTCAAGATTACAATTTGTTTATGGAAAAAGTTCTAAATGTTTTATGCAAAGCTTTTCTTAAAAAAGAGGATATAAAGTTAAAGAATGGAACCAAAAGAGCTTACCAACTTATTGTTGCGAAAATAAGATGGAAAGCAGGGGATGGAGTAACGGTAAAAGCAGACAAGACTTCAATAATTTCGATTGATCCACAAAATGAATTTCCTTTGAAGCCCCATTTGTATTTTAAGAATATTTATCGGCTAAATTTTTCAACACTTCCCAAATCATATATTGCCGCAGAACATTCGGGTCAGATATCCAATGAACTTAAAATTGATAGAGAAGATAAATTTAATTCGGCTAAAGAATTAAGTGCCCTCTATTGCTCTCCGACAATGGAATTGGGGATTGATATTTCTTCACTTAGTATTGTCCATATGAGAAATGTCCCTCCCAGCCCAGCAAATTATGCCCAGCGCAGCGGACGAGCCGGAAGGAACGGACAATCTGCACTTGTATTTACTTATGCATCTAAATTTTCACCCCACGACAAGCATTACTTCAAAGAACCGGTTAAAATGGTTTCCGGAATTGTGCAAGCTCCAAGGATTGATCTGACTAATGAAGAATTAATAAAATCTCACATCAATGCTACCGTACTCTCTTTTTTAGAAGCAGAAGAATTAAAGCCTTCACTGATCAATCTAATTGATATGGAGGAATCGTACTTTTTGAAAAAAGAGATTAAGAATAAGTATCAAGATATCATCGATAGTCGCTTTCATGAAATAAAGCTAATTATCAAAAATGTTTTATCAAATATCCCTCTTAATGAAACAAGTTGGTACACAGAAAAATGGTTAGACACACAAATAAAATCAGTCCCAAGTAAGCTGGAAGACGCTTTGCTGAGGTGGCGTAAAATGTATCTAGATGCCAGAAGGCAGATGGAAGAGGCTCATAAAATTAAAATGAACCCCATCAATAAGGAAAATGACATTAAGAAAATTGCAAATAGATCATATTGGTTAGCTGAAAAGAGATTAAACATTTTAACTAATACTGTTGAATATAAATCAAACACAACCCTTTCTGAGTTTTACACATTTAGATATTTAGCTGCCGAAGGTTTTTTGCCCGGTTATAATTTTACAAGATTACCAATTAGATTATTCCTTGGTAGTAGAGATAGAAATGAAGTTATTTCTCGAGCTCGGTTTATAGGCATCAAGGAATTCGGTCCAAATAATTTTGTTTATCATAATGGAGGCAAATACGAGGTAACACGGATTACTCCATCAGATGTGAACTTAGAATTGACGGAGATAAAAATCTCAAAAGGCACAGGTTACGCTTTCTTAAATGAGGAAGGAAAGGGGAAGAATCAGGATCCAATTACAGGCGTTTCATTTACTGCTAGTAACATCGAACTATTCGACAATCTTTTGGAATTGGAAGAGGCTCAATCCGAAAATACCGAGAGAATTTCATGTATGGAGGAAGTTAGAACTTCTGAAGGGTATGAAACTGAAATGTATTTTAATACTCCGGATGATCTTATAGGTGCCACAAAAATTAAGCTGACAGTTGAAGAAAAAGAGTTAATGAAATTATTCTTTGCCCCATCAGCTAAATTAATTATACTTAACAAAAAGTGGAAGAGAGAGAATCAGCCTTGCTTTAATATTGGTGCGAAGACAGGATTTTTCAAAACAAAAAAACAATTAGAGAAACCTAATCCGGAAGATCCTCCAACAATGGTAATGTTATTTACTAGTGATACATCTGACGTACTTTATATTCAGCCCGTTAAATCGTTGAATTTATCAGAAGAAGGAGTGATAACACTTCAATATGCTCTACTGAAAGCAATTGAATCATACTATAATATTGAATCTGTTGAGTTAAGTGCAAAGTTAATGGGCTCTGAGGAAAGTAAAAATATTCTGATATACGAAGCTGCTGAAGGAAGCATTGGTGTGTTGAAAGACATCGTTAAAAATCCGATAGCACTTAACGAAATCTTTATTAATGCTTATAAAATTTGTGGCTATGACATTTCCACAAAACAAGATCTGTATCCCGAAAGACCAAAAGCGAGCTATGATGATCTTCTTAGTTATTATAATCAAATGGATCATCTTAAAATTAACAGACATTCTGTAAAGGATGCATTAGAACTATTAATATTATCTAAAGCTGACGATACTCAAATCGGTACCTACGAAGAGAAATACGAATATCTAAAGAAGAACTTACACCAAAGAAGTCCGGGAGAATTAAAATTTTTGAATTACTTGTTTGAAAATGGATACAAACTTCCGGATTACACGAATTATAATTTAGAAGGATATTATGTCCAGCCAGATTTTGTTTATAAGAAAGCAAATGCATTGATTTTTGTGGATGGTGGAATTCACAAAAATGCAACCGTTAAAGCAAGTGATCTAACTAAACGTAAAACGTTGGAATTGGCAGGATACGATGTTTTAGTATGGGATGATACTGCTGAAGAGGTAGCAGCTTTTGTTGTAAAAAGACAAGATATTTTTAGGAAGGTAAGATAAATTAGATGATTGATTCTCTATTAAAAAAACCGGGTAAACTTGTTAAATTCAGAGGCAGGAGATGCGTTGTTCAACCTTCTTTGGATAATGATATTATTTTACTTAAACCTTTAGGAAGTGTTGAAAGTGAGACCATAGCGATTTATGAACCGATACTTCAACATTTTGAGAAATTAGAAGATGATAAGTTTGACTCTCCGACAGTAAAAGATCTTGATAGCTTTTTAACGGCAAAACTCCTTTATGATGCAGCGCGACTTTCATTTAGGCAAGTTAGCGGTCCATTTCGATGTATGGGGAAATTATCTTTTC
Organism: Ignavibacteriales bacterium; assembly: GCA_020061995.1. Next base: position 17,218 of record JAGUXE010000084.1, on the reverse strand, counting down.
GACCCAGGTCTTATCAACTTGTACCTCTTATTATGTCGCTTAAACAAAAAGTTGTTCGATTACTAATTGCTGATGATGTTGGTGTCGGAAAAACAATTGAGGCACTTTTAATTTTAAGAGAAATGATTGAGCGCGGCTTAATAAAACGGTTTGCAGTCCTTTGTCCCCCTCATTTATGCGAACAATGGCAAAAAGAGTTACTGGATAAATTAGATATCGAAGCAGAAATCATTCGCTCGAGTACTGTAGCAACGCTTGAAAGAAAAATTGTCGGAGATGATACTCTAAATGTATTCAATTATTATCCGTACCAAGTAATATCAATCGATTTTGTTAAAAATGGTTCTACCAAAATGCCTTCATTCTTAAAAGATACACCCGAACTTTTAATTGTTGATGAGGCACATACATGTACAAAAAATCTGGACTTCAAAAAAAGCAGTCAAAGCCAGCAGAGGTACGAATTATTAGAACATGTTGCGAAGAATGAAAACCAACACTTAATTTTATTAACCGCAACACCACACAGTGGAAAAGATGGAGAGTTCAAATCTTTGTTAGGATTAGTCAATAAAGAATTTGAAGACTACAATTTTTCAGAGCTGTCTATTAATCAAAAAAGGAAAGTTGCATCTCATTTCATCCAGCGAAAGAGAAAAAGTATTGAAAAATGGTTAGATGAAGAGACCCCATTCCCCAAAAGAAATACTGAAGAATTACCCTATGTGCTCACTGAAGATTACAAAAGCTTATATGAAGAAGTTCTAAAATTTGCACGGGGAATAACAGCTCAAGGGATTAATGAAAACCGAGCTAGAATTAAGTATTTCGCTGCACTCACTTTATTACGTGGAATTATGAGTAGTCCGCAAGCCGGATTTGAAATGCTCCAAAAACGTAAATCCAAAAGTGAGGTGGATGAAAATTTATTTGATGAAGGAAATGATAACCCGATTTTAGAAAAGTGGAATGAGCAAAGTGACATTGAACGCCTTGATATTATTGATAATGCAGGTCTTTCTGATGATGAAAGGAGTATTCTAAATCGTTTGTCTCATAAAGCAGCTCTCTTAATCGGTATTTCAAAGGACAGGAAAATAAAAAGAACGATTGATCAAATAAAAATGTGGGTAAATAATAGACAAAGTCCAATTATTTTTTGTCGATTTATTGCAACCGCCAACTATGTAGCTGCGCAATTAAAAGATAATCTTTCTTCCGATATAGATGTAAGGGCAATCACTAGTGAATTGAGTGATGAGGAAAGAAAAGAAAAAATTGAAGAGATGGCAAAAAATTCAAAACGTGTTTTAGTTGCAACGGATTGTTTGAGTGAAGGAATCAACTTACAAGATAAATTCAATGCAATATTACACTACGATTTACCTTGGAATCCTAACAGACTTGAACAACGTGAGGGGAGAGTAGATAGGTTCGGACAAACAGGTTGGAAAGATAAAAATGGAGAACTTAAAAACATAATTGATGTGAAAGTTCTATTCGGTGAGGATAATCCGATTGATGTTGTGGTATTAAAAATCATCATTCAAAAAATTCAGAATATTCAGAACTCATCAGGTGTTAGTATATCATTAGCAGAGGATAATCGTTCTGTAATGGATAGAGTGTTAAAAGCTGTTTTGCTTGATCCGGAAAAAGCGCAAATTCAATTTTCTCGACAGCTCAGAATGGATTTTGAGGAGAATAAAGAACTAACCGATCTCGATTTTGAGTTGACAAATGAAATTGAGGCTGCAAGAGAAAAAGCCGAGAAGATTAGATCAATTTTTGCACACGAAAGTATAATGCCGCAAGATGTTCAAAATGACCTTGCCGAAGTTGATGAGGCTATTGGTGATGTTGCTACACTTGAATCGTTTGTTATTTCTGCGGGGCAACTACTCGGAGCCAGGTTCGATGTTATTAATGGCGGATATATTTTTCTTAAACAAAATATGGATAATTGGCTTTCAGAATCTCTTGGCAAAGGAGACAAAATCCATATCTCCTTTTTATCTCCAACTCCACAAGGATTTAGATATATAGGACGTAATCATCGTTTTGTTGAACAACTTTGTCACCGTATTATAGCTAATTCATTAGACCCCGAAAAAACAACACAAAGGGCTGCTCGTGCAGCAGTATTTCAAACTAATGCTGTAAAAACTCAAACTACTTTAATTCAGTTCCGTGTAAGAAATGTAATACGGGAAGTAAGCAAGCAGCAGGAAATTGTTTCAGAAGAAATGTTCTTGTGGGGTTTTGAACAAACTATCAATGGGATTATAACTCTATCATTGAGTGATTGTAAAAAACTTTTAACTCTTAATGACCCTTCTGATTTAAGTAAAGAACGTCAAGTAATTACTTTTGAAAAAGAACTGAAACATTTTGAAGAACTCCACCCGGACTTTATAAAAGTTGTAGAGGAACGTTCTGAAGAATTGGTTCAAGCTCATACAAGATTTGCAAAATATCTTGGTGCTAAAAGATTTGAATCAGTTTCCCCGGTATTACCACCGGACATACTTGGTGTTTATGTTTTAGTCCCTAAACCCAAATTTATTAATGAGGTCGCTTAATGAATTTCCCCTCTATTGAAATACAGGGCAACATAATCTCTAGTGAAATTCTAAGTACAATAAGAACTGAACAAGCTACATATCAACAAGGAAGAGATTTTAACCCCAATTTTACTAATTCAAAACTTAAGGATGAAATTAGCTTTGCTTGGCAGGAAGCAAAAGGACAATGGATAATTTTTCAGAGTAAAATTGCCAGATTAGATCCAAACAAAACCGGAACTACCGAAACAAGAAACTTCTGGATGCAACCTCTCCTTACTAATCTTGGATATAATTTATCTTTCTCTAAAAGTGCCGTAGAGGTGAATGGTAAATATTTTCAGATTGGTTTTAAGGATAATGATTTAGATGGTTTCCCGGTTTATATCGGCAGTTGTTTCGATTCACTTGATAAACCCCCTCACAACAAACAACATAAAACTTCATCCCATGCAATGCTTCAAGAATATTTGAATTACGATGAGGCGCAACTATATGGACTTGTTACCAACGGTAAACAGATTCGTTTGTTAAGGGATGCAACTCGTATTACAAGATTGAGCTATGTTGAGTTTAATCTTGAAAAGATCATGGAAGAAGACCTTTACTCTGATTTTGTAATCTTCTATCGTTTACTTCATTCTTCAAGGATGAAAAAACAAGCTGCCCTTCCGGAAGAAAGAATTATTGAGAAGTATCATCAAGAAAGTTTAGCTGCCGGCAGCACAATTAGAAACAAACTTGGGTTTGCAGTAAAAGAATCAATAGAAAAACTTGGACAAGAATTTATCAACCATCCCTTAAATACTGCTTTTCGACAAGCTGTTAATGAGGGGAAAGTAAACATTGATGAATACTACAGACACCAATTAAGAATTATCTACCGATTGTTATTCCTTTTTGTAATCGAAGAACGAAACCTTGTTTTTGGTAATAACAAATCTCCCGAGCTTAAACGCTTTAATCGTATATACTTTGATTATTACAGCCTTCTCCGGCTCAGAAAGATTGCTAAAAATCATCTCCCACCGGATTCTAATAGAAATTACGATTTATGGTTAGGGCTCTTAAATACATTTGCAATCTTTGAGAAAAAAGAGATTGGTGAAAAGCTTGGAATAATGAGCCTTGAAGGGGATTTATTTAGTTACGATGCCATTACCTCTTCTTCTTATGATCTTCACAAATGCTATTTAAGTAATGCGACGCTTCTTAAGATTATTAAATCATTGACCTACTTCGAAAACGAAAATAAGGTGTTGATCCCCGTTAACTATGGTGGGCTTGACGTTGAAGAATTCGGATCTGTTTACGAAGGTTTGCTCGAATTAAAACTTGCAATAAAAAAGATTGATGGAAGTGATGATTTCATCTGCAACTTTGAGAGTAGTTCAGAGAGGGGCAAAAGCGGAAGCCATTATACTCCGGAAGAGTTAGTACAACCTTTAATTAAGCACTCCTTAGAGTATTTAATAGAAGAAAGAGTTCAACCCTATTATCAAAAGAAAGCTGAAAAAGAAGCTACGCTGGAATTGTTATTAAAATTAAAAGTGTGTGATGTTGCATGCGGAAGCGGTCATATTTTATTGAGCGGTGCGAGGCGCATTTCACTTGAGTATGCACGGATTGAAACCGGTGAAGAACAACCAAATCCCTCCGCAATAAGAAGAGCGATGAAAAAAGTTGTTCGTAATTGTATATATGGAGTTGATAAAAACCCTCTTGCTGTTGAGCTTTGTAAAGTTGCTTTATGGCTCGAGGCATATAACCCCGGAGAACCATTAAGCTTCTTAGACCATCATATTAAATGCGGTGACTCAATAGTTGGTTTAGCCAGAAGAGAAGAATTAGAACGAGGCATAGCTAATGAGGCGTTTAAGAAACTACCCGGTGATGATGCTGAAGTTGTTAAATATTTAACAAAAAAAAACAAAGACGAAAGCCATGGAAAGGAAAATTTCTTTGATACTAATGAACTCCTAACAAATATAAACCAGATTTCAACAAAGTATAGAGAGTTTGATCTACTCCCCGAAAAAACTTTAGAGGATGTAAAAAAGAAAGCAAAACAATACAACGTTTTGAAAGGAAGCGATTGGTGGAGATTAAAAGAAGCCGCAGATGTTCAGGTTGCACAATTCTTTTTGCCTAAAACAAAAGATTACCAAAGTAAGCTTACTACTTTTGCTGATTATTTTAGAATACTTGGCGGAGAAAAAGGTAAGCACGAAAGACAAATAGCTGGGGCTATGGCTGTTGGAATTGAAAAAAGATTTTTCCATTGGTTCTTAGAATTCCCGGATGTGTTTGCTGAAGGAGGTTTTGATTGCATTTTAGGGAATCCACCATTTTTAGGTGGTAAAAGAATAAGTGGTAATTATGGTGATGAATATTTGAATTACATCAAAACCAATTATTATCCAGCAGAAGGCAGTGTTGATTTAGTTGTATACTTCTTTAGAAGAATTTTTGATATTGTTAAATATGGTGGGATACAAGCTTTGATTTCTACCAACACTCTTTCTCAAGGTGATTCAAGAATCTCGGGTTTAGAACAAATTATTCGGAATAAAGGAAAACTTATTTTTGCAATTAAGTCTGTTAAATGGCCCGGTCAAGCTGCTGTAGAAGTCTCCTTGGTGAGTATTAGTAAGGCAGAAAGGTTTAAGTCGGTATTTTTGAATGGAAAACTTGTAGAATTTATTTCCTCTTTCTTGGATGATTCAGCTCAAGTTGAAAACCCAAAACAACTTTTTGTGAATCAAAATAAAAGTTTTCAAGGCTCAGTCGTTCTTGGAACAGGATTCATTCTTGATGAGATCGAAAAGAATCGACTTATTCAAATAAATCCCAAAAATAAGGAAGTAATTTTCCCTTACTTGAATGGCGACGATATTAACACAGATCCTAATCAAAAGCCTAGTAGATGGATCATCAACTTTTTTGATTGGAGTAAAGAGTATTGTTCTACTAATTATCCTGAATGCTTTGGAATAGTAGGTGAAAAAGTTAAACCTGAAAGAAATATTCTAGATGATAAGGGTTATAGAGAAAAGTGGTGGCAATATGGGCGAAGGGCAGTTGATTTATATAAAGCAATTGAAAAATTAAAAAGAGTTTTAGTTGTTGCTCAGACTGGTAAAACGGCTGCTATAAGTTTCGCTCCAAATGGCTACGTCTTTTCAATGATGTGTATAGTGTTCTCTCTCGATTATTGGGATCATTTTGCTTTCTTGCAATCTTCTTTACATGAATCTTGGGCTTGGAAATATTGTTCAACAATGGGTAGCTCAACATTAAGGTATACTCCAACAAATGCTTTCCAAACATTTCCTTTCTCACAAATCATTACAATAGGAACTAGATTGGAAATTGAAAAAAAAGGTGAACAATACCACGAGTTCCGTAAACAGTTAATGCTAAATTTGCAACTTGGGTTAACAAAAACTTATAACCTTTTTCATACACCACAGTTAACAAAAAGCAACCTGCAATTAATAAAAGCAAAATTACAAATACCAATAGAACAAGCTGTAAAAGATATAGAGTCCCTCCGGGAGCTCCACAAACAAATGGACGAAGCTGTTCTTAAAGCTTACGGCTGGACAGATATAAACCTTGCTCATAATTTCTATGAAGTAGATTATCTCCCCGAAAACGACAGAGTGCGATACACAATAAGTCCCGATGCACGTAAAGAGATACTCAAACGGCTATTAGAACTAAACCATAAAATCCACGAAGAAGAAGTCGCAGCGGGATTGTGGGAGAAGAAGAAATCAACTCCTAAAAAGAAAGAAAAAACTTCAACACCAAATTCAAGTGGGTTCTTTGATTAACGTTTTTAGGGGGGTATTTAATCAGAAAGAAAAGTTGAGCTTCTATTCGATCAATTATTACTAGGTTATAAGTAAATAAAAAGATTCTTGCTATGATACACGTTAAACAAAATAAAAATGAGCATTACCTAAAAATCCTCGACAAACTAATAGAGGAGATGGAGCAAGGAAAAATACCATGGCAGCAACCATGGTTTACAAGACTACCCAAAAATTATATTTCCCGTCGTAGTTATTCCGGTATAAATGTATTTATCTTGAATGAGGCTGCCTCAATGATGCATTTTAAGTCGCATTACTGGATAACCGCAAGACAAGCCACTATCCGCGGCGGCATCATTAAGAAAGATGAACCAGCTACTTATATTGTAATGGCCAAATGGCAATCAAAAGAATGGAAAGATAAAGAAGGGAAAAATCACATCGCGGTTTGGTTAATGAGCAAAAACTACCCCTTATACAATCTTGATCAAACTTATAACTTAAAAATCCCAATAGATGATTATCAAGACGATCTCTTTACAGCTAATGATCACATAGTTGAGAACATACTTAAAACTTATGCTGATCACCCACCAATCAGTTATAAATATGATAAAGCTTTTTATTCTCCGGGGAAAGATGAGATAGGTATGCCGCATGTAAAGGATTTTGTTAATAAAGAAGAATTCGCATGTACACTTTTTCATGAATTAGTTCATTCCACGGGTAATAAAAAAAGACTCGCTCGTAGTAGTTTTAATAATGCATGTGTGAATAAAATTGAAGACTATGCAAAAGAAGAACTTGTTGCAGAAATTGGGGCTGCTTTTTTATGTGCAGAGTATAAATTATTTACCAAAACAAAGAAAAACTCAGCAGCTTATCTCAGCTCATGGTTAAAAAGCTTGAAGAATGATAACACATTTTTGTTTCGTGCATCGTCTCAAGCTCAACAAGCGGTTAATTATATTTTTGGTCAAAGAGTTGAACAAGTTCGAAAGTCATATAAAGAACCAACTCTATTTGATGATATTGCAGATAACGAAATTTGGGACAGAAGTTCTACACAAATCTGGGATTGAGATAATCTTATATAAAATGATATAAACCCATAATTCCAGCTTTAGTTGTATTTTTGTAGCCATCTTTTGGGCAACTCATTTTTAACTCTTTTTTTAATTCTTTTTACTACCCTCTCAAATCTTTTAGTTTAATCACTTGTGGGGCGTCAAGAGGACGCTGGTTAGTTGCGTTTTCCGAATTTTAAAAACAAAAATCTTCAAATATATTTTCTAAGATTACTGATAATTGATTGAATATCTTCAACACTCAATCTGCAACCACTTGGATGTGCAATCCCAAGAATATTTTTATTGTGATAAGATATTTTAGTGAAAATTCTCATTCTTCTATTTCTTATTTTTATTTCATTGTCAAAAGAATCTGATGTTGCCATTCCGAATACTTTACCAAGTAGTTCGTCATAGGTCTGCATACCTTCGGCAATGATAAGCTTAGGTTCTAACTTTGAAATAATTGCTTTTACTTTGCAAGAACAAAAATTTTCTAATTCTGTGCGAATTTCTTTTGGAATACTTCTCCATTGAGATATGTTTTTACTTCTGAAAAAATTCAAATTTAGTTTAATACTGTTTTTTAATGCATCAGTTCTATTCAGGCTTCCCCAAATATATTTCTGAATGCGTGCCAATTTATAATCGTATAAAATATATTCGTGTTCTTTAGGTATAGTCAAACATTCTGATTCATTAAAATCTTTATCTGATCCACCAACATTATATCCAATTATCATTAAATCTGGCTGAAAATATATCGGCGAATAAAAAACGCCAAAACCATAATTTCCAATATCATATTTATTTTTATTACTCATCCATTTTTGGTGAGTCTCTTGGATTATGTCAATTCCAAATTCCTTAATATCTTTTTCCATTGGTGTTAACCCATAACAACGTATTATCCCATGGGGACAAGTAGTTAAAACACAAGCGCCGAATTAATTATTATTTATAGATTTCCAATCCCGTTTTAGTTTGTCAAAACGAGTTGTTAATTATTAAAACTCTCAACACACAAAGTGACGAATTTCTTATCCTCTTTATTATTGGTAGAACCGTTGGCTCTTTGACCGCCGTTACCCCGTTCAATAGATTATAAATATCTAACACCGGACTTGTTACTTATTAAAACTACTCTTTTTGAGCAAAGGATATTTATGCTCATTTTTATAAACGTACAAAACAAACTCTTCTAATTTCAACTATTTTCTCCCACTTGGGTCGTCAATAGCACCGAGGGTTATATTGAATTTTATATAATTAAAATAATGTAGCATCACTTTTTAATCCTAAAATATTCTTTCGCCATTTATTTGGAACGAAAAGACTAATAACAATACTAAATGGTAATAATATTAAAAAGCTATAAAGAGTGTATAAATCATTGTAATAAATGCCATATGTTGAAATTAGAATTATAAAAGTTAAGAGCGATACAATAACCATAATAAAATAAATAAGATAAACATATTTTTTAGTTATTAGCTTATCGTCAACGAATAGTGATTTAATTAGATATGCTGGGAGTAAATAAAATAAAATATTCCAGAAGTAGCTTTTTAAAAATTCCTTCCAGAATGATATTCTATAATATTTTAAATATCCATCATTTTCTTTTTCCAAATCTAGAGAAAACGTCATATTCTGAGTAGTTGTTCTTTTCCAATTTATATACTCCGGTTCTACTATACCTTTATCTTGTAAATCGAGAGTGATATATTTTAAAGGAATGTAAATTGTTGCACTATCTCTTGCAAAAACATTTTTTATATTATAATCAGATTTTTTAACAATTAATTCAAAACAATTATTAACCAAGTCGTGGATAGCTTCAGGTAATTTTATTTTTACAGATTCAGTATATTGGCCCTTACGCAATCTAACTCCAATAATCAAATCCTTAAATTCTTTGTTAAACCAAGAACCAGCCAGATAGTTTTTTTTATCATTAAGCGAAGATGGGTCTTTATGTCGAACATTATTACCCAAATTAATGCTTGTTGTAAAAAAAACGTCGCTGGTTGAATTTTCTCTTTCAAAAATAAGAATTAACTCACCTTCTAGCTCATCATATATAGTTATGCTTGCAGTTACAGATTGTGAAAAAATAAAATTTGACCAAGAAAAAAAAACAGCAAATAACACTAAAATAATTTTAGAGTTATTAATATTGATCAAAAACATTTTCCCAAATTTTTTCGTGATCATTTAATACTTCCTTTGTAAGTGTATTATTTCTTTTTTTGTTATTTAATTCAATTGTTATAAAAAATTGAGGGACTTGAAGAACCCAACTACCATTTACTCTAAGTTTATCAAGGCTATTGAATAGTTCGGGCATTATTTGGGCAGGAAAAGTTTTAGGTGAAAATACTTCGAGAATACTATATAAGAGATTATTATTATTAGTTTTAACTATAGCAATGAAAGGTAGTATTTTAATAAAATACTTGTTTAAGAATGGAAATAAAAGTTGCTCTATGTCGATATAATAAGAATAATCATCGAATTCTTTCCAGATAATATTTTGTATTAATTTGAAGTCCCCTATAACTGCATTAGTTGCAATAAATATTTTTCTATTACAATTTGTAGATAATTTTTCAAGTAGTTTTGAATATCTAAAATTATTTTCTATCGAAATATGTCCTAAAATATGAGAAAGTATTACATAATCATAGTTATCTGTGAATTTTATATTTTCTATTCTTTCTTGTATTAAATGGTCATAACGATTATAGTTATTTGCTTTGTTTAAAAATGGCTCAACACCAATAAGTTTATTACAACTTGTTTTATTTTTGATTAAAGAACCAATCGTGCCATTACCTATCCCAATATCTAAAACTGAGAATTCCTTATCCTTAATATTTTGAATACACAAATCAGCAATAATATGTTCTTCGTTTGACAATTCTTTAAAGAGAGGCAGAAAATTTGAATTATACATTTTATGCTACCTTCTTTTGAATATTTTTTAATAGATATAAAAATGGTGTATCCATTAAAGCGACAATGATCTTGAACCCCCAAGCCGTTAATATCAAAGCTAATATTTGATTGTCGGGAATTATTCCCCAAAACGCTATAGTATACACTATTAAAGAGTCTATACCTTGAGAACAAATTGTGCTTAAATTATTTCTAATGGCAAGAGAATACCATTTCTCATTTTTTTGCTGTTTTTCCTTTATTTTATGAAACAACCAAATATCAAATCTTTGAGCAATAATAAAAGCAATTAAACCAGCAGTTACTAATCTTGGAATAAAATTAAATATTATAGTTAACGCATCTGACAATTCTACATTCAGATAAGCAGGCGTGCTGACTATTAATTGACCTAAAGATAGCAAAACAACATTGGCAAATAGACCTATCCAAACAGCCTTCTTTGCATCATCTTTTGAATATATTTCAGACAAAGCATCTGTTGCTAAGAAAATACCAGCATAAATAGGTGTAGCTATACTAGTTGCAACGCCGAATAAAGATATTAGCTTCCCAGCAGTAATGGATGAAATAATTGCTAGAATGATTACAACTGATAGCAAACCATATTTGCCAAATATTCCAGAAATGAAAACGGAAAGAAGGGAAAGAATTATTATTAAAATGAACGCTATTTCATTAGCCATAACTTTTCCTTTTTGAGTTTATTTTTAAATGAATTACTTATCATAATTTTATCCAATATAACGACGTGTTATGCTAAAAAACAAACGCCGATTTAATTAATATTTATAGATTTCCTTCTACATTTTATGTTAGTAAAATGTACTGTTAATTTTTCTTTCCTAACACCAATAACCCAAGTTGTTTTTTTTATAATCTTCCTTTTTCACTCTTTCTATTTCGTTTATTTTTTGACTTTTTTGTTCTCAAGATTTGCTGGTTATATGGAATCCTTATCGGAGTACTATCATTTTTTTGGTTTCTATATAACTCCCACAAATTATTTTATAAAAATATACACCACTAGTTAAATCACTCGCGTCAAACTTAACTTCATAAGTCCCAGCTTGTTTATATTCATTTAATAAAGTTTGTATTTCTTTACCCAGAATATCATAAACTTTTATATGAACTATATCTGATTTGGGGATAGAATATTTAATTTTTGTTGACGGATTAAAAGGATTTGGGTAATTCTGAATTAGTGCAAATTTAGTCGGTATATCAATATTAATTTTAATTTCATGTGAGTATTCAAATTTTCCATCAGTATCAATCTGCTTCAATCTATATACAATATTTCCAAATGGTAGATTATCGTCTTTAAATGAATATTCCTTTTTAGAGTTACTATTGCCATTTCCTTCAACAAAGCCGATCGTAAGCCAGGTCTCTTTCTCTGCTTTCCGCTCTATTTCAAATCCATAGTTATTTACCTCTGTTGCGGTTTGCCAGTTTAATACAACACCATTATTCGAGGTTAGAGCAATGAAAGAGACTAGTTCAATTGGTAATGGAATATTATCACCACCTAATTCTCCTGCTGAGTTTATCTTTGATGTATAGATATCATTGGAAGAACTTGAAGCTTCTATGTCAAGAAATGCAACGATAACCCCTCCGCTACCATCATAAATCATCTTTTGGTTACTAGGCCCCTTAGAAGTATTAAATTCATTATTCCACAAAACATTTCCATCAGAATTAATTCTTTTTGCGGCTAAGGACGAGTAAGGGGGAGTATTATAGGAAATATGTTTGTTAAAACTAATAATAGCTCCTCCGCTATAATCACTTTCTATTTCACCTGAAATAACAAAACCATCAAAAAGTGTAATGCCACCAGATTCCCATTGCACAACACCATTTGAATTCATTTTTTGTGCTTTTAGTTTTATATATCCATAAACCCATGTTATTATAGTACCTTCATTACCATCACTTATCATTTGGGGATTAGCATGAGTATAAGCAACTCCTAATGGTACACCGCCTTCAACCCATTGAACATTACCGGTGGAATTTATACGCTGAGCATAAATGTTAATCCCGTTTCGTGTATCTGCCCATGCTACAATGGCACCTCCAGCATTGTCATTAATCATTGGTGGAGCTGCACCCTGAGCGCTTGATACACTCATTGAACAAATAACAACACCATCGGGAACCCACTGTACATCCCCACTTGAATTTATCCTTTGAGCATATATACTAACACTGCCGCTTTGATTATCTTCCCATTTTATTATTCCACCGCCTATACCATCTCCAATAACAGTTGGGCGATCTTGATTATTAACTGCTGTACAGATCGCGATACCGTCTGACTGCCAAAGTGTTGTACCAGACGAATTAATTCTTTGAGTAAAAATATCCCAATTACCATTTCTACTATCAACCCAAGTAATAATTGCACCACCACTTCCGTCACTCACAATGTTAACGTTCTTTCGGTCCAACGATGCAGTACATATTGGAATGCCATCAGTATTCCATTCAAGGTTTCCGGCTGCACTAATCTTTTGAGCTTTAATGTAATGATAAGTTATAAACCCTCCTGGTGAATAAGCTTCACACCAGACAACAATTGCACCCCCATTTCCATCACTCACTGCTGTAAAATCATTCGATGGATAAAACAAGCCTAGTTTACTTCGGACAGAGTTCCCGTTAATAGCCCATTGTATAACCCCTTTTGAATTGATTTTTTGAGCATAAATATCATCCCAGTTTCCACTTCTACCGTCAGCCCAGACAATAATTGCACCACCAGCACCATCACTTACTATTTTTTGCTCTAATTGCTGCCAGTAGGCTGTACATATTGGATTAGCCGCATTAGGATTGGTTGACCAAAAATTTTGAGAGGAAATTGTAAAAAGATTGTCGCTTAAATCAAAATCTGATAGATTATCTATATCAGTAATCTTAATCTTACAAACATCCGAAATTAAATTATTAACTGTCCAATTATATTCTAACGTGTTAGCCGGAGTGGTTTCAGTTATCGCTATCCAATTTGCCCCATTATCTGTCGTTAACTCAAGTCTAATATTTTCAGCAATACCAATACGGTCTATCCACTTTATTTTTTTGGATGAATTTGCGCTCCAATTTTCACCACCGTTTGGTGAACTCATAACAAACGATGTTTGTAAAATAGAAAAAACCTCATCGCTCATATCATAGTTAGATGTATTTGTCACATCACTTATTCTCATCAAACATTCTTCAGATGGAGTATTTGGAATAGTCCAATCATAACTACCTAATGAGGCTTGTATACTTTCAACAATTGTACTCCAATTTATGCCATTATCAGTCGATAATTCTATTTTAATATTTTGAATATTACTACTATTCCATTCAATTGTGGTATTTGAGCCAACTAAATATTTATCGGCAAGGAAATTACTTAATAAATTGAGCTCTTTAAACAACGTTGATAGTACATAAGTTCGTTCTTGTAATACAACGTTTCTAGCATTTCCAACAATCTTTATATAATATGTTCCCGGTTGAAGATTTTCACTAATAGTTGTAAACCAAGTCGAAACATTTTTTTCTATGCGAAGGCTACCATTGCTCTCAAGTATTGAAATTCTTTTAACACCACTAGCGAATTCTGCATTCAAAACTAGAACTAATTCACCATAATTACTGATGATAATTTTGAATAGGTCAGTATCAGTGGAGTCATAGTATTTTTGATAAGTAAGATGACCTTTAATATAAGCATTGTTAGCTATCTGATAAGCCAGTGTAATATTCTCTGGCTCATCAAGTCCTCTTAATATAGCCTCATAATCTGAGGGCTCATTTAAGTGATTGACATGAGTGTTGATTGAATCTCCGATGTTATATATATATTGTCTATCATCTCTCACAATCCCATCTCCACCTGAACCATTTTTTGAAACAATCCATGTATAATCAAGATTTTGTGGGAGAGGTTGAAGAATATTGTAATTGCCCGGGATGTTTGGAGAATTTATTCCAATAATTTGATCATCATTAGAACCATTACAATTAATGTCTTGATTATAGTATGATGACAAACCACCATTATTTTCATATCCTCCGTAAAGATAAACACCATTATCTTCACTGCTTGGAGGTGAACTTCCAAATAAATCATAATTATATCTCAAATCTCTGACAGCTTCACTTCGTAGATTGGGTACCCAAAATGGAAAAGGAATTTCGATGTTTGCAACATTCGAACCAAGGTGCGGTGTCCCAATTGTTACAACTTTTGCAACCTTATGCCCATATTCATCATCACTAGGATCAATCCACCATTTTCTACTCCCATTTTCCACTCTTTGAAGGTATTCTCTTATAGCCAATCCCCCCATAGAATGACCTACTAAAATTACTTTTTCTGAGTTTTCTAAACCTCTTACTAAACTTATGATGTATTTTATCGCTAACCCTTGTTTATAAATGGCAGATTGATTACTAAAATTGTGGGATTCGTGCCCAGTCATTTGTTCATTATCAAAATTAATCGTATACAGTCTATTTGGAGAGGGTGTTAGAGTATCATTATCCCGCCATCCAACAATAGCTACATCGTTATCAATTAGGGATGTAGAATGATTGCCATCATCATTATTTAGGCAAACATCAAGAATTTTGGCGGAACCACCAAATGCATCCACAGTTTCCTCCCACGTATCAGCATTTGAATTTAGCCCATGAACAAGAATTATCGGATAAGGAGTTTTTGCATTTTGTGCTAAGATAAATGAATTAGTTAATAGGATTGACAACAGTACTATTAGTATAAAATTAGAATTGGTAAGTGAGTTCACTCTTTCCCCCAATTTGCTTTATAGCTGAAATTATTTCTTTGACTATTGATAGAGCAGCAAACGAATCAGACCACACTATCATTTCACACCCGTTAAATGTGGTTATCGTACCCCGATATGTAAATCCGTTTCCGGTGTAAGCACTGAAGAAGTAAAACAAGTAGAACCCCTTCAATAAAGAATGCAAAAAATATTAAAGTAAAAACACTTTAATTCTTGTGGATGTAAATTAGAACATTCTTCCAGTCACTGTCAAGTGCTGGCTATCACACGGACAATATTTTTCATTTACTCCCATTTCACTATCTTTGAAAAAAATCATCACTATCAACCGCTGTTTAGGTTTAGCATAGGGACTTAAAAAAAAAATAAATGAATAAAACTATTTTAAGTTGTCTAGATTTAGTTCAACATTACAACTTTAGTGTAGATAAATTCTTCTCCACGCTTTACAGCGTAAAATGCTCTTCCAGCAAAGCAAGCCCATGTAGACGGACTTGTTTCACAGAATAGGAATTTATCCCCTTCTTTAATTTCGTTTTTGATATCTTCCCATTTATCACCGAAGGCATTGCTAATTTTCTCCAGAGATACTTCGGTTGAAGAATCCATATCATATAAAGGATTGGCTTCCCATCTGACAACAATTCCTGTTATTAACTTTTGATCTCGAAATATTGCATAACCCAGTTTTGCAAATTTATTTTGTTCAGGAATGGGATTAACTTTGAATTGAATCAACTCGTCTCCCGCTAACATCAATGACTTCATGACTGCGAAAGCCTTAATATAGTCATGTGGCAATTTTTTTTCAACTGATTGCTGGGTTACTCTGGAAACGATTTCAATTTCACCTTGAACTATTTCGGAAAAGGATGTATTGTAAGCATGAGGCATACAATAACCATTAGTTCTTCGTGCAGTTTCCTCTAAAATATCAACTCCACAATAATGACAAGGTACTTTTTTCATAAAATTAATTCTCTTAAATGGATTGATAATTGCTTCTGTCTAACAACTTTAGTCTATTTTTGTCAGCCATCACCTCTCTTAAAAGCTTAAATAATTCGTTTGTCTTTTAACTTATTAGGTCACCAAGAGGCAATGGTTTACAAATAATGTAATCAACAATTTATACACTTATTTTTTAGTAGAAGCCGCTAAAATTGTTTTGTATGCTTCTAAAATTCTCAGGTAATATCTCACATATCTTGTATGCCATTGGAAAAAACATAGTATAGAAAACAAAATTACTATTAAACCAATTATTATTTGGTTAAAACTGAAAAGTAATATTGCGATAAATAAAAAATTAACGACACCAGCACGGGATAAGCGAACAATGCTTACATCATCTCGAAGAACTCTATGAATTTCTGAAGAGCCCAGCTGGTCAACTACAATTTTAACTGGGCGATATTGTAAATTATCTTTTTCGAAAATTGAATTACGGAGTTTTTTCTCGTATATAATTTTTACTAATAGCCCACTCATCCAATTTACCAATAAACCAAGTTGATAAAAAAAGGCAATTGCAAAAAGCGTTAAAGGCGTAGCCCATCCATCAAACTTGTAAAATAAATAGTTGAAGTCCGAAGTATCTAGAATTGCAATTCGGATAATTAATAAGAGCAACCAAATGAAAGCGAAAAAACCAATAATAAGCATTTCTACAATTATTGCAGTTGTAGTCATGAATTCTCCTCTTACTATTTTTTAAATATTTGTTTAACCAATATCCGCTGGATAATGGTTTTTACATTAAAACTGACCACCCCCCAAAAGAACAACGCCTCAAAACTTAAAAAAACATCCCGAAAGCTTTCGGGATTGGTCTTATGCTTACTCCTCAACTACAAGTTTGAGTTCATTAGCAACCACTTGTTATACACGCTTTTATAATTCTACACCTATTAAAATAGTATGCGAATAGTTCTTAATATCTATTGTGGCAGAATCATAATTATTTGTTAAATCTTTTG
>JAGUXE010000223.1 GCA_020061995.1 Ignavibacteriales bacterium | reverse complement strand
TGCATCACAATTCATTGATGGATGTCGACTCATTTGAATCACTATTTGTGCAAGCTTATAACTTTTTCAAAGTCTCAGAATTTGCATCAGTAATTAATTTAATTGAACAACACGAAAATGAATTTTCTAAATCACTTGATAACGGTACTTCGATAGAAGACTTTGCCGCACTTCATAATCTTAAAGGTTTTTCCTATTTAAGCATGGGAAACAGTCACGAAGCGAGAAAGAGTTTCGAGAATGCTCTTTATATAAATCCGACATCATCTCAAGCTTGCACAGGACTAGGAGAAATCTTTTTTATCGAAGATCAATTAGAAGAAGCAAAGAATATGTTTGAGCGGGGAATTAAAAATGATTCTCAAAACAATTTTGCAGTTGAATCACTCGCGAATGTTAACAAGTTACTTGGATATAGCACCGAACATTCATCTTTAGTTGAAGGCTGATGGGGACACTTACTCTTTCAATGATCGTTAAGAATGAAGCTCACCGTCTGGCGGAATGTCTTGAGTCTGTTAAAGAAATTGCTGATGAAATAGTAATTGTTGATACCGGTTCTACGGATGACACAGTTAAAATCGCAGAAAATATCGGAGCAAAATTATTCTATTTCGAATGGATAAAAGATTTCTCAGCAGCCAGAAATTTTGCATTAAGTAAATCATCCGGTGATTTGATTCTTTACCTTGATGCTGATGAAAAATTAACCTCAAAATCCATTAAAGAAATTAATCGCCTTAAGCAAAAACCAGAGAGAGCCGGATATAATTGTGTAGTAACAAGTCTTGATTCTGAATTTGGAAGAGATAATTCAATGTTATATGTAAGATTATTTTCAAATTCAGTCAGAATTGAGTTTACAGGAAAAGTTCACGAGCAGATACTTCCATCACTTCTTGCGAATAATTATAAAATAATCGATACCAAGATTGAAATAATTCATTCCGGTTATAACATTTCCCCCAATGAAAAAAAAGATAAAGCACGACGAAATCTGGAATTACTGCTTCATGAATATTCGACCAATAATTCTTCTTATTATGCTTTTCAACTTGGACTGACATATCAAATATTAGAAAATGAAACTGAGTCTATACAATATTTCAAGATAGCTTTATCAGATAATAATCTACACAAGAATTACCGGGCAAACAGTTATTCGTCAATTGCAATTTATGAATTGAAAAATCATGATGTTGAAGCCGCAGCAAGAAATATCAATTCGGCATTAAAAGAAAATAAGGATGATGTATTTGCTAACTTTGCGGCATCAAAGATATATTTAAGAAAGGGAGATTCAACAACCTCAAAGCAATTTCTTGAAAAAACAATTCGGCTAAATTCAAAAAGTAGATTAAATAAGTCAGTAAGTGAAATCCATATAATATTAAATGATACGGAAATATATAGTCATGCTGTTGCTTTAGCTAAAAATATGAATGATAATAATCTTATTATTACATATAGCCGCAAGCTAATAGATTCGATCACTGATAAGGATGCGGCTGACACACTTTCTCAAATTGTAAATGATAAAGTGTTGAATGATTTGGAAATAAGCAGGTTTGTTGAGACTACCGATACAAATGTTTTTGAAATTAGCTTACTTTTTCTGAATGATTATAAAATAAATAGTTCAAAAGAGATCTTACTAAAAGGTTTATCTAAAAAATATCCCGTCTCGATTGAACTTAAGATGATTCTTGCCCGCCATTACACTGCGATAAGTAATTCAACCGACGCAAAAACTCTATTCGAAGAACTTAAAACAATAAAGCCGGATGATGCATCAATATACTTTTATTTAATTTCGTTATACATCTCTGATGGTGAACTACCGAAGATAAAAGGATTGATAACAGAAGTTGAAGAAAGGTTTGACCATATTCCGGAAGTTAAGTCTAGGGTAGGGATATTAAAAGAGAAACTTCAGAATTATCTATAGCTAATCATTTGGGCTAAAGTCCACCGCAGTTCTCATATAGACAGTCTACGTCATAAATGGCGTTGTTAATAAAGCTTCAATGGCTGTTTGTGTATTGCTTATTTGTAAATTTACTCAGCATGGCTTTTATGTTTTAACATTAACTCCGTCCCTTAGGACGGAGACTACAATCTGAAAAGTTATCGGGCTTTAGCCCAAATAGAACATCGGTATTATAACCACAAAAACCCAGTTTGACCAGCCGAAAAAACATTTTAAAACTTTTTTTAATTTTTTTTTTCAAAAAACGCTAAACTTTTTTTTTGACTTTCCGATAATGCTATTGAGAACAAAAAGTTCTCGAAAACAAACAAGCCAAGCAAGGATGCTTGGTTAAACAAACAAAACTTACATGGAGGTATCTCATGGCTTTCTCAATTAACTCAAACGCTGGCGCTCAAGCAGTCTATAATGCTTTAGCAAAAACACAAGGTTCTACTCAAAAAGCTCAATTGAAATTAGCAACTGCTAAAAAAGTCAATTCTGCTTCAGACGACACATCAGGTTGGAACGTTGGTAAACAACTTGAAGCTGCTTCACGAAAGATGAAATCTCAGATTTCTAACATCAGTTCTGCAAAAAACTTCTTGAATACAGCTGAAACTGCTCTTCAACAAGTTTATGACAAATTGAATCAAATTCAATCAAAACAAGAAGATGCAACAGATCCGTTAAAGGACTCCACAAGTCTTCAGAATGATGTTAAAACACTTGCAGATGAAATCAACACAATTCTTACAAACACCGAAATTAATAGTACTGACCTGTTAGCAAGTGCCTCAAATACTTTTGCTGCCGGTGCTTCGGATGTTACAATTAATATCGGTTTAAAAATTGGTGATAACGCTACTGCCCTCACAGCATTAAGAGCTGGCGATTCTGGTTCATTAACCCAGGCAATTTCTACTTTCCAGAGCAATATTAGAACAGCGATTACCTATATTGGTAACCAGAGTCAAGTTCTTGATTCAAGGGAAGAATTTATTACTGCAGCTATTGCAAATAATGATGCAGCAATTTCATCAATATTTGATGCGGATGCTCTCGGTGAACAGATGGAAGCGTCAAAAGGTCAGATCGGTACCCAGTTGGCAACCTCAATGATGGGACAAATGAACGCAGCTCCTCAACAATTGTTACAACTTTTCCGTTAATTGAAACTGCTTTAGCCCTCCCCTTTTCGGGAGGGCTTTCTTTTCTAAAATGAGGTAAAAAAATGTATGCAATGAATTCTAAGATAAATAGTCAAAGAGCAAATCAATATCTAGTTAATGAGATACTTTCAGCTTCGCCGGAGCAGTTGATAATGAAGGTTTTTTCATTCGCCATACTAAATGTTCAAAAGAAAAATATGGTTAAAACGAATGAAGCGCTGCAAGTTTTAATTGATGCGCTTGACTTCGATAATCCGGCAGCTAAAGAAATTTGTATCGGCTTTTATAGAATATATCGTTATTGCCAGGAACAAATGAGACAAAAAAACTATGATGTAGTTTTAAAAACATTAACTGAATTGAAAGAAACCTGGGAAACAGCTCTAAAGAATAGGTAGGACTCAATGGCTTATAATATGTTATCAATAGACGGAATCAACAATTTCGTTAATGATTGGCAAACGAGTGAAACCAAAAAGAAAGTTGACCCTCTTACCAAGAAAAAGGAAAAATGGACTAAACTTCAAACTGCTTATACTACAATTGCTGACAAATTGGGTGCTCTAAAGGGGATTTCATATAGTTTACAACAAACAGGGACCTCTTCAGCGTTTTTAGTTAAGAAAGCAACCTCTTCAAATACAACATTTGCTGATATAACATCCACCAGTGCAGCACAATTAGGCTCACATTCTCTTAGAATTAATCAACTTGCTAAAAGTGATACTGTAATTTCGTTAGATCAAACTTCAACCGCCGATTCGACAACAATTATTGCTCCAGGAACCCATAGTATGGTAATAACTTCAGGTGATGGTGTTGGCGGGGTAATGACGAGTAATATTGATGTTGTTTTTGAAGCTTCTGATTTTACAGACGGTAAGATTTCTAATAAAAAAGTAATTGAAAAAATTCAAAGTGCTATTAATTCGGACAAAGCTATAGTAACATCCAATTCTGTCACAGGCAGCACGGCGAGTGCAGGAACTTTTAATCTAAAATTGAATGATAAAGTGACTCAAATAACTTACGCCGCAGGAGATTATAGCGATGTATTGGATAGTATTGCTACTCAAATAAATTTGGTAAGTGGAGTTTCTGCGGAGAAGGTAGTTGACGGATCAAATTTTCAACTAAAAATTACGGTTACCGATTCTTCAAAATATTTAACAATCGATGGAGACTCTAGTGGGATTTTATCAGAATTAAATATTTCTTCCGATAAAGTTATCGGTGGTTCCGGGTTATTAAATGCTTCTATTTTTACTCCTAATGACTCACTTTCTCAATTGTCTTTGGCTACAAAAAAATCTGGAGAAGGATATAAAATATTATCAATAGCTGATGTGAACGGAGGAGAAGCTTTATCAAGTCTCGGTCTTAATCTTGGAAGTTCGCGGAATGCATTTGTTCAGGATACAGCCGGAACTGATACTCCCGGGTTTATCTATACAACTGATTTATTAAACGCTAAAATTGAATTTAATGGAATCAGCGTAGAAAGAAATTCTAATTCGATTTCAGATTTAGTACAGGGTTCAACTGTTAATTTAAAATCACTTATGAAAGAAACCGATACAACAGTTAACCTAAGTGTTGCAAGTGATTCGGCCGCAGTCACCGAAAAGATACAAGATTACATAAAGAAATTAAATGAAATTTATCTTTTTTTAAGAGAAAAGACGAAGTCTACAAAAGACGAAGGACGAGGTATTCTTGTCGGAGATACAGCCGCCGACACATTATTAAATCTTTTTACTTCAGCTTCAGTGGGAGCTATTCCGGGCTTAAATCCAAATGAACTTAATTCTTTATCTAAACTCGGAATTACTTTCAGTGTTACCGATGGATTAACATTGACGGATGCCTCTAAACTTGAAAAAGCAATAAAAGAGTATCCAGAGCAAGTTGAAGCAGTTTTCAATTCGGAAAATGGTGTCGCTAAAAAGATTTATTCCAGAGTTGAATTATACATTAATGCTGAGGGCTATTTACATAAAACGAAAAATAGTTTTGACAGATCAATTAGTTATCTTGATGATAGAATCAAAAAGACTGAAGAAAAAATAGAAAAAAACACTTCTGATCTCAGGTTACGAAATATGAAGTCAATGTCGCGCATGAATGCAATCTTGTCAAGCCAATCAACATTTATAATGGGAAATGGATTCTATAGATAATGGAAGAGATTGAATTAAAAAATAGTGAATTAATGGTGATGCTCGACGGTGTTATGAATTCCTTTGATGGTCTTACTTTTGATAATTTTGATGATCAATTCCCAAAGATTATTAATCAAATGGAACATGTTCATCAAATTAAATCTGAATTGCTCGAAAACTATGGAGTGGATAAATTAATAGAATTTGAACCGGAAGCCCTTTCAAAAGCTAAAATTATCGAAAAACTATATAGTGAGACAGTCAAAACATTTTCCGAAGAAGATAAAAGAATAAAACGTGAATTAGCTTCTTCATTGAACAAGAAAAAATTATCGGTTTATAGCAGGTAGTTTTACTAGATTGAAAAATCTTTAGCGAGCAGCTAAACTAATTCAAAAAAAATACGATAGTGTAGTTACAAATGTATCAGGCTAATGTAAGAAAGAGCTTGTAAAATTAAAGTTCCGGAAAATAGTGTAATATCAGAGGTGATATAATGGAAATTAAAGGTGTGGGATCGAATTTTTTTGTACCAAAAGAAGTCACAAATCCCAAAGCAAAAAACGGTGAAAACTCCGTACAAAAAGATAAAGTAGAGATTTCTGAAATGGCTAAACAAATGCAAACGGAAAAAATCGAAATAAAAAATGAAACTCTTATTAGAGAGCGTATCTCTAATAAGTTTTATGACTCAGATGAAGTTATTAACCATGTTGCCGGAGCCATTCTAAAAGAAATTGAGTAAATACAGCTCTAAAAAATTTTATTTGAGCTTGTAATTTTTCTTGCAAAAAAGGTTATATTGAAATAAAAAATTCGGGGGTTTTATTTCAGTATGATTATCGAAGAAAAAATACAGGAAAATAAACTTCACATTTTAGGACGGCTCTCCGCCGGGCTAATACATGAAATTCGTAATCCTCTTTCTGTCATTAATCTTAATCTTGACTACATAAAAATAAATAAGGACGAACTAAATCCGGAAATAATTGAATGTGTCAACGCCTGTCTTGAATCCTCCGAAAGAATTAATCAATTAATTGAAAACCTCCTAGATTTCTCAAAAAAGAACAATTCAATTGAAGAATATGTTTCTGTTAATCAAATAACAGAAAAAGCAACGGGAATAATGTTGGCAAATTGTCGGAAGTTGAATATCGAAATAGTAACAAATCTTCAAAGCAATCTCCCCAAGGTTAAATTTCAAAAATTAAAAATGTTGCAGGTGTTTCTAAATTTGATAACTAACGCCATTGAAGCTTCTAATAAAGATGGGAAGATTTCAATTCGATCTTATGAAGAAACCGTTAGCGATGAGAAATTTGTGTTCTGGGAAATTGAAGATAACGGGATGGGCATTGAAGATTGTAACAGAGAAAAAATATTTAACGATTTCTATACAAACAAAGAAACAGGAATAGGGCTCGGATTGAGTGTTTGCAAAATGCTACTCGATGAATATAATTCAAAACTTGAATTTGAAAGTGAATTCGGTAAAGGTTCACGCTTCATTATTAAATTTGTTATTTAATGGATAATAAAATTATGAACAGAAAAATATTAATTATTGACGACGATGAATTAGTTTGCATATCACTTAAGCGAGTATTAATAAAGCTTGGTTACGACGCAGATTTTTGTTTGAACGGTGAGGAAGCCTCTGAACGTATTATTGAATTTGAACCGGATATTATTTTACTCGACATTTATCTTACTACACATAACGGTCTTGATTTATTAAAAGATTTTCAAAAGCGACATTTTAATATTCCCGTTATAATGATCACCGGCTATTCAGATGTGAAAATTGCTGTGAACGCAATGAAATCGGGTGCATTCGATTTTCTTTTAAAACCGATAGACCTTGATCAATTACAAATTGCTATTGATAAAGCACTTAATGTAGTTTATCTGAAAAATGAAGTTGACAGACTTCAACTGAGATTAAAAGAAGATGTATTAACAAGAGAGTTTTTCGGCAACGGTAACAAAATGCACCGTCTATTATCATCTGTCGAAAAACTTGCCAAAAGTTCCGATACTACTATTCTTATCGAAGGAGAAAGCGGTACCGGAAAAGAAATGATAGCAAAATTCATTCATCAAAACAGCCCTCGCAAAGATGCTCCATTTATACAGATAAATTGTTCTGCAATTCCGAAAGAACTTGCAGAGAGTGAATTCTTTGGACATGAAAGAGGAGCTTTTACAGGGGCACTTCAAAAAACTAAATTGGGTAAATTTGAATTAGCTTCTAAAGGAACAATATTACTTGATGAGATTGGTGAGTTATCACTTGACTTACAAGCCAAACTTCTTCGTGTTTTACAGGAAAAAAAATTCTTCCGGCTCGGAGGTGAAAAGGAAATAGCTATTGATGTAAGAATTTTAGCGGCGACTAATAGAAGTCTTGAAGAAGAAGTAAGAAACGGAAGATTTAGAGAAGATTTATATTATCGTTTGAATGTAGCAAATATTGTCGTTCCTCCTTTGCGTGAAAGGAAAGATGATATTCCGCTGCTCGCATATTCATTCTTAAAAGAATTTGCACAAAAATTCGGAAAGCAAATTAAAGGAATTGATGAAGGTGCACTCGAATTATTAAAATCTTATCAATGGAAGGGTAACGTTCGTGAATTACGAAACGTGCTCGAAAGAGCAATTATACTTCTTGAAGATGATGAATTAAAAGAGAAACATCTTCACTTCATGAAAACACAGAATAACATCATTTCAAAAGATGATGATGAAAAGTTTGTGTTGAAAATTCCTCCGAAAGGAATTCTAATTGAAGTAGTACTTAAAACATTAATACAGAAAACTTTAAAAATTACAAACGGAAATCAGGTTAAAGCTGCTAAGGTATTGGGGCTTTCGCGTTCTAAGCTTCGTTACCGAATGGAACAACTTGGAATTGAAGTAACAAAAAGTATTCAGTAAAAATTTCGTGTGAAATGTTTTTTTTAATCGGTTCAAATATTACCGGTTAAAAATGCTTTCCTTTTTTTCTCCGAAAATTTTTCGATTGAATACCTCAACATAGTCCGCGGCATTTTTTTGTAATTTTCCGAAAGAAAAATCTCCAGTCCGATTGGGTCATGTTTTCCCGCTTCACGTAACATCCAGCCAACTGCTTTATGCATTAAATCTTCTTTATCATTCATTAGTAACAGAGCAAGTTGAAATGTTAAAGTCGATTCTTTCTGTTTAATAAATGCATAAGTTGATACCATCGCAATTCTTCTTTCCCAAAGCATCGGGGATTTTGCCAACTTAAAAAGAACATCTTTCGGTTTATCAAGAAGATATTTACCCAAGATTTTATACGCACTCGAATCTACAAGATCCCAATTGTTGATGTATTTTGTATGAGCCAAATATTTATCTATAATATCTTTCTGCTTCTCAATTGGTGATCTTTCGAAATGATGAGTTATGATAAATAATGCAATTAATCTTTCTTCATGAAGTTTGGATTTTAATAATGAAAAAGAATCATCTATTAAAAGATCGCTAAATTTTTTTGCGAGGCTTCTCGAAACGGGGACAGTAATTCCAAGAAAAATGTCTCCTTCCGCATATTCACCTTTTCCTGTTTTGAAAAACTGTTGTAAAAATTTTGCCTTTGAAGAATTCTCTAAACTACGAATCTCTGTTTTTACTTCCTTTATACCTATAGATTTACTTGGCATAAATTTGCTCCTTAAAAAAAAGAGTAATGCTAGAATTACTCTAAACATTACTCTAAATAATCTTTCAAAAATATTTTGTTTTCGGACTCTATCCCATAAAGAAACTTAACATAATACCGGCTGCAACAGCGCTACCGATAACACCGGCAACATTTGGAGCCATCGCGTGCATTAACAGATGGTTTGTTTTATCATATTGCAAACCAATCATTTGTGACACTCGTGCACTATCAGGGACGGCAGAAACACCGGAGTTTCCTATCAACGGATTTATTTTATTTTCATCACTTAAAAAGAGATTCATGAACTTGGCAAATAAAACTCCACCTGTTGTTGCGATAACAAATGAGACAGCACCAAGTACAAAAATTCCAATTGAAGCAGGTGTCAAAAAGGTAGTAGCTTGAGTAGAAGCTCCGACAGTTAATCCGATAAGAATAGTTACAATATCAATTAATGCTCCTTTTGCAGTATCGGCAAGTCGTTTAGTTACACCACTCTCTTTTAATAAATTCCCGAAGAATAACATCCCTAAAAGTGGAAGAGCACTCGGAGTAATAAAACATGTGAGTAATAATCCGATAATCGGGAACATAACTTTTTCAGTTTTAGAAACCGTTCTTGGCGGTTTCATTCTAATTCTTCGTTCTTTATCGTTTGTCAGCAATCTCATAATCGGTGGTTGAATTACGGGGACAAGAGCCATATATGAATATGCCGAAACTGCAATCGCTCCGACAAGTTCGGGAGCCAGCTTTGACGAAAGAAAAATTGCCGTTGGTCCGTCTGCGCCACCAATAATTGCGATTGCCGCAGCTTGTTCGGGGATATAACCTAAAGCTAATGAAATCGTATATGCACCAAAAATACCAAGCTGTGCGGCAGCACCAAGTAAAATTAATTTCGGGTTGGAAAGAAGAGTAGAGAAATCTGTCATCGCACCAATACCTAAGAATATTAGGGGAGGATAGATTCCCTTTGTAACTCCAAAATAGAGATAATTAAGAACACTCCCTTCTTCATAAATTCCGACTTGGAGCCCTGCCCCAAGATTAAACGGAATATTACCAATCAGCATTCCAAAGCCAATTGGAATAAGTAGAAGAGGCTCGTAATCTTTTGCAATTGCCAAGTAAATAAAAATTAGGGCAACTACAATCATAACAACGTGTCCACCTGTAATGCTTGCAAAGGAAGTGTAACTCATGAATTGCGTAAATCCATGAGAAATGAATTCAAAAAACTTCTCCATACTTAAACTCCGATCTCGATGAGAGTATCACCTTCAAGCACAGAGTCGCCCACTCTAATTTTTACTGACTTTATTATCCCTTCTTTATCGGCATTGATATTATTTTCCATTTTCATCGCTTCGAGAATAAGAAGTCGATCACCAATTTTCACAGTATCACCTTCTTTAACAAAGACGTTTAGTATTGTTCCGGGGAGTGGTGACTTAACATGCCCGGCTCCCTTTAAAGAGGATGGGCTGCTGGTTTTTGCAGTTGAAGCGTGTGACTCAGTTGAAGGAGAAACTACTGATCTGACTAACTTTGGTGTTTTCGTTTGTTGAAGTTTCTTTTCGACTTCAACTTTGTATGTAGTTCCATTTACTTCTATTTCTGCAAGATTATCTTCGACATTCATAATTTCGACGTCGTACTCATTACCTTGTATAGTAAATTTAAATTTTTTCATTTTTGCAATTCCTTATGATCTTGGATGTTGACGTAAACTATAAATTTTCGAACTCCATGGTGAATAAGTTCGCGCCACTTTATTAATCGTTAATACTAAACTTTCCTGATCGTGCTGTTCTTGGGAGTAAAGGTATAGAGCCATTGCAATTGCTGCATTAACCTCACCGGTGTGAACATCCTCCTTCAAATCAGCAGATAATATTTCTCCTTTTTTACTTTGTTTCTTTCGACGGAGATAATTGAGAACTTTCACTAAGTTTTTAAAGGCAATAAAAAGAAGAAGCAAAGAAGAAAATACCACCAACATTCCGATAAAAGTTAATCCAATTCCCCAAGGATCAATTTTTTGAAACAGATGTGCATTTTCATGAATCGTTTCCATTGCCGCTGCAGAATCAAAAACTGCTACGCTATCAACAATTTGCGAATACATTTTCTTCCTCCTTTATAATGGAATGTTAGCATGTTTTTTAGGTGGAAGAGTATCTTTTTTAGTTGCCAAAGATTGTAATGCTCTTATAACTCTGAAACGTGTATTACGTGGTTCAATTACGTCATCGATATAACCATATTTTGCAGCAACGTAAGGAGATGCGAATTTGTTACGGTACTCTTCTTCTTTTTCAGCTAAGAATTTTACACGTTCTTGAGGATCAGTTATTGTACTTAATTCTTTATTATGAAGAATTTCAATCGCTCCTTTAGGCCCCATAACAGCAATCTCTGCACTTGGCCAAGCATAGTTTATATCACCCCGTAAATGCTTTGAACCCATAACATCATATGCACCACCATATGCTTTTCGTAAAATGATGGTTATTTTAGGAACAGTAGCTTCGCCGTAAGCAAAAAGAAGTTTTGCTCCGTGGATAATTATTCCACCATATTCTTGAGTCGTACCTGGTAAAAATCCGGGAACATCAACAAAAGTTACAATCGGGATATTGAATGCATCGCAGAATCTTACGAATCTTGCAGCTTTTCTCGATGAGTTAATGTCTAAAACCCCCGCAAGGTAATTTGGTTGATTTGCAACAATACCGACGGGCTGACCATTAAAGCGTGCATATCCAGTTACTATATTAGGGGCAAAATTTCTTTGTACTTCAAAAAACTCATGATAATCTACAACCGCATGAATTACATCTTTTACATCATATGGCTTGTTTGCGTTTTCAGGAATAATTTGATTTAATTGATCTTCTAATCTGTTTATAGGATCATCGCAAGGTTGAATTGGCGGATCCTCTAAATTATTTTGTGGAAGATAACTAAGTAATTTTCTGATAAGCAGAATTCCTTCATGTTCATCATCTGCAACAAAATGAGTAACTCCGGATTTTGTTCCATGCACATAAGCACCGCCAAGTTCTTCATCAGTTACTGTTTCACCGGTTACAGTTTTTACAACTTTGGGTCCGGTTACAAACATATAACTTGTATCTTTAGTCATTATAGTAAAGTCAGTTAATGCAGGGGAATAGACTGCTCCTCCTGCGCAAGGACCAAATACTGCTGAAATTTGTGGAATAACTCCTGAGGCGATAATGTTTCTTTGAAAAATATCGGCATATCCGCCTAAACTTTTCACACCTTCTTGAATACGTGCGCCACCGCTATCATTTATGCCAATAACCGGAGCGCCTACTTTCAAAGCCTTATCCATAACTTTACAAATTTTTTGTGCATACATCTCGGAGAGAGAGCCACCGAAAACAGTAAAATCTTGTGAAAAAACATAAACTAATCGTCCGTCAATAGTACCGTAACCTGTTACAACTCCATCGGAAAGATATGCTTGAGATTCCAAACCGAAGTCAATGCATCGGTGTGAAACGAACATGTCAAATTCTTCAAAACTCCCCTCATCAAGA
Source organism: Ignavibacteriales bacterium (assembly GCA_020061995.1). The sequence continues at coordinate 33,513 of JAGUXE010000223.1, read as the reverse complement.
AGAAGATCAATTCTTTCTCGTGCGGTAAGTTTTCCTTTTTTGTGTTGAGCTTCAATTCTTTTCTCCCCGCCACCCATTCGGGCTTGCTTGCGAAGATCCATTAATTCTTTGATTCTATCGTTCATCATTTTGTTATTTCCTTAAGTAAAATATTCAACTGAAAATTATAAACTATTCTTGCGGCTTTTCACAAAGCTCTGTTAATACTCCATGTGTAAATTTTGGATGGAGAAATGCAATATTCAATCCTTCGGCACCTTTACGTGGTTGTTTATCTATTAATTGTACGCCTTTAGCTTCAACTTCGGGTAAAACAGTTGCTAAACCGTTAACAGCAAATGCTAAGTGATGTATTCCTTCCCCTTTTTTCTCGATGAACTTTGCAATCGGTCCCTCGGGAGAAGTTGATTCCAGCAATTCTATTTTTGTTTGTCCTACTTGAAAAAATGCGGTTTTAACTTTTTGATCTGTAACTTCTTCAATCTTGTAACATTTCATGCCAAAAGTATTTTCGTAATAGTTGATAGATTCTTCAAGATTATTCACCGCTATTCCAATATGTTCTATGTGAGTTGGTATCATTTCATTCCTTAATTAAGATTTACTTTTCAATATTTGTCAATAAAAATTATATAACGACGGTTTCTTTATACTCGCCGAAAACCGATCGAAGAGTGTTGCAAATTTCTCCAACACCGGCATATGCTTTAACCGCATCAATAATAGGGGGCATAAGATTCTGTTCTCCTTGAGCGGCTTCTTTTAATAGAGCGAGTTTTATATTTACTTCATCATTACTTCTTTGAGATCGTACTTGATTTAAGAATTTTATTTGCTCTTCTTGAACTTTCATATCAATACGAAGAAGGTTTTTATGTTCTTCTTCTTTCATTTTGAACTTATTCACTCCGACTATTATTTGTTTCTTTGCTTCAACTTCTTTTTCAAATTGATAGGATGCCTTTTGAATTTCAAGTTGGATATAACCGGCTTCAATTGCGGGCACTACCCCTCCCATAGCATCAATTTTATCAATATATTCAATGGCTTTATGCTCAATCAAATCAGTCATCGATTCAACATAGTAAGCCCCAGCAAGCGGATCAACGGTATTTGTAACTCCGCTTTCGTGAGCTACAATTTGTTGAGTTCTTAGAGCAATCATAACCGATTCTTCTGTGGGAAGAGCGAGAGCTTCATCGCGTGAATTTGTATGAAGTGATTGAGTTCCGCCAAGAACTGCCGCTAATGTTTGAATTGTAACACGAACAATATTATTGTCAACCTGTTGCGCCGTTAATGTTGAACCTGCTGTTTGTGAGTGAAAGCGAAGCATCCATGAACGTGGATCTTTTGCGCCAAATCTTTCCTTCATAATTTTTGCCCAAAGGCGTCTTGCTGCCCTAAACTTTGCAACTTCTTCAAGAAGATCATTGTGTGAATTGAAAAAGAATGATAAACGTCCTGCAAATTTATCGATATCAAGTCCCGCTTTAATTGCTGCGTCAACATAAGCAATTCCGTTTGCGAGAGTAAATCCGACTTCCTGAGCAGCTGTTGAACCGGCTTCACGAATATGATAACCGGAAATCGAAATAGTATTCCATTTCGGAATCTCTTTCGAACAATATTCAAAAATGTTAGTTATTAATCGCATAGAGGGTTTGGGTGGAAAAATGTAAGTCCCGCGGGCGATGTATTCTTTTAGAATATCATTCTGAATTGTTCCACTTATTTGTGCTTTTGAAACACCATTTTTTTCTGCAACGGCTATGTATAAGGCAAGTAACACAGAAGCAGGTGCATTAATAGTCATTGAGGTTGAAACTTTATCGAGTGGAATCTGATTGAACAAAATTTCCATATCGGCTAAGGTATCAATGGCAACACCAACTTTGCCAACTTCACCGTAAGCCATTGGATCATCGCTATCGTAACCAATTTGTGTTGGAAGATCGAATGCGACCGAAAGTCCCATCTGTCCTTGTCCTAAGAGATATCTGTATCTTTCATTAGATTCCTTTGCGGTACCAAATCCGGCATATTGGCGCATTGTCCAAAACTTACCGCGATACATTGTTGGCTGGACTCCCCTTGTGTAAGGGTATTCTCCCGGAAAACCGATTGTCTCGTTGTAATCATCTTGAATATCTTTTGGAGTATAAAGTGGTTTCACCGGAGTGAAGGAGATGGTTGTAAATTCTTCCTGACGTTCAGGGTTTTTTGCTAAAGATTTTTTATAAGTTTTTTCGTCCCAATTATTATAGGCTTCTTGTACTTTATTTTTTAAGTCTTCTATGGATGACATGAGTTCCTCAAAGTTATGATGCCCGACGTTTGCAAAAAATATGCCCGAAAGATATTGCTCTAAATCATTTAATTACAGTTTTTTTTGCAAGGTTATTTAAATTTGTCGTTAATTAGAATAAGTTTTGCAATTCTAAGAATGATAACTTGTGCTGAATCAACCCAAAGTAAAATCGCAATTTATTTGCCGTTTCGCAAATGTTGTAGTTTGCGTTGTAAAGTTCGCTCACTAACGTGTAGTATAGTTGCCGCCTTTGTTATGTTCCCTTCACAATAACTTACCACTTTTTGTATATGCAGTTTTTCTGCTTCTTCAAGACTTATAATCTCCTCATCTAAAATATTATTTTGTTTTACCGATGAGGCATTAAGATTAAAAATCTCAGAAATTTCTGATTCATTTGAAGTTGCAACCGCATTAAAAACTATGTTTTCTAACTCTCTAATATTTCCGGGGAAATCATATTTAATAAGTTTTGCCGTTACTTGTTTGCTAAGTGATTTTACTTTTTTACCGTAAGTTTCATTTGCTCGTAATATGAAATTTTCAATCAACAAGGGAATGTCTTCGGTTCTGTTACGCAGAGAGGGGAGGGACAAAAACCCACGAGTTAAACGGTAATATAAGTCTAAACGGAATTCATTTTTGTGAGCAGCTTCAAGCAGATTTCGATTTGTAGCAGTTAAAATTCGTGTGTTTAATTTTATTGGATTTGAATTCCCGATTTTATAAATCTCGTTATATTGAAGTACACGTAAAAGTTTTCCCTGAAGTTCTTTTGGCAATTCACCAATTTCATCAAGAAAAAGAGTCCCTTCATCTGCAGCTTCAAAAAAACCGACTTTGTCAGAAGATGCTCCTGTAAAGGCTCCTTTATCATGACCGAATAATTCACTTTCAAACAAGGATGAAGATAACGATGCTACATTCACGGCAATAAACGGTTTATCCTTTCTTGGGGAAAGGTCATGAATTTTCCTTGCGATTAAATCTTTACCTGTACCGGTTTCACCGGTTATTAAAATTGTTTCGTTGGTCGGGGCAAATATTTTAACAAGATCAAATACTTTATACATTGATGGAGATTGAGTAATTATCTCCTTGAACTCATCATAAACTATTCCTTCTTGAGAAGATAAATTTCTTAATGAATCCCTCTCTTTTTGAAGAAATCTTTTTTCAATCCCCCTTTTTATTGTTAAAAAAAGTCGGTCAAGCTCAGGGGGTTTAACAATATATTCATATGCGCCAAGTTTAATTGCCGTTAATGCTGAACCAACTGTATCATTTGCGGTAAGCATAATAACAGGTATATCCGGATAATGTTGAGTTATCTGTTCAAGCAAAACCAGTCCGCTCATTTGCGGCATGGAAATATCAAGCAGAATGCAATCAAAATCTTTTTTTCGCAGAATCGATAAAGAGGAAACGGGATCGGGTTCTATTTCCACATTTGTGTAACCCTCATCCCAAAGTAATCTTCTTAAGGAACGAAGAAAAGATATTTCATCATCTATTAATAAAATTGAGGCATTCTTCATTTAACAAACTCCTGAGGAAATTGAAGTTTTACAGTTGTTCCCTTTTTAAGCTCTGACACAATTGAAAGAGTGAAACTCATATTCTCCATAATACTTTTTGAAACTGATAAGCCTAAACCGGTTCCGCCACTGTTCGTTTTAGTTGTGAAGAATGGATCGAATGCTTTATTCAACGTTTGCTCATCCATTCCATTTCCATTGTCACTAATCGAATAAATTATGTCACCATTATCATCCTTAAAAGAATCAATGTCAATTTTTCCTATATTCATTTCAACAGCATCAATAGCATTTGTAATTATATTTATCAACACCTGTCCGATTTTTTGTTTGTTCCCGAGAATTAAAAACGATTCATCAATATTACTCTTTACTTGAATATTGTTTTTAATCAATTGATGATGAATCAATCGTAAAGTTGATTCAGTAATTTCTTTAAGGGAAAAAGACATCCTTTCATTCTCCGGTTCGATTTTCGCAAAGTTTTTTAAGTCGCCGACTATATTTATAATCCTGTTGCTTCCTTCATTCAGATCTTTAAGCAAATCTGATATCTCTTGCTTGAATAAATCATACTTAATATTTCCGATTTTAAAATCGACACTCTGGTTAGCTATTAAATCAAGATTCGGAAAAATCTCCTTCAATGATTTTTCAATATAGGAAAGATTAAATGATATGAATGAAATCGGGTTATTTATTTCATGTGCAACACCTGAGACAAGTAGCCCAAGCGATGCAAGTTTATCAGCTTGCTGGATAAGAAGCTGTTGTTCTTTTGCTTTTGATTCTAGATGTTTAATATCAGTGATGTCAGTAAATCTTAAAAGAATAAAACTGTTTTCGTTAAGTTTAATCGGAGATGAAAGAAGATCAACCAGCATTTTACTTCCCTTATAATTCTTGATCTCTAACTCCATCGGTCCGATAATTTTATCAAAACCATGTTTGCGTATTTGGTTCGCGGCAGAAGAATTTCTTTCTAAAAACAAATCCGAAATAAAATCTGTATGTCTTGATGTTTCATTATCATAACCAAACTGAATCGCAAATTTTTTGTTAAAATTAACCGGATAAAAATCTTTGTTAATTATAATAAATGCATCGGCGGAGGCTTCAAATATGGTTTTATAAAACAACTCGCTTTCTCGTAAAGCTTTATCTGCAATGCGTTTGGTGGTGATGACTTTGTTAATCCTATTTGCAAAACTACTCAACTCATCATTTCCGTTAAGCGATATTGTAACGTCGTAATCATCATTATCGGCTAAATATTGTACTTGTGTTTCAAGCTGTCGTATTCTCGAAAACACACTTACTTGAAGAAAGAGAACTATTATTGTTGCAAACAAAGCGCCTAATAATATTATTAATGTTATGATTACGGGGAAGCCGATAGTGGTTCTTTCAACTTGGTTCGATGAAGCATAAAACAAAGATAGAACAAGATATGCTATTCCTATTCCCAACGATGCAGCAACAGCTGAAATTAACAATGTCTTTTTAATAAGCGTCAATGAAGCACTTCCTTAAATTCTTCTTCATCCGAAAATTACTAAAGTTTTCACTATTTTAGGGATAAAGATTTTCGAATCAAAATTTATTGCTGTTCCAAAATCGATTGCATAATAAGAATAAAAGGAAACTTTGAAAAATATACATAAAATGATTGTTGTGGGGGATAAAATCCTTGTTAAACCCGCTGAAGCTAATGATAAAACTTCCAGCGGACTATTTCTTCCTCCGGGAGTTCACGAAAAGGAAAAGGTTCAGAGTGGATATGTCTTAAAATCCGGACCCGGTTATCCCATTGCGAATCAAGCCGAAGATGAACCATGGAAGGAAACGAAAGATCCGGTTAAGTATATCCCATTACAAGCAAAAGAGGGAGATCTAGCGATATTTCTTCGAAGCAATGCTTTCGAAATAGAATATGAAGGACAAAAACTTTTAATAGTTCCGCAATCAGCCGTACTATTATTAATACGAGAAGATTTACTAGGGTATTAAGAACTAATAGAGTTTAACAACATGTTCAACCGCGTTTAATAAAGAATCCTCTTTTACAAGTTTTAGAATTTTCATTAAATCGTAATGAAGAATTCTATCTTCATTCAATGGTTTGACCACTTCTCTTATTTTTTGGTATGCTTTTGCTGTTCCGATTCCCGGTTTCAACGGCTTTAGAAATTCCAATCCTTGAGCTGCAGTCATTAATTCAATTGCTAGGACATTTTCCAAATTGTTCAAAATCTTATAACATTTTTGTGCTGCAATAGAGCCCATCGAGTTATGGTCTTCCTGATTTGCTGAAGTTGGAATTGAATCAACACTCGCCGGATGCGCTAATACTTTGTTCTCGGAAACTAAACTTGCTGCTGTATATTGAGCAATCATCATTCCGCTGTTTAATCCTCCTTTGGAAGTTAAAAAGCGGGGTAACCCTTGATTTAATGCGCCATTGACCATTCTTTCTATTCTTCGTTCACTGACATTTGCAAGTTCAGCAAGTGCTATTCCCATGAAATCCATTGCAAGAGCCATCGGCTGCCCATGAAAATTTCCTCCTTCGAGATGTTCTTCTGTATCGGCAAAAATTAACGGGTTATCGTTCGCAGAATTAATTTCAATTGAAACTCTTGAGTTGACATACTCAATTGCATCACGAGAGGCACCATGTATTTGTGGAATACATCTTATCGAATAAGCATCTTGAACACGCGGATCACCATTGCGATGTGAATCTCTAATTTCACTTCCTCTTATCATAGCAAGTATATTTTTTGCGGTTTTTGATTGTCCTTCATAAGCACGTAGGTTATGAACTCTTTCATCAAATGCTCGATCCGTTGCGCGAAGTGCTTCATGACTAAGTGAAGCGGCAATATCAGCAACTTTATTTAATCGCTTTGCCCTTGCTGTTATATGTGCAGCAAAAGAGGTCATCATTTGTGTCCCGTTTATTAGGGCTAATCCTTCTTTTGCTTTTAGCCTAACCGGAATCAAACCAATTTTCTTAAATACGGATTTTGCCTCAAAGATTTTTCCTAACTCTTTTTCGTCGAAAAGTGATTTTTTAAAATGATAAACTCTTCCCATTCCAATTAATGCCAAAACGAGATGTGAAAGTTGTACCAAATCACCACTTGAACCAACAGAACCCTGCGACGGAATAACGGGAATAATATTTTGATTTATCATTTCAACTAATGTTTGCATTGTTGAAAGTCTTATACCGGAATATCCTTTTGCAAGGGCATTAACGCGAAGCAGCATCATAATTTTTACAATAAACGGTGGAAGAGGTTCGCCGCACCCAACTGCATGACTTACAATTAAGTTTTCCTGAAGTTGTTCTATATCTTTTTTGCTGATTGATACATTGCTGAATTCACCGAATCCTGTAGTAACACCATAAATAACTTTTTCTTCGTTAACCCATTTTTCTACAAGTGCCCTTGATTTGTTAATCCTTTTTGCGGCTTCTTTATCAATTTGCACCCTTCGGTTGTCAAGAATAAAACTATAAATATCTTCTATCGATAAATTGTTTCCGGTTAGTTTAAGAATGCTACCTGACATTTAAAATCTTTCTAATTTTTTGAAGGTTTTCGCTATTGGTTTTTATTTGAGCTGTGACAAATTTAGTCCCGTATTTAATTGATGAAACTTCAGCTAAACTATGGATTAGCGCCAAAGACTTTGCTTCTTCAATACGAAGTTTAATTTTTTCTTCGACAAAACTCGAAGAGATTTTCTCCAAAATTTTTTCATTAAGCTTCGAAATATTTATACCTCTAACCGCCGAAATCAAAACAGAATCAGGGTATTTATTTAGCAGAAAACTTAACTTATCGCGCTCGGTAATCGTATCAATCTTATTAAAAACTTTAATGATAGTTTTCTTTTCACATTTAAGCTCTGTAAGCGTTTCATCAACAACCCGTAAATGATCTTCATAAAAAGGATGTGAAGCATCAATCATGTGCAGAATTATATCGGCGTCACGAATTTCATTCAAAGTACTTTTAAAAGATGCAACCAGATGGAGAGGTAATTTTCTAATAAAACCTACTGTATCACTTATTAAAATTGTTTTTCCGTTTGAGGTTTCAAGGGAACGAGTTGTTGAATCGAGAGTAGCGAAGAGCTTATCTTCAGCAAGATTTCCCGCGTTTGTAAGAAGATTGAAAAGAGTTGATTTTCCGGCATTTGTGTAGCCGGCAATACCAACTCTAATAGTTTCTTTTCGTTTTTGAATTTGAGTTTCGCGCTGTTGTTCAATCTTTCCAAGCTTTTCTTTAAGCATTGCGATTCTCGTCCGGATCATACGTCTGTCGGTTTCAATTTGAGTCTCTCCGGGACCCTTCGTTCCGATTCCACCATACTGTTTTGAAAGGTGAGTCCAAGCTCTAGTTAATCTTGGTAACAAATATTGAAGTTGAGCAAGTTCTACTTGCGTTTTGGCTTCTTTTGTTTTTGCACGTGATGCAAAAATATCGAGTATTAATCCACTTCTATCTATTACTTTTCTATCACATATCTTTTCGAGATTACGTACTTGTACAGCGGTAAGATCATCATCACAAATAATAATATGAATATCATTCATCTCTATTAATTGCTTAATCTCTTCAGCTTTCCCTTTTCCTACATAATATGCGACATCTACTGAATAGCGATCTTGAGTCATTTTTATTATTGTTTCTGCCCCGGCAGTATTTGCTAGTTCTTCAAGCTCATTAATATGTTCTATGACTGTTTCTTTCGAAAGGTCTTTTGTTCTGACTGAAACAAGTATAGCTCGTTCAGTAGTATTGTTTTTTATTTCGATCATTTATCGGAATTTACTCCATAATATTGTTTCTTAAGTTAAGAAAATATATCCATTAACTTCTATTCAAAAATATCAATTCCAAAATTGAAAAACTAAAAGGTAGGTTAATAAAAAAGGGACCGAAACTTTTACATCCCGGCCCCTTGATGAGGCTATTAAGTTATTCGACAAAATAAGTTTTTGTATATATGTCCCTTAGATAAACGTATAAAATCTTATTCGGCTTCTTTTGTATAAGGTGAAGCAGAAAGGACTGATTTACCCGCAATATAACCGGTTGTCCATGCAGCTTGGAAGTTGAAACCACCTGTTAAGCCATCAATATCAAGGATTTCACCCGCAAAAAATAATCCCGGGTATCGTGTACTTTGCATGGTTTTGAAATCGACTTCAGAAAGTGAAACGCCTCCGCAAGTAACAAATTCGTCTTTATTTGGACTTTTGCCTGTGATATCAATTATAGTATTTTTCAATGTTTTAATTAGAGCTTCGGAGTGTTCTGTTTTAGAATAAGCCCATCTTAAGCGAGCTGGGATTTCAGCTTTTTCAACTAATCGAGCCCACATTTTTTTTGGAATGTTAAATAAGGGTTCTGAATCAATCAATTTCCTTCTGTAAAGTTTTCTGAAACGTTCAATTTCACGCCTTAATTTTTCTTCAGTAATATCAGGGAACCAGTCAATGTGTAACTGAAACGCATATCCCATTCTAGAGAATTGTCTTGCCGCAACAGAAGAAAGTTTTAATATTACAGGACCGCTAAGTCCCCAATGCGTAAATAGAATATCACCATTATTTTTGAGCCTTTTGTGACCTACAACTTGTACTTTAACATCATTAAATGAAATGCCTGCCAATCCGTCAACAACTCTTTCCTCAACCAGGAATGTAAATAATGAAGCGACAGGTTTTTCAATTTCAATACCGATTTTTGAGAGGGAATTCCAAATTTGTGGTGCGCCTCCTGCTGCAACAATTACACGATCACAAACTATTTCTCTATTATCAGCAAAAATAACTTTCCATTTATTGTTGGATTCATCTGTAGGAGGGACAATACGGTCAACGACTGTTTTCGTTGTTATTGAAACGCCTGCATCTTGTGCTGCGCTGACAAGAGCGTCGATAATCTTTTTGGATTTATCCGCTTTTGGGAAAACTCGATTATCGCTTTCGACTTTTAATGGTACTCCACGCTGAGTAAACCAATCCATTGTATCTTGAGTTCCGAATTGAGTTAATGGACCAATCATCTGTTTTTCGCCGCGTGGGAAATATGATGCAACGAGTTGAGGATCTTCGAGTGCATTTGTGACATTACATCTGCCACCACCTGAAATACGAACTTTATTAAGAACATTAGCTGATTTCTCAACCAAATACACTTCGGTATTTGGGAATGTTTCTGCACAAGTGATTGCTGAGAAGAAACCTGCTGCTCCTCCACCAATAACAACGATTTTATTGTTTTCCATAATAGTACTTCTATTGTTTGTTAATAATTATGAATTTCTAATTAATATGCACACAATACCATGGCAATATACAAAAAACTTTTATTATACGATGTGCGTCAAATTTCTAAACCTTAGTAATTTTTTTAATATAGGTTTTTATGTCATTATTAACCGAAACATCTGTAAATACCTCACACCCCTTGTTTTTAAATAAATCGATTAATGGGGCAGGAATAAACTGAGTGTGAAGTAAAAATATCTCACTCGAGTCAAATGACTCTAAATCTTTAGTAATTTTTCCAATAGGATGAATACCTTGTTGTAAATCTAGTGTCGCATCATAATCAATTTTGATTTTTTCTTCATCAATCCACTCCGGTTTATCCATATTTGTTGTTTCTTTCATTTCATTAATTAAAATTTCATCCTGATTAATTTCTTTTCTCAATCCATTGATTAATTCAGAGATTGAAACTCCTCCTATTACGGCAGCCTGCCTTAGGGTTGTTACCCGCGCAACAGTTTTTCGGAGGAATGGATTTTTAAGTTTTTCGAAGTGCGGAGAATAGTTTATTGATTTTTGCTCCAACTGAGGATATTCTTTTAAAAGCTCTGCAACTTTGATATCCGGAGTAATAAGTTTTGTTTTGTTGTTTGGCATGCTGTTATTCATATTGAAGTATTCTTCTTTCCCCTTCCAAGGATTTATATTCTAGAATGTTTTGTGTTACTTCAAGTGTTCCAAGATACTCACTATTTTCGCTTCTCATGGCATAGTATGCTATATGAACAAACTTCCCTTGAAAATTTATCCAAAACTTAGCTGAGTTCTCTTTGTTACTTTTAAAGTCGTTTAGGATTCTTTCAACTATATGAACACTTGACGGCGGATGACAAAATTGAACTTGTCTACCAATAATTGCTTTACTTCTTCCAAATATTCGATCAGGTCCCTCAGAAAAAAATCGAACTTTATCATCTTTATCAACAAAAGTAATATCAACAGGCAAAGTCTTAAAAAAAGATTCTAATTCTTCCCTCGTAAATGAACCTGTAGAAAGCTTTATGCGATTTGAGGTTTCGTTAATTTTTTCTCCTTGATCTTTTAACTTAATTGATGTCCATTTAACTTCTGGATAAAATAAACAATAACCGCTTTCATCACTTTGTTCGTAGATTTCATACCAATCATTTTCGGTGAGTGTATCTAAGCTCATAGGGAATAGAATTTTTTCTTCCTTATATATCATTTCTTCTATTGCCTTGATTGCGGCACCTATTATTGTTTCAAATAGCAGCAATAATTCAGCTGAACTTATTTTTTCGATATCAGCTATGGATTGAATTGAAGACTTCAGAAATCCTCTAACTTCGTCATCCTTTGCCCACATTACTTTTGGTGGACCTGTAATATTGTATTTTTCTAAAAAGGGAAATAAAAGATTCTCTTTTCGATAATAATGTTTATCGATGTCGGTTAATTCAGTAAGAATATTTTTTACTTCAACTAGATTATTTGAGGCATCACCATTGACAAGCGCTTTTGATGAGGCTTCAATTAATTTTAACTTTTCGATTCTGCGGTTTATCAAGAGATTTTCTTTTTTAAAAATATCGATAGGATGTCCTTCGGGAATTGAGACTTTTTCTTCTTCATTAATAAATCCCCGCAACGCAGCCGAATGTAGATCACAATACTTTATTATTTCTTCTTCGGGAAAACCTTCAGCAATTAATTCCTGTTCGGCGGCAACGACTTCTCCATGAGGAACACTCCCCATTAATTCCTTTAAACTGCTCTTCGTTTTTTCAACGTCTTTCCCTTGGTTTATGTCCTGTAATAATTCTTTAATTTGGTCAATATGCTTACGACTATTATTTATTATTTCACTCATATACGCTCCACTTTTGTAATCAGATAAAAAACTCCGATTAAAGTTAAGTTAAAATTTTTTATTTTGCAAGTCACAATAAATTATTACCTAACATAGAACGACATTTATGAATATGATTCTTTCAAAATATAAACATGTAATTTGGGACTGGAACGGAACATTGTTTAACGATGTTGAGCTTTGTGTCTCGATAGTAAACAACCTTCTCAATAGTAAAGGACTTCCTTCACTTTCCAAAAGCGAATACAAAAATATTTTTACATTTCCGGTAAAAGATTATTATTCATCTGCGGGGTTTGATTTCACTCAATATTCTTTTGAGGAATTGGGTAAAACATGGATGGATGAGTATGAGGCGAGAAAGTTATCCGCGGGAATTTTTAACGGTGCTGCAGAAGTATTGAGATATTTGAAAACCAAAGGAATCGGACAATCGATTCTATCAGCTTATAAACATGATACTTTATTGAGTATAGTTTCGCAGTTTGATCTGTTTCATTATTTTGATAATGTTTATGGTTTAGATAATATATATGCTTCGAGTAAAGTCAGTCTTGGTAAAGAATTGATGTCTAAACTTCAATTACATGAACATGAAGTTGTATTTTTAGGAGATACTTTACACGACCTTGAGGTTGCCGAGGCAATTGGTGCTGACTGTATATTAATAGCAAATGGACATCAATCCAAGGAAGCGTTAAGCAAATCAACCGTCAAAATTCTTGATGATATTACTGATTTGTTAAGGGATTAAACTGATAATGACTGTATATTAAGCTAACGTATTGTTTCATATTTGATTGAAGAATTTCAAATATTGAGAAAACATTAATTATTTTGTCAATTTATGCAAGTTTCGATATGGAACAATATTTGCATAACTATTGGCTGTTCACACTAAATTATTCTAAACAAAATGGATTTAACATGGATGAAGATCGTTTAAATATTGAAGAATATATAAGGCTTTCAAAAATAAACAACCAAAGCGAACCCGTTAATCACGTTGCAATTATTGGAGCGGGTGTAATGGGACAGGGAATTGCTCAGACAATTGCTTCTGCCGGGGTGGAAGTCTTAATAATCGAAAAAGATATTATTCAACTTGAAAAAGCTAAAGAGGAATTGTCAGAATCGATAGACCGCGAAATAAAACGTTGGGCTATGACTGAATCAGAAAAAAAAGCTATTCTTAGTCGAATTCAATGGGCAACAACGCTCGAAGGAATTAAAGAGAGTGATGTAATTATTGAAGCTATCGACGAGAATTTAGAGGCAAAAAAAGCAATTTTTAAAGCTGTAGATGAAATTGCGAAACCCGATGCAATTCTTGTTTCAAACACTTCTACTTTGAGTTTGACAAAAATCGCGGAAGTTACTAAACGAGCCGATAAAATTATCGGAATGCATTTTTTAAACCCGGTGCCCAAAGTTCCTCTTGTTGAACTTGTTAAGGCTCTCGAAACCTCAAATTTGACTGTACAAACCATAAAAGATTTCGCATTGAAAATCGGTAAAACAGCTGTTGAAGTTTATGAATATCCTGGATTTGTAACAACACGTGCAATTGTCCCTCTTCTTAATGAAGCGATGTACATACTGCTTGAGGGGGTTGCTACAGCCAAAGATATCGATACAGCAATGAAGCTTGGTTATAATTTCCAATACGGTCCGCTTGAAATGGCAGATATGATGGGGCTTGATGAAGTTCTTGCCTGGATGGAAACACTGTGGAAAACATTGGGTGAACCAAGATACAGAGCATGTCCAATCATCAGAAAACTTGTAAGGGAACGTAAACTGGGAAGAAAAACCGGTGAAGGTTTTTATAAATATGATTCAAACGGAAAAATAATTTCTTAGACAGGAAATTATCGTTTTACACATAAAGAAATTTATTCTCTAAAGGAAATGTTATGAAAGTTTTAGTTTTGAACTGCGGAAGTTCGTCTATAAAGTATCAATTTATTGATACAACACAGGAGTTAGCTCTTGCAAAAGGAATGGTAGAAAGAATCGGAATGGCAGGAGCTGTATTAAGTCATTCTAGATACGATGGTGATTCAATCCGTATTGTTGCTGAAATTCTAGATCACACAATGGCTATTGAATATGTTCTTGCTGTTATGCTAAGTAAAAATCATGGTGTTATCGAAAGTAAAGATGATATTGATGCAATCGGTCATCGAGTTGTTCACGGGGGTGAAGTTTTTTCGGGCTCAGTTTTTATAACCGATGAAGTAATAAAAACATTACAAGATAATATTGAATTAGCACCACTTCATAATCCACCGAATATTAAAGGTATTCAAGCGGTTACAAGATTGTTACCCGATACACCACAATGCGGTGTGTTCGATACATCTTTTCATCTAACTATGCCTGCACAATCTTATTTGTATGGAATACCGCATGAACTGTATAAAAGATATAAAATAAGAAAGTATGGCTTTCACGGAACGAGTCATCGCTTTGTTGCAATAAAGGCTGCCGAGGCTCTTGGAAAACCTCCGTCAGAATTAAAAATAGTAACTGCTCACCTGGGGAATGGCTGTAGTATGGCTGCAGTTGATAGAGGTCATTCAATTGATACAACAATGGGATTCACCCCGCTTGAAGGTTTATTGATGGGAACAAGAAGCGGTGATGTTGATCCTTCAGTCATTCTTTATATCATGGGAAAAGAAGGGTTGTCATTATCGGAAGCAAGTACTCTATTGAACAAGCATAGTGGTCTAATCGGTTTAAGCGGTGAAAGTAGTGATATGAGGGAAATTATTGCTGCAGTAAAAGATGGAAATAAACGGGCAAAAAATGCATTCGATGTGTTCAATTATCGAATTAAAAAATTTGTTGGAGCATATGCTGCAGCTATGGGTGGAATTGACGCACTAGTGTTTACGGGTGGAATTGGTGAAAACTCTTTTGAAGTTAGAGAAGAAGTTTGTAAGAATATGGAATTCTTGGGTATAGAATTAAATAACGAGCGAAATCAAAATAAAGAAAATCTTATTTCCACCGATAATTCTAAAGTTAAGGTATTAAGGATTCCTACTAATGAGGAATTGGTGATTGCTCTTGACACTTACGAGATTGTTCGAGAAAAACTTAAAAAAGAATAATGGTTACCGGCAAACCGAATGTTATTGAAATTAACTTTATTGCTCGTAATTTTGTCCAAGAATAAATAAAATATTGTAAGAAGAGGTAAGTATGTTGTTTTTAATTTCATTAATAGCTGCCGGTATTGCGCTATTTGTTTTTTTTAATGCAAAGAAACGATTTAATAAATCCGAAGCAACTTTTGCGCTAGGTGGATTTGGTGTTGCAATTCTAATTTCGGTTTCTCAGTTCTTTACAGTGATTCCTGCAGGTACAGTTGGTGTTGTTGACTTTTTTGGTTTAGTCAGTGAAAACACCTTGAAGGCAGGTGTCAATTTTGTGAATCCGATGGCAAATGTTATCAAGTTCACAATTAAAACTCAAGAAATCAAAGAGATGATGAATGTCCCCTCAAAAGAGGGATTGAGCGTTCAATTGGAAATAAGTCTTCTTTATCACTTAAATCCTGAAAACACATTCGAGATTTATAAAACGGTGGGAGAAAATTATTCCGATATTATATTGAACCCTCAATTCCGATCGGTTGTTCGTGGGGTTACCTCAAGATATGAGGCAAAAGCTCTTTATACTTCAGAACGTGAGACGCTTGGCAAACATATTGAATCAGAGTTATCAAGTTTGGTTAAAAAACGTGGAATCACAATCGAATCAGCTCCGCTCCGACAAATTATTTTACCTGCCGGATTAACAGTTGCTATCGAGGAAAAATTAAAAGCTGAACAAGAAAGCCAGCGGATGCAATTTGTGCTTCTTAAAGAACAGCAAGAAGCTGATCGAAAAAGAATTGAAGCAAAAGGTATTGCTGATTTTCAAGATATAGTTTCTAAAGGAATTAGCGATCAATTGTTGAAATGGAAAGGTATCGAGGCAACTGAAAAATTGGCTAACTCAAGCAATTCGAAAATTGTTGTAATCGGTTCGGGTAAAGATGGTCTTCCTCTCATCCTAGGCGGAAATTAATCATTTCGAAAATTATTTTGTACTAAGTCCACAGTATTTGAATTTGTACTGTGGACTTTTTTATTCTAATACTTCGTACGCCAATCAATTTTTCGAAACAAAAAATCTTTCAAGGGATAGTTATTATTAATTGTAAATAATGAGACTAAATAACTGAAAGCCATATCATATTTACCGAGGTAAAGACTCGATAAGGAGTAAATGTAACAATAATCATCGAGAGGAATTGATTTACCGAGGTTCGGTTCTTTAGTTAACATAGTATCAACTTCTATACAAATATTAAAAGCTTGATCGAATTGACTATTCTGAAAATAAAGTTTTGCGATTTTAATTTTATTAGTTGCTACATTTATTGTGTTTCCCGAAAGTCTCTTAACTAATTTATCGGCAGATTCTTTTATATCATAAACTTTAAGGAATGATGTTTGACTAATTTTTTTTTCAATAAGTGCATTATGATAGTCAAAAACTATTTGAACTGAATCGGGATAAGAAGCTACCAACTCATCTAACAAAAAGAGGTTTGAAGAGGAAATATTTAACTTCTCTTCTGTGAGAATTGATAAATACTTTGACTCATAGCTTTGCATATTTTCTGTAAGTAAACTTGATAAAGCATAGCTGAAACTATAATTATTGGTTTGTTTGAAATGGTAATTTGCTGTCTTCATTATTTCATCATATGTAGGCGGGAATAATTTGTAATATTCTTTTATAAAGAGACCATTGCTAATGGTATCAAGTCTCTCATCAAAATTATAAATTGAAAAAGCAGTTTCACCGAGATAAAATGCTTTGGGAGCTAAAAATTCTAGCAACGGATGTGACTCTCTATTTATAATGCTGCCGGAAGCAACACTAAAGAATCCCTCCGGTGAAAGTTGTTGACAACTAAGAAAAGTAAAAACACTGTTTATGTCAATTTTATTCAAGTTTGTCTTTACTGAATTAATTGCAATTTTTTGACGAAGCAAATTATAATCAATCTCCATTTTCTTTTTTGTGCCAACAAGAATTAAATCACCTTGAACGGAATTCCAAATTTGCGCCATTGGGAAAACTGTATTAAATGTTTTTAAAACAAGTTGTAGTATCTCATCGTTAAGTTCATATATGTGAAACCATTGGACCATAATTCCATCATCGGTTAAGCGGTTGTTGCATCTCTCAAAATATTCTTTTGAGAATAGATTTCCTATTCCCGCAATCCACGGATTTGATGGTTCAGAAATAATTACATCAAATTTTTCTTTTGTAAGATTTAAATATGTGTGAGCATCTTCAACGACAATATTTACACGTTTATCTTCTAAACATGAATTGTTTTCTTTTGAAAAATATGCTGCAGCGTCTATCACCTCCCGAGAAATTTCAACACACGTAACCGAGTTCACAGGATGTGTGAGAACTGAACCAATAGTTACACCGCTTCCAAAACCGACCACAAAAACATTTTTAGGATTTGGATGCAACATCATCGGAATTTGACCTAACAGAACTTGCGTCGGCATGTCGTAAATACTGCTTGCATCCGGTTTTCCGTTAATCAGTAAAATTCTTTGCTTAGTTGAATCGGTCATTTCTACCACGGCAACATTTGAATTTACACCCTCTTTATAGTAGAGGACGTTTCTATTTGTGAAAGAATTCTTAAATTCTGTGTAAGATGAGGGAGGCATTTCATTAAATTTTCGGAATACTCCACTTAAAGTTGAGTCAGTATTCCAACCTTTAAATAAAAGTGAGTAACCGGTAATAAGCATAATCAACAAAAACAGATAAGAATATTTTTTTGCAGGAGAAAACTTCGAATAAGTAAAAATGAGTAATAGGGCGGCAAAAAGGTTTATCACCATCGCAATTTCAAATGAGATTTTTATTCCCAAAAAAGGAATAAATAATAATCCACTCATAATAGCACCAGCCACAGTGCCAAATGTATTTATGGAAAAGATCTTTCCGATTGAGAAACTAATTCTATTGCTATTATGTGTTAATACTTCAACAGCGATAGGGAGTGTCATTCCCATAAAAATCGTAGGGACGAACATCAATCCGAAAGTTACCATAAATTCGATTGTTAAAAAGATAGGAAAAGTTTGTGTCGATTTAATAAACAAAGAAGCAATCACCCACAAGTAGTAGGGGAGTCGTTCATAAAGTGGCAGGACTAACATAGTGCCTATTACGATTGCTACCTGACAAAATATTAGCAATTTAATTCGATTAAACCGACCGATAAAATTTTGAGAGACTATAATGCTTCCCAATGTAATTCCACTTATAAATGCCATCAGCATAATAGAAAAAGCGTAAGTTGATGAACCGAGAATGTTAACCAATAGTCGTGTCCACAACATTTCATATGTTAATGCAGCTAAACCGGAGAGCCCCGCAACAACAATTATTACTATTCCCATTGCTTTAGAAATACCGGGGAGAGTTGAAGCTTGATTTTGGGTTATGTCAGTTTCATTGTTTAATTCTGATGAAACCGGCTTTACAAATTTGTATGAAATAATAATTGAAGCGATCGCAATAATAATATTTATTGCCGCTGAAAAATAAAGACTATTCTCAAGTCCAATGGATTTTATAAGAATAAAACCGGCTAGGAAAACTCCCCCAACTGCTCCAAATGAATTTAAGAAGTAGAGAATTGCCATTTCTTTCCGAGAATCCTTTATTTCTCGGACAAAGTGTTTACTGAGAATAGGAAGAGTTCCCCCCATAGCGAATGTCGGGATAATCAATAAAATTGCACTTAAACCGAATCTTAATAGATTAAAAAGAAACTTGTTGTCATAAATGTCGAATGATATAGCAAACGAATGAAATGTATCACCCCAAAAAGAATTCAAAAGCGGATAAGCAATACAATATATTCCAATCAATAATTCAAGAAAACCATACCACATTACAGGATTGGCAAAAGAATCAGCACGTTTACCAAAAAAATAGTTTCCCCACGCCAACCCGCCTAGGAAGGTACTAAGCACTATCATTTGTGCATAGTTTGTATTCCCTAAAAAAAGAGAAAGGTATTTAAACCATACCACTTGATAAATCAGTCCCGTTGCACCCGATAGAACAAAAATAAACGCTAAGATAGGTTTTGTATTTTTAAATGAGAAGAAATCGTTAGTCATATTTTTTTTCGGATTATTATCGAAATAATTAAAATCGAACAAAATTCAATTTGACTAATATAAGCTATCGTTTTGAATTACTTCAATACTTTACAGTGATGTTGGTAAGTTGGATTCTTCGAGAACTTTATTATTTTATTTATCCAAAATAATTTTTGTGTGGAATTATTTTAACATCACTTATCAAATAACTAAATCAGAGGAAGCACTATGAAAAAAGCAGAAATATTTTTATTTGTTTTTTTACTTGTGTGGTGTTCTCAAGCCTTTGCACTTCCACGGTTTGCTTTGACTACGGGAGGGGCGTGTATCGACTGCCATGTTAATCCTACCGGAGGCGGAATGCGCAATGAAAGCGGTTGGCTTTATGGTAAAAATAATTTAAAAATGTATAATACTTTCTCAGATGAAGAATTTGAAATGAGTTCGTATATCGGTAAAAACATTTTATTCGGTATTGACTATAGAACACAGTTTATGGCTAAATTCGATTCAACTCAAAAACGTACTGATTTCCAAAACATGACGGGGGCATTATATTTTAATATTGAAGCAAACGAATATCTCAATCTTTTTGCGCACTACGATTTTGTTCAATCAATTTGGCAGGGTTATGCAATTGCAAATATTCTCCCATTTAAAGGATATATTAAAGCCGGAACGTTTACACCCAACTTCGGGATTAGAACCGATGACCATACAGCTTACACTCGCGGCGGAGATTTCGGAATTCTTGCGTCTCAAAAGGGATTTATTTATGATCCGTTTTATAATGAGACAGGAATAGAATTGGGATTTAATTTTAATGCATTTACTAATTTCACGGTAAGTGCCGGTAATCCTACTCGTGCTCTTTTTGTAAGAGACCCAACTTATACAACACGTTTACAATTCAATCCATCAATTGGTGATATTAACATTTTAGCCGGAGGTTCGTATGCTTCTCATAAGAGAGGATTTCCGGGGAATATACGTAACATAAATATGTATGGTGGATTCTTCGGTTTTCAGTTGGCTGAGTTATCGGTTATTGCTGAATATGATTTAGCAAAAAATTTGGTGAACCAGGACTCTCTTTCAAGTGCAATGATGATTGAAGCGGCTTATAGAATCTCAAAAGGGTTTGAAGTGGTAATTCGTTATGACCGTTTTGATCCGAATAATTCTGCATCTAAAGATGAGTTTTCACGAGTTATCATTGGCGCTGAGCTACACCCTTATAGCTTTATTGAACTACGTCCACAATTCAGAATAAATATGGAAGAACCGAAAATTGATAATAACGCCTTTGTTTTACAATTTCATTTTTGGTATTGAGACCGTACAATTTATATATGAATCATAAATATTTTGAGATGGTTTTATGGAATTAATGATAATTGCAATTGTTGCATTTGTAGCTGCAGGGCTTACTCTTTTTTCGGGTTTTGGTTTAGGAACAATATTACTCCCCGCATTTGCTATATTTTTTCCGGTTGATATTGCAATCGCACTTACAGCCATAGTCCACTTGCTGAATAACATCTTTAAACTACAGATTTACAGAAAAAACATAGATAAGAGAATTCTTCTAACTTTTGGAATACCAGCAATTATTGCATCATATTTTGGTGCAGTACTGCTTGTAAATTTAACTTCACTTGAACCGCTTACCGTTTATAATATCGGGGGAAAAACATTTGAGATTTTACCTATTAAGCTGGTGATAGGGACTTTACTTAATTTATTTGCGATTATAGAAATTTTACCAAAGTTTAGTTCCCTATCTTTTGATAAAAAATATCTTCCTCTTGGCGGAATATTAAGTGGATTTTTCGGCGGACTCTCAGGACATCAGGGAGCTTTGAGATCCGCATTTTTATTACGAGCCGGTTTAAATAAAGAAAGCTTCATCGGAACGGGAGTAGCGGTTGCATGTTTAATAGATGTTATAAGATTGTTTAAATATGGAACGGCTTCATTATCTGAAGCAATTCAAAATAATTACTATTTGTTATTATTTGCAATCATTGCCGCTTTTTCGGGATCATATATCGGTGCCCGGCTTGTTAAAAAGGTTACAATTAAGTCTTTTCAAATAAGTGTTGCAGTAATGTTATTTGTGATAGCAGATTTAATGATTCTCGGAATCATTTAGTTTTTGCAGTTAATCTTCAATCGGAAAATCAAGAGGATTATCATATATAAATTTATATCCAAAGCGAGTTAATAGTTTTTCTGAGCTTACTATTTTATACTCACCTTCAATATCATTAAACTCAGGGAGTTGTAAACCACGCTTTAAAGCAGCTTCAGTATAGAATTCTTTTTTTGACGGATGTTTTGGAGAGACAACATTTATTATTTCATTACAAATTTGTTCTGATATAACCATTTTGGTAACAGAAATACAATCACTAAGATGAATCAGATTTACCGGTATATTTCCCCCATCAATATTTTTTCTTCCGGAAAAATATTTTACAGGCTGACGACCCGGACCTATTAACCCTCCGAATCGTAAAATTGTGGAACTAATTCTTATATTATTTAATAAATAGTTCTCTACTTTTCTTAAAGCTATTCCGTTTGCTGAAATTGGGTTAGGTTCATCATCTTCGTAAACAATACGATTGACTTCTGAATAGACAGATGTTGAACTTATAAAAATAATGGAACGGACTTTCCCTTGCGTTGCATGACTTACAATAGATTTGATTTGTTGAAGATGAATAGTATCATCATTATTTGCACGTGGTGGAGGGAAATTAATTATTAAGATTTCTGATTCAAAAAAATCATTGATACCATCACTTAGTAATTCATCTGTTATAAGAAAATTATAAGGTTTAATGTTTTCGTTGAGAAGTAGAAGGAATTTATTTGGAGAGGTTGTTGACCCCTTCACGAAATAGCATGAGGAGACTAATTGTTTGGCGAGCGGGAACCCAAACCAGCCGCACCCTAAAATAGATATACTGTTTGCTTCAACCATTAAATAAAAAACTAATTTAAATGAGGAAGTTTGCGCATTGATTTTTCAACTGCATCTTTAAAAGAGGAAAGATTAACCGGTTTGTGAAAAATATATTCAATACCAGCATCAGAATAGGCTAATTCTTCACTTTTACCAAGATCCCCACTTAAGACTATAACGGGAGGTTTTCCTTTAATATCTGAACTTTTTAACTCATTAATAAATTCAAGGCCTGTCATTTTTGGCATCGTGTGATCTGTTATAACCAATGCAGGAGCTGCGGTTCGGACTTTGAGAAGAGCTTCTTCACCGTTTACGGCAGTTATGATTTCATACTCGGTAGTTATACTTCTTAACAATTTTGAATAAAGTATTCTATCGGTATTGCTGTCATCAACTAAAAGAATACTTGCAGAAGCTTTTGGTAAAGTAAATTTAAATTCCGTCCCTTTACCATGTTCACTTTCAACCCATATAATTCCGCCATGTTTTTCAACTATTTCCTTAACTAGAGATAAACCTAAACCGGTTCCCTTCTCTCCTGCAGTTCCTTCGGAAGTAAACTTTGAATCTACACTAAAAATTTTGCCAAGGTTGTCTTTTGCAATTCCAACTCCATTATCTTTTACTGTAATCTGAATAAAACGTGCAGATTCCGATTGAGTTGCAGAGACTGAAATCAATCCGTTTTGCTCGGTAAATTTAAGTGAGTTGGATATTAAGTTGTTGAAGACCTGCAAAATTAGATTTTGATCAACGAATAAAAAGAGTTCTGTGTTTATTGTATCAATAAGATTAATGTTCTTTTGCATTGCAAAACCGGATAGAGAGGCAAAAGATTTTTGAACAATATCCCGCACATCAATTTTTTCAGGTTCGAATTTTATTCTACCGGTTTGCAACCTGGTCCAATCCATCAATGAATTTACAAGTGATAACATGGTTTTACTTGAATCTTGAATGAAGGTAATGTATTGACGTTTTTCTTCATTTGTTAGTTCATCATCTTGTAACAATAGATCAGTAAAACCTAATATTGAACTGAAAGGAGTTCTTAAGTCATGCGAAATAATTGATATAAATCGGTCTTTTGTTTCATTTAGTTTTTGAAGATTCTGCGTTGATAGCTTTAACTCCTCCTCAGCTTTTTTCTGCAAAGAAATGTCACTAACCAAGCCATATACTTTTGAAACCTTACCTGATTTTTCTCTAACAACATTTATTTTGTTTCGAACCCAAACAACATTGCCATGTTTATTTATTATCCGGAATTCAATCTCATCAGAAGATTTGTAGTAGTTTTCGAATAGTTTTTTCAAGCGATTTTTAACAAGTGAATAATCATCCGGATAAATTATTTTAAAAAATAGTCTGCTGTCACTAAGAAAATCAGTTTGTGTAAATCCTGTTACTTTTTCTACTGATGCTGTATAGAACATTGTTCTTAAATTGCCGTCAACTCTCTCTGCTGTCCAGAAAAAATCATCAATGTTTTCGGTTATGCTTCTATAACGAACTTCCGATTCTTTTATTGCTTGCTGTACTCTTTTTCGTTCGGTTATATCGCGAGCAATAATTACAAAAAAAGTTTTCTCATTAAAAACGAAATATGTTACCGAAACTTCAACATGAAAATGACTCCCGTCATTTCGTTTACCGAGAAAATCGTAACGTCCGGGAGCATCGTTTCCTAAATCTCGGGCTTCGGAGTATTGTATAATTCTATCTCTATCTTCTTCCGCAACAATATCTATAGAATTTAACCCCTCCATTTTTGTTCCGTTATCATAACCAAATATTTGGGCAAAAGAATTATTTGCTAGAATGAATTTCCCTTCTAGCTCCATAGCGATTCCGTCATTTGATGCATCAAATATCGACCGCATTAAAAGCAGCTCCTGCTCAGTATTCTTTCTAAGAGTTATATCTTTAAATATTCCATTAAAAAACTTTATACTATTATCCGCATCATATACTGTAGAAAAACTTGCATTCAGGAATAACTTTTCCCCTTGAGTTGTAAATACAGGTAATTCATAAGAAAGTGTTTTTGATTCCACTAACTGTCGGATATTGAACTTTCGCTGTTCAAGAAACTCGGGGTCAAAAAAATCTGTTATTTTAAGTCGCTTTAAATCAGTTGTTGATATTTTTAACGCTTCTAAAAATGCCGGATTAGTGTAAAGGAGTTTTCCGTTCGCATCAAAATTGCAAATAAGATCAGATGTGTTTTGAACAATATTTCTAAATCGTTCTTCGGACAATTTAAGTTCTTGTTCAATTTTTTCGCTTTCTGTTATGTCATCAATTAATACGACATAAGCTTCATCGCCGTTTTCAAACGATACTTTTGAAAAATAAAACTCACCTGTTTTGCGCTCTTCTTTTTTGGTAATGAAGTTGAGTTTTTTTCTAACCGATTTGGATCGCTGCAATCGTGAAAGGATATCATTGAATCCCTTTTCATCGGATATCTTTAAAACTTTAGCAAACTCTTTTGAAAAAACCTGACTTCTGGTATAACCAAATAATTTATCGGCTGATTTATTCCAGAATAAAATATTCCCACTTTTATCAATACTAACAATTGCATCGGTGGTTGCTTCGGTTATTATTTGATATTGAGAAAGTTCGCTAATTACTCTCTCAAAATTTTCTTTCTCGACAATTTGAGTCGATATATTTTTAAAATAGATAGAAACAAAAACAACTTTATTCTTGTCGGTTAAAATGGGAATGAAACTAACTTCATATTTTTGAAGTTCGGACATATGATACGTAGATACTATTATGCTCAACTCTTTTTTCGAATTAATCGCATTCAAATATGTATTGGATGCTGTTTCTTTATTCTCTTTTGTAAAAATATCGGATAGTGTAAGGTCTTTTTTGCTTCTTTTTGAAGGGAATAAAATATTCTTTGATTTCCCTGTTGAATAAATTATAGTTTCATTAAGATCAACTAAAAGTAAAAGGTCGAATGCCTGAAAAAGTATAACTTCCAAATATTCTTTTATTTCATTAGACGAGATGTCGTCTGAAGGCTTATTGATATGAATATCTTCGATGACAATAAGTCCGCCATCGAAAGCATCATCTTTATAAAATGCTGATGCTTTAAGTAGGATTGATATAAATCCACCGTCTATTGTCTTTCGACTTTTTACTTCATGCTCAAAAGACTCACCATTTTTCAATTCTTCGATATGATCAAGTAAAACAAAATTTTCAATAATATTATTTGTTAATAAATTAATACCAATTATTGAATCGCTGTTGTTGGATTCAATTATTCCGAACTGAAGTGAATTGAGGTTTGAATAAGTAATAGTTCCTTCTTTATCGAACGCCAATATTCCTATCGGAAGAAGGTCGAGTACTTCGAGTTTTTTTTCGGAAGTCCAGATTGATGGAGCTATCTCTTGATCTGAATGCATAAAATGATTTTTACCGATTTAATTAAACAATTATACGGTTTAAGTCTGAAATAATCAATTTAAGAAGAAGAAGTGTTACTTGTTTTAATTTTGATAAATCAGCATATTTTAGAAAACAATAATTGAATTAATTACAAAATGTACCCCGTTATTTTAAAATAATTTAATCGAAAGAAATTATGGCTTTTAAAAAGAATCCTAAAACCTTCATACTCGATACAAATGTAATTTTACATGACGCAACTTGCATACGTCAATTTGAAGAGAATGATATTGTTATTCCTTTAGCGGTTATTGAAGAAATCGATCATTTCAAAAGGGGAAGTAATGTTATCAATTTAAATGCAAGAGAATTTGCCAGAACGCTTGATTCTATTACTGGAAAAGCATTGTTCAATGGTGGCATATCTCTCGGTAAAGGAAAAGGAAAAGTTAGAGTAGTTCTTACAAAAGGTTTGAGTAATGCAATTAGAGATGCCTTCAGAGAAGATACGCCCGACCATAGAATCTTAAGTGCGGCTTATGAAATTCACGCAAAGTCAAAAAACAAAAACTCGGTAATTCTTGTTACAAAAGATGTAAATCTTAGAATGAAAGCTAAAGCTCTTGGAATACCTGCTGAAGATTACACCACCGATCGTGTAACGAGTATCGAAGAACTTTATAGCGGTAAAGAAGTAGTTGAAAATTTCGATGATAAATTATTGTCACAATTTTATCAAGCACCTTTTGAAATACCTGCCGATGAAATGTTCAAGAAATTGAAAAGCGAAAAAGTCCCCAATAAATATTATATACTTCGTAATCAAAACCGTTCTGTACTTGCTAACTATGATTCGGTTAATCATATTTTTAAGAAGATTGATAAATCGTTAGTCTATGGGATTAAACCACGCAACGCCGAACAAACATTTGCTGTTGATGCACTTTGTAATCCGGCGATTCCATTAGTTTCAATGACGGGTAAAGCCGGAACGGGAAAAACTTTGCTTGCCCTTGCCTGTGCTTTACATGTGCGAAAGTTATATCGACAAATATATATTGCGCGTCCGATTGTTCCACTTAGTAATAAAGATATAGGTTTTCTTCCGGGGGATGTTGAGAGTAAACTTGCCCCATACATGCAGCCTTTATGGGATAATTTAAAGGTTATTCAAGACCAATTCCCTGAAACCGATAAACAACACTTATTAATAAATCAACTTATTAAAGACGAAAAACTTATTGTTGAACCGTTAAGTTATATAAGAGGGAGAAGTTTGCAGCGGATTTTCTTTATAGTTGATGAAGCACAAAATTTAACACCTCATGAAATCAAGACTATAATTACTCGTGCCGGTGAAGGAGCTAAAATTGTTTTTACCGGAGATATTTTTCAAATTGATCATCCCTATCTTGATGGTGAATCAAACGGGTTATCTTATTTAATAGATCATTTTAAAGGACAAAACCTCTATTCACATATTAATTTAGAGAAAGGGGAGAGATCGGAACTTGCGGAGTTAGCGAGTAATTTGTTGTAAGAGGGATTTATTTTTCAACTCTTTTCAAGTCTAAATCTTGAAAGTCAAAACTAAAGTCAAGATTTGGCGAAATGCCCTTCATTTTAATTGACTGTGCTTTGCCTGTCTCATCAAGCGAAAATGTAGCAAAGGCATCGCAATTCATATCTTGATATTCCCATTTTATGGCAAAAGTAGTAGCGTTGTAAAAAGCCATTGGCCCATTTAATTTTGGAGACCGATAAGATTTGAACCATAATTGGTTGTTCTTTTCAAAGACTTCAATTTTTCCAAACCATTGGTCTTCATAAACTCCAATAAAATCTTCATTTTTTATTTTTATGTTTTTTGCAACCTCAACTTTTTCCCAAACATTTTTACTTACTTCTTCGCCATTCCCTCTTAGCTGATTTATTTTAGCAACATTTTTTTCTATCCATCCAAAATCATCTAAACCTAAATAGAAGTCGGCAATGGTATTGGCAACTGAAGAAAAAAGTCCACCGCCACCATTTTCGGTATTGGTTAAAACGACGATGCCTAAGTTCAAATCAGGATACATTGTTACAATCGAAAGCATTCCGGGCAGTCCGCCTGTATGGGATACTTTTAAATTTCCTTTTACATCTGATAATCCCCACCCCAATCCATAACCGCTAAAATGAGAATTGTATCTTGGATTCGGATTGGTTGCTGTAACAGTATGTATCCTCCACATTTCATTGTGGTTTATTAAAGAAAACAAAGATGTTTCTAAATCATTTCCATATTTACCTTTATTCAAACGGACGATCATCCATTTTGCCATATCTGCTACATTGGAGAGAATACCTCCAGCAGCACTATTTATTTGATCTCCAAAAGCATCAATTGTTTTTATCGTCCCTGATTCAGATGAATGTGGAGTTGCCAAATTGCTTTTGTCATTCACCCAACCGCTTCTTGCAAAAGTATTTTTCATTTGTAAAGGGTCAATAATTCGCTTTTGCACAAAAGCTTCATAACTCATTCCGCTGACCCGGGCAATTAATTCTCCTGCCACTAAGTAGAGTAAGTTGTCATAATCAAATTTTGTTCTAAAAGCAGATACAGGTTTGAAATGTTGAAAGCTGGTCAAAACATCCTTAATTGTAAAGTCTGAACCATCCGGGTAAAACATCAAATCGCCAACACCTAATCCAAGTCCACTGCGATGTGTTAATAAATCCTGGATGTTAAAATTTTCAGTTACATATTCATTGTACATTTTAAATTCGGGGATATGGTCTTTTACCTTATCCGTCCACTTTATTTTTCCTTCTTCTTCCAAAATAGCGAGTGCTGTGGTGGTAAAGGCTTTGCTATTAGAAGCTATCTGAAAATTGGTGTTTTCATTCACAGGTTTTTTAGTGCTAATATCTGCAACGCCATAACCTTTTGAATGAATCACTTTCCCATCTTTCACAATGGCTACCGCAGCTCCTGCTACATTGAATTTTAGCAAGGCAACTGTGACTAATGAATCAATTTTTTGAGAGGTTATTTGAGCAAAGGTTGTAGTTGATACAAAACTAATAAAAAGGAGTGATGTTAAAAGAGTTGTTGTTTTTTTCATATTGATTAATTGATTTTTTGTTTTGAATGTTGCCCTTGGACTGCTGCTAACGGTTACGTATATGAAACGTTTGGCATTCCTTCCTTAGTTTTAGAAGGAGTATGAATTATTCTTATTGGCTCTAATGTAATCGACATGATTTTAAAAATTCACCACTTTATCAGCCCATACTACAAGATTTACACAATCTATCATTGTCGAAATCGGACAAGCATCCGTTTCATTTAATTGTCTTGATTTTAAACAAGTCCCGCAAGCAAGTATTTCTCCACCGGCACTTACAAATGCTTTTAATTGTTCATCAACATTGTATTTATCATGTATTAACCCTTCACATTCAACAGCTTCTCCCATTAAAAAAAATTTAACTTCGTGTCCTTGTTTTTTTGCTGTCACCGCGAATCGAAAAGCATTCCAAGCTTTTTCATATTCTTTTGTCTCTAAAATAATTCCAATTTTCATATCTATATTCTTTTGTTGTTAGTTTGCTGATTTACAATTTTCGTTAACATTATTCTTTTGCAAAATTGCGTATATCTTACTTTAAAAACAATATTTACTGTGAGGGGACTTAGTAATACTAGCGATTAGGCGATTAAATAAAACGGGTTGAACTGTTAGAGAGAGATGACAAATTGCTTTAAATAGTTATCTGTCAGTTGAGTATTTATAGATGTAAGCATCAACATCGAATTTTTTCTTACAGCCGTTATAATTCATATAACGAATTTTTACAAATCAATGCACCCGTCAACCGATTGTCCATTAAATTATTCGGTTTAGGCAGCAATTTAATGAAGTCTATTTTGTCTTTATTTTCTCAAAGAACTATCTGCTCTGGTTTTACCCCAAGCCGCTGTTGAGAAGTGGTTCTCGAGAGCCTGGCAAAGGTGGCGATTTTAACCACAAATATTGATACGAAGTACTGAACTGCCACTTTTATCAAACTGCTGTTAGCTGCTGTCCTTCTTACCTACTGTGTGCGTTTTGTTCATTGCAAGTGTAAGTAAGAAAAAACTTTCTGTCAACGCTATTACACTGTGAGTAATATTTCCTTGTAATGCTATCATTTGTCCTTTTTCCATTGGAGAGTGTTGTTGTTCTGCAATAAAATCTATTTTCCCTTCTAGTACCTGAACACTTATCACTCCATTGGCTTTATGCGGTTTTAATTCTGCATTTTCGTGCAGCCCCATTAGGACAATTCTCATAGTCTCTGATTTAAAAATTGTAACAGAATTATGGTCGCTATCTGTCCAGGTTGTTTCACTCTTTATTTGGTCAATGAATTTATTCAAGTTCATTTCTACCAATGGGGCATTTAAAACCCGATTTCCTTCTGGTCGTAGATGCGTTGCCTTATTTGATTTATTTTCCATACTAATATGTACTTTATTTGTCTGTAACTTTTCTATCAATTTCGAAGATGTTTCGTCAGAGGAAATGCCATAACCATTTACTAAGGTTCCCTTAATGTCAAATCTTGTAGAAGAAATTGCATAGAGTATTGACTGGTCTTCTGGATCAGATGCCCCTTCAAAACGATAGACATTGTCAATTTGAAAGTCGTCAGGTGATAGTATAATATTCTTTTGATGACATACTAAGCATTCTTCCTGGATATTAAAATCGTGGGAATAACCTAACTTAATTAATCCGTTTATGGTTTCCGATAATGTTCCAAAATTTTCATTCATACATAACCTCTTCTATAATGAAAAGTACTAAAGTTTTTTTATAGTGACTGTTTTTTATCTGTTCTATCTAAACTGAAAACAAACCAACAAAGAGTCACAATTCCAACAGTAAAAATAGTATCGCCTACAACTCGAAGCCATCTTAATACGTGCATGTGAGGCAGTTGCATAAACTCAGCCGAACGTGCATACCACATCCCTTCATTAACACTGGCTACTGTTTGTAAAAAACCGATAGGAAGCAAACTCAAGAATACCATTGCCACTAAACCAACATTAATAGACCAGAAGGAAATGGCTAATAGTTTTTCATTCCATTTAATGTTTCTGTACAAACTTCTTAACACAAATAACATCAATCCAATACCCAACATGCCGTATACCCCGAATAATGCCGTGTGCCCATGAACTGCAGTGGTATTTAAACCTTGCATATAGTATAATGCAATTGGTGGATTAATTACAAACCCAAATATGCCTGCACCAAGAAAATTCCAGAATGAAACTGATAATAAATAGTAGATGGGCCACTTGTAGTCTTTAAGCCATTCAGTTGACTTGCTAAGTCTGTAATTATGGAAAGCCTCGAAACCAATTAATATTAATGGAACTACTTCCAATGCGCTGAAAGTAGCGCCAAGAGCCATAACAGCTTTAGGCGTTCCGGTAAAATAGAGATGATGAAATGTACCAAGGATACCGCCCGAAAGAAAAATAATTGTAGCAAACAAAACACTGTTAGTAGCAGTTTTGGTATGTAATAAACCCATTCTTAAAAAAATGAATGCAGCAACTACAGTTGCAAATACTTCAAAAAATCCTTCAACCCAAAGGTGAACAACCCACCAGCGCCAATACTCTGCAATAGCCAAATTTGTTTGGCGGCCCCACATTAACCCTGCACCGTAAAAAAGGG
Organism: Ignavibacteriales bacterium; assembly: GCA_020061995.1. Next base: position 2,138 of record JAGUXE010000223.1, on the reverse strand, counting down.
CAATGGCTGTACATGAAACAAGAAAAAGTATTAGTAAATGTTTTTCTTCCGTTTGATTTCTAATTACGGGAATAATGGGACGTGCCATTAATAACAGCCAAATCAGTAATCCTACTAAAAGAAATATTTGCCAAAACCTGCCAAGGTCAACGTATTCATAGCCCTGATGTCCAAACCAAAAATTTTCCACAAATCCGAGCTTCTGCATTATCCCCATCCACTGGCCTACCATTGAACCAAGCACTATAACTAATAAGGCATAAAAAAGGAGATTGACACCAATCTTTTGAAATTTTGGGTCTTTGCCTGATAGAGATGGTGCAATATAAAGTCCGGTAGCCAACCAAGCTGTAGCAATCCACATAATAGCAAGTTGCACGTGCCATGTTCTTGTAACAGCATACGGGAAATAATCAGACAATGGAAAACCGTAAAAGCCAGTTCCTTCTACTCCATAGTGTGCCGTGATCGCTCCCATAATTACCTGAAGAAGAATTAGTAGATTTACAATCCAGAAATATTTTTTGACTGCTTTCATAGAAGGTGTAATATTCTGTCGCATTAACGGATCTTCTTTTGGAGCTGCGGGTCCTTCATCCTCTTTAGTTTTAGCATGATAAAAAATTAAGATTCCAATTCCTATAAGCAGCATTATTACACTGAAACCTGTCCAGAGAATAAGATCACCGGTTGCCTTGTTGCCAATTTGTTCATCGGGGGGCCAATTGTGCGTATAAGAAACTGTTTCATTAGGTCGTTCAGTAACACACGCCCATGCGGCCCAGAAAAAGAAATTACACATCTGCGCCATTCGTATGGAGTCTTTAATAGCATTTTGAGGAATTGCATAATCGGAACGAAGCTTTTCTAATTCAGGAGCATCAGTAAAAAGTCCTGTGTAATATTTACTTAAATGTAGAATGGCTTCTTTTCTCAAAGGGGAAACAGTAAGCATTTGAGTTTTTGGATCAAACGAATTCTTCCGTAATTCATTTTGCAAACGCTGTTCTAATGCTGCTTTTTGTTCGCTATTGATGTTATCAAAAGTCTGGTTGAAATCTGCCGCCGAGTATTTGTTTAAAATGAATTCTGCTTCGCGATGCAGCCAATCAGCCGTCCAGTCGGGGGCTAAATAAGCTCCATGCCCCCATATTGTCCCTACTTCCTGTCCACCCATGCTTTGCCAGACATTTTGTCCGTCCTTTATGTCCTGCCCTGTAAAAAGAATTTCACCATTAGCAGTAACTACCTTTTCAGGTACGGGAGGTGCTTGCTGATAAATTTCATATCCATAATAAATTAAAACTGCAAATGAAATACCTACTACCAAGCCAAAGGCAATCCAAAGTTTTTTTTCTGATTTCATTATGATCGTTACTCCAGTTAGTTTAAGGAATTATCTCACTTTTTGCTCGCTGGGTTACTGCTAATGTTTTGCGTGTATGTGCAGTGGCGGATTATCCCATAAGGACTCTTTGATAAGAAGCACTTTTCTTTCCGTTTAGTACGGAGTTTCTAAAAAAGTATAGACTTTTGATTTAAATCTACTTCCGCTATTGCCACGTAAGGGCTTTTAGCGGGAGTTTCTCTACTTTATCAGCATTTGATTTGAAAAGAATTTTATTACTTCGAGATTTACATCTGATGTAGTCCAATGTCCGACATTTTCAAATGTTCTGAAGATTGGGTTAATATTATTTTTCTGATAGACATTCTGACATTGCAAATATCTTTCAAATACATAACGTCCGATATTATCATTTATTATTTCACGTTCATTTTCGGTATAAGCATCATCAAACTGAACTGCATCATTTTCATCTAATTTGCCCATATAGATGAACTGTGGAATAGATTTATAATTATCAGCATTAAATTTTTCACCGAATAATTGAGGGAAGTCGTTTATTCCGATTGGATAGTTTAGTTTAACTCCGTTTATTTCATTTTGAGGAAGCATAAGTTTTCCGTTAAATCCGCCAATTGCTAATGCTTTGATCTTTTCAGGATGGATAAAAGAAAAACGGTTTGTAAATGTAGCTGAAGCCGAAAAACCATTCATAAAAAATTTTGGGTCAGTTTGAATACCCAAAGAAGTCAAAACACTTTTGGCATCATTTATCATTTCTAATAATTGT
>JAGUXE010000326.1 GCA_020061995.1 Ignavibacteriales bacterium | reverse complement strand
CGACACATCCAGAATATTACCTGAATTATCAAACTTAACAACTTATTATTGGCGCGTAAGAGGCAAAAATATTGGAGGAATGAGTGATAATTCGGAAGTCAGAAATTTCAGAACAATAGGAGTTCCAACAACAGTAGAATTGTTAATCCCGAAAAACGATTCAATTCATGTTCTGTTGAATGTCGATTTTGTTTGGACACGCTCAGAGGATCAGATTTTAAAAACGGTAAGTAACTATTGGTTTCAACTTACATCAGATACTTCATCTAATGTTTTTGTTTCAAATGATTCGACAATAACGGATACAGTCACTTCAGTGGCAGGATTGGATTATTTTACAAATTATTATTGGCGGGTAAAATCGAAGAATGAAGCCGGATGGAGTGAATTTACAAATTGGTTTATATTCAGAACTATAATCGAAAAACCTGAACAAATAGTTTTATCACAACCTGTAAATAACAGCATAGGTATTGTGCAACCAACAAATGTTTCATGGTTGATTTCTGATAGAGCTGAAAAATATGAACTTGAAGTTGCGTCAGATTCATTGTTTACGTCAGTTGTGTACACTGATACAACTATTATAGAATTAAATCATACACTTCCGATTCTTCAAAATTTAACTAATTATTATTGGAGAGTACGTGGTAAAAACATAGGTGGTATCGGTGACTATTCAGAAATATTTACATATAGAACTTTAGGTGTTCCGACAGTAGTTAGTCTTGTTTGGCCGGTGGATACCTCAATTCATCAAAATATAAATCAAACCTTTCTTTGGACAAAAGCTGTTGATCAACTTTCCAAAACTGTCAGTAATTATTGGTTCGAACTTTCGACTGATACAACCTCCGGTTTGTTCGTGGTGCAGGATTCTTCTTTAACAGATACGACCAAATTTGTTCAAGATATGAATTATTTAACTCCTCACTTTTGGCGGGTTAAAGCTAAGAACGAAGCCGGCTGGGGAGATTTTAGCGGTTGGAATAAATTCACAACGATTATAGAACGACCTGTAACTCCAGTACTTATTTCTCCCGCTGACAGCACAGATGGGTTAATCCAACCAATTAGTTTTAATTGGGGATCAGCTGAGAGGGCAGAATATTATCATTTCCAAATTGCGAGCGATTCTCTTTTCAATCAAATTGCTGTCGAGGATACGGGAATAGTTGCACTTCAAATTTCAGATAGTAGTTTGGAAGATTTGTCAACTTATTACTGGAGAGTTCGAGCCGTAAACATTGGAGGAAAAAGTGATTTTTCATCTCACTATTCCTTCAGAACATTAGGTGTTCCTTACCCGGTTACCTTGAATTATCCGGAAGCAAATAGCATTAATATCCCGGTCTCAGTAACATTTGATTGGTTAAAGGGAACTGACCAAAAAACCGTTTCTACATATTGGTTCGAGTTAGTGAGAGATTCGATTTTGCAAACGGGATTGATAAGAGATACTTCAGTAACTGATACGATAAAAACTGTTTCGGGATTAGTGAATCTTACCAACTATTTTTGGCGTGTCAAAGCACAAAATGAAATCGGGTGGGGAGTTTTCAGCAGTTGGCGAAAATTCACTACAATTATTCTTCCACCTGCCGTTCCGGTACAATATTCACCCGGTTCGGTTGATACTATTGCTGTCGGAATTACCCAGCCTGTAACCATTATTTGGAGAAGCGCTGTAAGAACAGAGAGATATCATATGCAAGTATCTACTGATGAACTCTTTAGGACAACAGATTTTAATGACTCAACTTTAACTGATACATCGGTGGTTCTACCTAATACGCTTCAACATCTCCAATTCTATTATTGGAGAGTCAGAGCTATAAATGTTGGAGGAACAAGTTCATATTCTCCAATATTTAAATTCAAAACAATTGGAACTCCTAATACGGTTACTTTATCACTCCCGGCTGCCAACACAGTTAATCAACCGGTTGATAATCTTTTGTTTAAGTGGTTTAAAGCTACTGAACAAAGAAGTATCGGAAGATATTGGTTTGAAATGAAAAAGGATACATCTTCATCGGAGTTTTTTATTAGAGATACATCTTTGGTTGATACTTTTAAAATTGTAAGTGGACTTCAACATCTTACTACTTTCTACTGGAGGGTTCGTGCTGAGAATGAAGCAGGATGGAGTAATTTTAGCTTTTGGAGAAAATTTACAACGATTATTCAGAAACCTGATCCTGTTTTGTTAGTAAGTCCGGTAGATATTTCAATAAATCAAAATTTATTAGTTACCCTTACTTGGTTAAAGTCAGCAAGAGCTGAGAGATATGAATTAAGAGTAGCGCGTGATACAGCATTTACTCAGTTGGTTGACAGTAATGATGTATTAACTGATACATCTTATACGTTGGGACCATTGAATTATTTTACCACGTATTATTGGAGAGTTCGTGCAGTTAATATTAATTCACCGGGTGAATATAGCCCTAGATATTCATTCTCGACATTACTTCCAGCAACAACATTAATTTCGCCGGTAAATAATTCTGTTGATCTTGCTCGAAATGTTACTTTTAGATGGAATTCAGCTAACAGTGCGAATCAATATAAACTTCAAATTGCTGCTACATCTTCATTTTCCAACGTTATTGTAGATACTACAGTTTCAGGAACAACTGTAGGTATTGGTCCATTGACAAATAATTCTACTTATTATTGGCGTGTTAGGAGTGTAAACGGTTCATCATACAGTGAATATACTTCTCCATTCAAGTTTACAGTTTATGAACCGGTATTGACAATACTGGCTCCAAATGGTGGCGAGTCGTTGCGTGCAGGTTCATCAAAAGATATAAAATGGAATGTCAGAATACCTACAGAACAAATTGGAAGGGGAATCACAAAAAGTAACATCGCTGATGATAATGAATTTACAATTGATAAAAGCGGAGTCAGTGGAGATGGTTCAATTCAATCAGATTTTACTTTCGTAATTATTCAATATAGTACTAACAATGGAACCACATGGGTAAATGTTGACTCTCTCGTTCCGGGAAATCAGGAGATTTACAACTGGATTGTCCCATCGGTATCCTCTGACGAATGTAAAATAAGGATACTTGATTTTACAAATCGTGATAGAGGTGATACCACTGACGCTGTTTTTACAATTTACAAACCATCTTTAGTTTTAACAAATCCAAATACCGCGGTCGTATGGCGTTCGGGAAGTCAGGAGGCTATTCGGTGGACAAGCAACGATGTGCAATTAGTCAGAGTTGATTTCTCAACTAATAACGGCGCTTCATGGTTTACTATTAAACAGAGTCAACCCGCAGATTCAGGACAATATGCATGGACTGTACCTGCATTAACTTCAACACAATGTAAAATCAGAATATTAGCGGATAATAATCTGGCAGTCGGTGACACCTCAGATGTTCAATTTACGGTCGCAAAACCGGAGATTACATTAATTACTCCGGCGGGAAATGAAAATTGGGAAACTGAAAAGAATTATCCGGTTACATGGAATTCAGATTATGTTGACTGGATAAAAATTGAATATACAACAAACAATGGTCTAAATTGGTTAACCATTGATGATTCAGTTTCTGCTACACCATCGACTTTTAGTTGGAATATTCCAAACACTCCTTCTGCAAATGTACTATTAAGAGTTATTGATGGAATCGATCCGGCGTTTGGAGATACAAGTGGTTTATTTAAGATTTATAGACCCGGTATCACTCTACTAAGTCCGGTTACTGATGAATTGATTAAAGTAGGAATCAAAAAGACTATACAATGGGAAAGTAATGATGTCAATATGGTGAATATTGCGTATTCCACTAATGAGGGGGATGAATGGTTACCAGTTGCATCAAATATACAGTCATTCGCATCGGGAATAAAGAAGTATGAATGGACTGTACCGAATACCCCTTCTGTTTCATGTTTAATTAAATTAACTGATGCTGAAAGAAATAATATATTTACAGTCTCATCCGGTTATTTCACAATCTTTATTTCTAAACCGGTAGTGTATACAACGATTTTCCAGAATCCGGTACTAACTCGCTATGCAGAAGTAGTTGTTATATCAGATACTCTATTGTCAGAAGTACCGTTTGTTCAGGTATTCGGTCCCACTAATACTTCAGTGGTCGAAATGGCACCTACAGGAAGTAATAGATTCTCATACAATGGCTCCGTAAAATTTGAATCCAGCGGAACACATACGATGCTTGTGAACATAAAAACTATTCAAGGGATTGAAAATGACACAACCAGGGTATTTAACATTGAACAAGTTGTGCCCGGTAAATCTGCAATAATATCATCACTTGACAATAAGAGCCGATTGCTAATAAATGGAAATGAATTAAATGAAACAACTTTCTTTATCGCATCACAAGAAAAAGCTAGAGTAATAAGTGAAGATGGTGATGAAATTAATGAGATTTATTATCAATTTAGCCCGATAAAAGAACTTGAAAAGTCTTTAATACTTGAATTTGATTATTCCGATTTCACATTTGAAGATGAAGGAAAGATTTTCATTTATCAAACAATTGAGTCTGAAGGAGGGATGAAGTGGCAACCTTTAAGAAGTCAAGTATTTACATCAACTAAAAATGTCAGAGCACATGTAAATATCCTTGGTAATTTTAAAATTGGTTATGATCCTGATTATAAGGGAACAAATATTGTCCCCACAGAATTTAAAGTTGAACAGAATTATCCGAATCCTTTTAATCCTGAAACTAACATATCATACTCTTTGCCGGCAGATGGTGATTTATCAATTATTGTTTACGATGTACTTGGTAGAGAAGTTGAAGTTATTCAATCAGGGTTTACTTTAGCCGGACAATATAAGACTAGGTGGAGTTCCGGTAGTAATGCGAGTGGTGTTTATTTACTCGTAATCAGAAGCGGGGAATTCCGTGATATTAAAAAGATGGTATTGATGAAGTAGAGATTACTGATAACCTCCGAAGTTTTACAGACTTCGGGGGTATATCCTTAAAATTAATCTTTAAAATTACACTCAGTTTAGATTCGGAACGAATTCATTAAGTTGAGTTAAACAACTTTCAAAATTCAAAGAAAGTGATGATGCAAAACATGCCAAAAAAAATAGGATATCTACTCATCCTATTGATAACACTTCCCCTCCACTCAGAAATCCGATACGTAAGCAAAAACGGAAGTGCACAGCCACCATACACAAGCTGGGCTACTGCAAGCGACAGCATTCAGAAGTGCATAAACATAAGCAGTTTTGGTGATACTATTTATGT
>JAGUXE010000366.1 GCA_020061995.1 Ignavibacteriales bacterium | reverse complement strand
CAATTGATTTTATTTCTATTCTTTATGGTAAAGTTGGAATTGACTTATGGAATCGTGCTAATGGCAGTGGTTTAGAATATCTTTCTTTAAGTCATAAGCAAAAGAATATATCTAAAGAGAAAACATTCCTCGAAGACATTATTGATACCTCAATAATTGAAAAAATGATTTTTGATTTAACCTCTAAAGTTTGTCAATCTTTACGTGACGAAAATTGGTATACCTCAACAATTAGTGTTAAACTTCGTTATTCTGATTTTGTAACAACAATTCGGGCTAAAACTATAAAACCAACCGACGATGATAATGTAATCTTTAGAACGGCATTGGAATTATTTTATAAATCTTTTACGCGAAGAGTAGCTATAAGGTTAATTGGAATTAATGTTTCAAAATTTGTCAATGCTTCACGACAAGAATATTTATTTCAAACAATTGAAACAAAGCGAAAACAAATGCTTGAAGCGGTTAATGCAATTAGAGGTAAATATGGTTACAATGCAATACAAATTGGTAATATTGGATAAATCTTGTAATTTGTAAACAAGTGAAATATGCTTTAGAATTATTACTAAATAGAAAAAGTTTGATTAACTTTAGGTCATTCTTTTAACAAAATGAAAGCAAAAAATGAACATGTATTTAAAATTCATTTTAATACTGTTGTTACTACTTACTAACATTCAAGTCACGGCTCAGACCTACGATACTTTATCAATTGCATTTTGGAATGTGGAAAACCTCTTTGATACTTTTGATGACCCAAACAAGCAGGATGAAGAATTCCTTCCGGACGGGACAAAAGAATGGACAAACGAACGTTTTGATGATAAATTATATAAATTGAGCCGGATTATATTAGCAATGAATAATTATAGAGGTCCTGATATTTTAGGCGTATGTGAAGTTGAAAATGAGTATGTACTTACAGCATTAGTAAATAAATATTTACCTGAATATAAAATTGCTCATAGTGAATCCCCGGATAATAGAGGAATTGATGTGGCACTATTATACAAAGAGCAATTGTTTGAATTAGTTAGTATTAAAGGGGACACTGTAACTTTACCCGATAAATATCCTACAAGATTAATACTTAATGTTAAATTAAAACTGACGAATAATTATAAAAATGAAATCTCATTTTATGTAAATCACTGGCCTTCAAGAAGAGGTGGCGAAGCAGAATCAGAGAAAAACAGAATTGCAGCAGCACTTACTTTAAGAAAAGCGATAGAGGATGAACTGAAATTAAACAGTAATTCCAAAATAGTTTTAATGGGTGATTTTAATGATGAACCTACAAATCGTTCAATTGAAGAATCGTTAAATGCAAAACCTCTTTATTGTGATTCATTGAAAAAAGAAACGAGTATGATTATTTTTAATGCCGCTTATCAAACAAAGCAAATTGGTATTGGAAGTTATAAATATCGTGAATCATGGAATTTAATCGACCAAATAATGCTTTCGCAATCATTAATCTTTGGAACAGAAGTTAAGTATTTATGTGAAAGTTTTAGTGTCTTAAAACCTGAATTAATGACAACAAAATCAGGTAAGTTTCTTGGGGCACCATTTCCGACATACGCGGGTCCACGTTATCTTGGCGGTTATAGTGATCATTTCCCTGTAGAAATAAAATTATTATCAAAAAGGAATTAAATGAAAAAAAATCTGCTTGTTTTTGGTGCTTCGGGAGCACTTGGAAAGGGAATAGTATCTTCTATTTCACAAGACCAATTTAATGATGTCTTCCTTTTCGATTTCTCGTTTGATAAGTCTAATGAAAGTATATTCAACAAAATTATAATTTCAGATTTATCTATAGAAGAAAATGTGATCAAAGCATTTACTGAATTACAAACGGATAAAAACAATATTTATTTTTTGGTTAGTACAATTGGTGGATATACTGGAGGTAAGGAGTTAAATCAAATTTCTATAGAAGATTTTAATCGAATGATTTCTATGAATATTACTTCAAATTTTCTTCTGTTAAAACATTTCAGTAATCTGATTAAAAAATCAAATGCAGGGAGTGCATGCTTTATAGCTGCATACAGAGGTTTATATCCAAAGGAGAATGATAGTATTTATGGAGCATCAAAAGCAGGATTAATTCATCTAGTGAAAACTGCTTCACTTGAAGGGGTAGAAATTAATCTGAGCGTAAATGCGATTGCGCCATTAATTATTGATACACCTGCAAACAGAAGTTGGATGAAAAATGTGAATTTTGAAACACTACAAAAATCTGAAGAAATAGGCAAATTAATTTGGAGTTTGTTTGATAATTTCCATTTTGTTAATGGAAATATATTAGAGCTTACCACTCGTTTTGACTTAAAATAATTAACTGTATTTCTAATCTATTACTGTTTTAATTTTCAAATCGTATTGCTTTTATTTTGATAAATTGTTATTGTAGACACGGTAAAATTGAAAAATATTTTGACTTTTTTTAATTATATAAAATAACTCACGTTAGGAGGATAATTTTCTTATGGAAATTACTGGATTATTAGCTACTGCAACAAATCTTATTGCGCAAGCTCAACAAGATGCGGGCATGTTAAATTGGTTAGTAGAAAAATATGAAGCAGGCGGAGGGTTCATGCATCCGATTTTAGCTTCATTTGTAATTGGTTTTGCTTTTTGTCTTGAACGTCTTTGGACTTTGTCACGTGCACGTGTTAATACAAAAGAGTTTGTTGTGAAAGTTAAAAAAGCATTAGATGAAGGTGGCGTTGAAGCTGGTAAGGAAGTTTGTATGAATACTCGAGGACCTATTGCTTCAGTATTTTATGCCGGTCTATTAAGAGCTGACGAAGGTCTTGATGCTGCAGAAAAAGCTATTATAGCTTATGGTGGAATTGAAATGGGATTTTTAGAAAAAGGTTTAATCTGGATTTCAACATTTATTACAATTGCACCGATGTTGGGATTTACCGGTACAGTACAAGGTATGATTGAAGCATTCGATGCTATTAAAGAAGCAGCACAAATTTCTCCGGCAATTGTTGCAGAAGGTATTTCAGTAGCACTTTTAACAACTCTATTTGGACTTGTTGTTGCCATGATTCTGCAAGTATTCTATAACTACTTCGTTTCGAGAATTGATGCTCTTGTGAGTGATATGGAAGAAAGTTCTGTTGAATTAATTGATGCTCTCTATGAGCTAAAACATAAAAACAAATAAGAAGTTATCAATATGGCATTAATTAAGAAAAAGAAAATTAGCGGTGCCACGATTCCAACCGGATCAATGGCAGATATTGCATTTCTTCTTTTACTATTTTTTCTTGTAGCAACAGTAATCGATGTAGATACTGGAATTGGTTTAACTCTTCCCGAATTTATTGAAGATGCTGAAACTGTCCCTGTTTCAAAAGACAGAATGGCTGCATTGCTAATTAACGAAAATGGTGATGTTCTTCTTGATGGAAATGTAATTGCAATTCCTCAAATTAAGACAAATCTCAAACCACGTATCGAATCGAAAATTGAACTTGATTCTAAAAAGAAGTTGATTGTATCTGTTAAAACAGATAGAAAAACAAACTACAATAGATACATACAAGCTCTTGACCAGGTTAAGTTGTCCTATTTTGAGGTTAGAGATGAATATTCTGAAACCAACTTTGGGCGGAAATTCATAAATCTAAGCAAAGAAGAACAAGATGATGTAAAAGATAAAATTCCGATCATTATTTCATTGGCTGAACCAGAAGCCGTAAAAAAATAGTACAGAGGATTTCATGAAATTTAATAAAAAAAGAGCTAGTACGACTCAGGAAATTCCGACCTCGTCGATGCCTGATATAGTTTTTATGCTTCTTTTGTTTTTTATGGTTACAACTACTCTTCGCGAGGTTGATGTACTTGTTTCATTCAAGTTACCTGAAGCTAAAGCTGTTGAAAAAATAGAAAACAAAAGACTTGTTTCATATTTATGGGTCGGTAAGGATTCCCGTGTGCAAATAAATGATAACTTGGTAAAAATTGAAGAAGTTAAAAATATTATGTACAGTAAAAGACAAGAATTACCTAACGTGATTATTTCTTTAAGGATAGACCGAAGTATAGATATGGGTTTTGTTACAGATATTCAGCAAGAGCTTAGAAAAGCTTATTGTTTAAGAATTAATTATTCTACGACTGTTAAGATCTAACTTTAGAAATATAATAATTTAAAAGGCAGGTTCTCTTAACCTGCCTTTTTTAATTTGTGGAGGTTATATGGCTTTGAAAGAAAAAATAAACGAAGAAATTAAATCGGCTATGAAGTCCGGGGATAAACTTCGACTCGAAACTATCCGTTCAATAAGAGCGTTGATTTTAGAATTTGAAAAAAGTGGTCTAAAGCGTGACATGAATGAAGAAGATGAACTCAAAATGATTTCAACTTCAGTTAAAAAAAGAAAAGATTCGATTGAGCAATATACTTCTGCCGGAAGAATTGATCTTGCTAAAAAAGAAGAAGAGGAATTAGCAATATTAATGGAATTCATGCCTCAACAAATGGATGAATCTGAAGTTGAATTACATGTAAGAAGAATAGCAGACTCAATCAACGCAAGCTCAAAACAGGATTTCGGAAAATTGATGCCGGCGGTTATGAAAGACTTAAAAGGTAAAGCTGACGGAAAGATGATTAAAGCTTTAGTTGAAAAAGTATTAGGTGGTAATTGAATTATATTGATATCATTATTTTTGTAATTGCCGTTTTAGCCTTTATCTTAGGCTTTAAAGATGGATTTGTTAGAAAGTTAATAGGAACAATCGGTTTTTTTCTTGCATTATTTTTAAGTATTAGATATTCAAAATGGTTAGGGGACATTTATTTTTCTGTAACCGGAATAGAACAATACTTGTCTGAAATATTGGCGGGCTTTTCAATATTTCTCTCCGTTCTGATAATTTCATCGATATTAAAACGTCTCATACATCCATTTGATAAAGTTAATAATTTGATAAATCGAATAGTTGGTGGCATAGTAGGAACAATCCAAATATTGATTTTTGTCTCAGCTGCTTTATATTTATTAAATATTTTTGATTTCCCGGATGATAAGGTTAAAAATGATTCATTTCTTTATGGAAGTGTCTATAAAATAATTCCATTCGCAGTCAACTCCTTGCAAACAATAACTCCGGATGCAAAAGAATCAATTAAAGAATACATAATAGAAAAAGATTCTATATAATGATTTCTCAAACTGTTCTAGACAAATTAGAATTTCCCAAAGTTGTTTCTTTGATAGCAAAAGCCGCCCTTACAGAAATCGGAAAGGATTCTATAATTGAGACTAAGCCATTTTCCGATAGAGAGAAAATACTAACAGAAGGTTTATTGGTTAGTGAAGCAAAAAAAGTTTTACTCGAGAATAAATTCCCGCCATTAGAATATTTGCCAAATCTTTTTGAAGAGCTAGGACTTTCTCGTGTTGAAAATGCAATTTTAGCGCCAAAGAAAATTCTTACAATTCTGAATCTTTTAATTATCGCAAGAAATCTTTTAACATTTTTAAAGAGCTTGTCTGATTGGGCACCTAATTTAAGTCAAATATCATTGCAAATTTACACTGATAAGAATTTGGAAAGTCAAATTTCTCGCATTATTTCAGATGATGGAAACATAAAAGATTCAGCGAGTCCAAAGCTATCATCAATAAGAAAAGAGATTCACGATAAAAATGAAGAACTTAGAAAAGTTATTGCAAAAATAACACGAGATTTAATTTCTAGAGAATTGCTTCGTGAGGATTATAATACAATCAGAGAAGGAAGAGTAGTTCTTCCAATAAAGGCTGAGCATAAAAGACAAATTAGAGGTTTTATTCACTCAGAGTCTTCAACCGGGCAGACTGTTTATATTGAACCGGAAGAAACTCTTCATCTTAACAATGAATTAGTTTCTCTTTCTTTTGCGGAAAAGCGAGAGATCGAAAAAATATTGAAAGAACTTACTTTCAAGATAGGGGAGTTTAGTTATAAAATTCAGCAATCTCTTGAAACAGTCGGATATGTTGATTCACTTTTTGCACGTGCAAAATATTCAATTGACATAAATGGCTCGTTCCCTTCAATTGTTGAAGCAAAACCAATTAAAATACTAACTGCATTTCACCCAACATTACTTAATAAACTTGGAAAACAAAAAACTGTTTCTATGTCTATTGAGATTAACAAATCCAAAATTATAATAATTACGGGCCCAAATGCAGGAGGAAAAACCGTTGTTCTAAAAACTATAGGTTTGTTAAGTCTGATGGTTCAATCCGGTTTTCATATCCCATGTTCTCCTGATTCAAATTTTCATTTCTTCGAAAATTTATTGTTAGACATTGGAGATCAACAATCTTTAGAAGATGATTTAAGTACTTTTAGTTCTCATCTTTCAAACATTAAAAATATTTTAAATTCGGCTGATGATAAAAGTCTGGTTTTACTGGATGAAATTGGTACCGGAACAGATCCCGCAGCTGGCTCAGCCTTAGCTACATCAATTCTTTTAACGCTGCTAGATAAAGAATCGATTGTTTTAGCGACAACACACCACGGTGGGCTTAAAGTTCTTG
>JAGUXE010000282.1 GCA_020061995.1 Ignavibacteriales bacterium | reverse complement strand
GCTTGCAAGTGCAACATATTCCCACTCAGCAGTTGTGGGAAGTCTCTTATTTTTCCACTTTGCATAAGCTTTTGCAGCAAACCATGAGACATTTACAACCGGGCTTTTCGGATTTATTCCTACTGCAAAAGTTGAATCATTTAACCAATGTTTTAAATAATTTTTGTCGGCAAAAAGTTTTTTTACTTTACTCTTGCGCCATGCCGGATTCATCTTCACAAACTCGAGATAATCTTCATTAGTAACTGGGAAAACATCTACCAAAAAAGAATTTATTTTTATTAAAGGACTATCTTTACCTTGTTTTTCAAAAGTGATCATTTCTCCCGAAGGAATCTTAACCATATTATTTACCTTACTCTCAACTCTTTTTTCTTGTTGTGAATAAGAAATATCAGTTATGACACCTATTAACAGAATGGATAATATCTTTACAAAAAATGTCATATTGATTGTTATCGATTTTGGGCGACTTCTTCTTTTGAAACTATTCCCCCTGAATTCCCAAAACTATTATAGATATAAGTTAGAACGGCAGAGGTTTGCAGATCATCAAAGTTTTGTGGAGGCATGATATTATTATATTTTTTACCGTTAACAACTAGTTCGCCGCTTAAACCCTTAAGAATAGCTTTAATAGTTTTTGCTTTATCTTTTAAATAATCTGATTGCGCTAATGGAGGAAAAACATTCGGTAAACCTTTGCCGTCAACCTGATGACAAGCCTGACAGGTTGCAGTGTAAAGATTTTTTCCCATAGCCATTAATTCTACTTTTGACATTTTTTTATTCGAATTTTCGGCATCTGAAGAACCGGACTGCAAGCTGGCTTTTAATAATCCAGGATCATTATTGTTGGTACTTCCGATGTAAACTTCTTCTCTCTGTTTACCGGAATATATTTCAATATCTTTATCTCCGCTCACTTTCAACATTCCGATTGCCCCTTTATTGAAAGCTCTGAATATTGAGTGATCAACAAGAATAAAAGTACCAGGGACATCTACTTTAAACTCAACGATAGAAGAACCCCCAGCAGGTACCAATGTTGTTTGAACATTATTTTGATTTACGACCGTACCCCCTTCGCCGTAAACCTTATCAAATATCTCACCGATTAGATGAAAGGATGAGACTAGATTTGGTCCACCGTTTCCTATAAAGAATCTTATTGTTTCACCCACTTTTGCTTGAATTGCATTTTCACCAACCAGGGAACCTGTTGAACCATTAAAAACAACATACGATGGTCTCTCATCTACAGCTTTTTGTTGATTAAATGGTTGTAATCCGGTTGCGCCGAAATCTCCATCAGTATAAAATTCGCTTTGCATTACATAATATTCACGATCTACTTTAGGGAGTCCTTCCTTCGGTTCGACCAGTATTAACCCATACATTCCATTTGCAATATGTAAGCCAACAGGCGCTGTTGCACAATGATAGACATATAGCCCAGGGTTCAAAGCCTTAAATGAAAATACCGATGAATATCCGGGTGCAGTAAATGAAGCCTCTGCACCACCGCCGTTTCCGGTTACAGCATGTAAATCAATATTGTGGGGCATCTTACTTGATTGATGATTATGAAGATGAAATTCAACTAGATCACCTTCTTTAATTCTGATGAATTTACCGGGTACTTGCCCACCGAATGTCCAGAAGGTATATTCAACTCCGTCTGAAAGTTCTCTAACAACTTCTGAAGTTTCTAAATGTACAATTACTTTTGTAGGGTGGTTTCTTGTAATTGGAGAAGGAACAAATGGAGCGTGTGTCAATACTGCGGTTTCTTCACCAATAACTTCAGTTGAGTATGAATCACCACAACCATAAAAAGTATAAGTGAGAAGACTAATAGTGAAGAACAAAATAAGAATCGCTATCATCTGAAAATATGTTTTTTTGAGTTTCATTATAGACCTCATTTTAGGTTAGTTACTTATTTCCTGTATCATTCATTCTATTATTTATTTGTGCTTCTTTATTTAAGGCTTTAATTTGGCTCGTACCTGTGGGATGCCCGAAGGAATTCAAATCTTTAAAGAGAATTAAGTATTCATTCTTTTTGATTTGATTATTCCAATTGCCCGTCATCATTCCTATTCCGGTAATTATCATAAAAACTACTACTATTAGGAAGGCGATATGTTTTTTCTCAAATCTTTTTTTTGTAAGAATATTTTCTACATAAAGGGTATCTTTTACCGGGCACGCATCAACACAACTCATACACGATGAACATTCATCTGAATAAACCACTTTAACTTTATCAACTTTTATAAATGATGGACAGGCTTTTGCACAAAGGTTACAATCAATACAGCTTACTTCATTTCTTTTAATTTTATTCGGACTCAAAAAAGAGAGTACTCCGAGCAGTGCTCCGTATGGACAAAGAAATCTGCACCAAAAATTTCTTATCACTATAGATAAGATGAATAAAACTGCTATTACAATTAATGCTGTTCTGGAAATATCAGCAAAGAAATAATACATCTTCACATCACTCATTAAATTGTAAGGGCTATCGAGAAACATTTTTAATGCAGCTTCACTCATTACAAAAAAAACAGAGTAGAATAGAAATCCGAGCAAAAGATATTTTAGTGAACGGAGAGGATAATCTAAAAACTTGGGAAGTTTTAATTTTCTTCTGAAAATTTTTTCTCCAAAATCCCCAATCATTTCAGAGAGTAAACCGACGGGACAAAACCAACTGCAAAATGATTTACCGAAAACAAGTGAAACAACTACTATCCCAAGAAAAATAAAAAATCCGGCAGGATGTGCCGGGTGAATTGAGCCTGATAAAAAGAAATAGTAAAAACTCATCAACGAACTAATCGGCAAAAATCCATCAACACCAGGAGGACGATTATAAAATTTTTCTACTCCCCCGCTTTCTAAAAATTGTGTGAAATAATAAAACTCAACCCCAATCCAAATACAAAGGAGTGCAAAAAGTATTTGTACAATAAAACGACTTTTTTGAATCGGTTTTTCTTCGTTACGAATTATTTTATTTTTTACTTTCATTATCGGATGTTTTTGTCTGATTATAGTTTAAAGTTTAACTTTATATTTATTCTGAATAAATTTATTGAATAGATTCTATCTTATTGATTGTTTGTTGTTTGAACTTATCCATTGTCTCATCGCTCAGCATTTCAAATGTTTGGTTGATCATTTGAGACCATTTATAGTGAAGCGGGCAAGGCTCTTTATCTGAACAGTTAGGAAAACCGAGAACGCATCGATTAAAAATATCAGGGCCGTCAATTGCTAATACAATATCAAGAAGTTTAAGTTCATTCGGATTTTTAGCAAGTGAAAAACCGCCTGATTTCCCTTTTTTAGAAAGAACGATTCCGTTAGCTGTTAATTCCTGCAAAATTTTTGAGACAAATTCCTTAGGGATTTTCAACCGATTTGCAATTTCTTCGGCTGAATGAATTCCTCCCTGCTGCTCTGTGGTTAAGAGCAAAACAGCTTGAATTCCGTACTCACATTTTCTTGAAAATATTATTGACATAATCAGATTTTTTTATCTGATTAAACTTACGAATTATTCAACAATCTGTCAAGAAAAATCTTAATCTGTTGGATTGGGAAAAATATTTCCCATAAGGAGAAATTTGGATATATAAAAAAAAGGAGGGTTCCCCTCGCACACTTTCGAGAAGTGGTTCTCGACAGCCGGGGGGATCTGACTCAATTAATTTTTTTTATAAAGAGGCCATAGTTTCCCGATAATCCGCTTCCCCACGGCGCATAGCCTGGTACACCATAACCGGCAAATAAATATCCATTGAATGTTTCAAGAAAAACAACTGGTACGTAAAGGTCTTTGTGTGTCCCATCCAGCATCCACGGGTGTTCAATTAGTCCGCTAGACATTTGTTCCCATCCTTTATTCGGCAACCACTCTAAAACTCCAATGCTTTGAGTAGAGACAAACATTCTATCACCGCAAAAAGTCAAGGCAGTTGTTTCAGTTTTTAATACAGGGTTTAATTGAAAAGCCGATTTTGAATAAGGTAGCGAATCTGTTACGGTTTGCCATGTGTCATTTATTAAGATTTTTACACTTGCAGGAGATTTAAAGCCTGCATATAGGGTATCATTTTTTACCACTAATGAATTTGATGGGTTAGCAGCATTTTTTTCAGCTTCAGTTAAGCCACCATCGATTAGATGAAATAAGTTTCCGTCGAATTCCCAAATAATAGTATAAGAGAATGTCCCATACATAGCTCTTACATAAACCTTTTCTACACCCCCCTTTATTAGTTTAATAAATTTAGCACCACCATTAGAAAAAATATTCATCATAGTTTTTATTATTTCATAACTCCCATCAGGGTAAACACACCACGTTTCGGGTGCAGTTATCGAGCCCATAATGTATAAATTCCCTTTATAGAATGTCATATCACCTATTTCTGCAGGTAGTTGTACTCTTGGTGGTGGTTTAAATTTACCTCGAAATCCTTCATCAGGAAGGTAGTAATAAATACTATCACGGCATATAATAAATAATGAATCACCATGAACCGCCATAGGTCCGACATCATATTTTGTTGTAAATATTTTAGTCCATGTAGTACCATCTTTTGACTCAAATATCATTCCCCTTGTTGCATTAGTATCAAGACTCGTTAAAAAGGGATTGATACATGCAACATAAATTCTATTATTAATCTGTATCATATATCTGATATCCAATTTTTCAAAAACGGTTATACTTTCCCAACTAGTTTTCGGTGTATCGTTATTTCCAGTGTTTGGTTCTGTAGGAGTTTCTTTACAACCAAGGTTTAATGATAAGAAACTAAATATTATTATTAGGAGATGTTTTTGTTTCATAGAATGGTTCTTTTGAGAGTAAACGAGTTGAAAGAAAATGAGTTGATTATTACTACCAAGTTCTTGAATAATGGCAGAAATAATTTATGTATAAATAAGTATTTATAATTGGTACCAACTTTCACAAGCTCCCCTTTGTATTAAGTAACTGTCAAAATAACAAACATAATTATTCACCCATCAAAAATACAAATATAAAAAACGAATTTTCAAATGTTTAATTTTGTTTTGTAACTTTTTTAAACAATATTTTCTTTTTTTTAACAATAATAAATGTTATAGTTGTATCGCTAAGGGTATTGTCTCTACATTAATAAAGGCTGTTACTATTGGTTAGGATGAATATTAATCAGCATAAATATATGCACTATTAAAATCATCTCAAGGGGAAAGCCAAATTTAATAACAAGAAGTTTTACATCTAACCATTAACCTTCGAGGTTTTGAAAACCTCGAAGGTTTTTTTGGTTTTATCTACTTCATTATCAATATTTTTTTGGTGGATTTATACTCATTTGAGTTAATACACACAGCTTGAGAGCAATGTCGAGAAGTGGTTCTCAACAGCCGGTGTAACCGGGTTAGATGCTGATTGACATCAGCATGACGGAAGAGTGAGTGTCTCATGCAGTTCGCCACTTGCAAATTGATTCGGCATCTTCATCATTCCAAGTTGTTTAGAGGTAGCACGCTACGTCTAAACAATATCAACATCTATTTCATCAAAAATTTTGTTTTAGACTCTCCATTTATTTAGCTTTGAAATAATAAATTATCCCCGGTTTTAAAGATGAAAAATGTTTTAACTCTAATTTTGTTACTACTTCTATCAATCACAACCTTTCCGCAAAATGTGCAAGTTGATGATTATCAAGTTCCCATAAGTCAAGCCCGCTCACTCCGATTTGACGGAAGCTGGAATTGGTCACAAACCGGTGATACTGTAACCTCAAATAATGGTACGGGAACATTTTTATACCGACAGTTTTATTCATCACTTCCATTTGCCTGGTTTTTAAATGTAGATGCCAGCGGCGGTAAAAATCTTACCATCTACAACCATAATGTTAAAGTTGATGTTAGCTTCCAAAAATATATTTTTGATGAAGCCGACTGGTTCGGGTTTACACGCGTTACAGGGCAACATGCAAATAATTACAAACAGATTGCTTCAGATTTAACAGTCGGATTTGGATACGGCAGATATATTAATGCAACAGCTTTAGCAAAAGCAGTTCGTATTGAAGACCATCTATGGCGTGATAATGTTATTCTATTAAGGTTACCAAAAGAAACATTAATTAATATTGCAAATATCATCGAAAGAGAAAATGAGTTTGTAGTTATTTACGGACTTTCTACTTACGAGACTTATTGGTTCGAGGCAATCGAAAATGAAATACTTAAAACAGATGCGCTTGATGAAACGGGTGTTGGTTCGCTCGGTATTTTGAGAATTAGACAAGTTCTTTTCGGTATTAATGAGAGAGTAAATGAGCGTTATTATGGGTGGGATGTAAAGACCGGAATTTTATTTCCCCTTACAACATTGGATAAAAGTGCAATCGGTAATCCCAACATGTCAATTTCTGCAAGATACTCATGGCCTATTAACTGGGAACTGCAATTAAATTCTAATGCAGAAGTTTTTACTCCGATGGATTCATCATTTATGAAACAATATCAGGTTAGAGCCGGAATTGATTTTATTTATGAGTTGAGCAACCGGGTAAATTTTGTATCGGGTTATCGACTTGGAATGATCAAACTTCCAAATCAATCAAGGTTAAGTTCGCATGATCTTAACACTTCATTCTGGTATTATTTGGAAAACAATATTTACTTAACAATTACTGCAGGTTTTACTAAGCAAGGGGATAATCCAAGAGTGTTAAAATCTTTTATCGGCTTACAGTATAACTTGATTTAATTCTTGTCTGAATCATTTGAATCTGATTTTGATTTTGTTTCTTCTGCTTTTTCTTGTGCAATCTGAGCACTCAATATTTCTAACTCTTTAGTCTCTTCTGCCATTTGAAGTCTTAATTTTTCATTTGATGCAATTCGCTCTTCCAATTTTTCATTAAAAAGTTTTCCGATTTCTCCGCCAAGAATGAAAACAATTGACGAGTAATAAATCCAAAAGGCAACCACAACAATTAATGCATAAGTTCCGTATATCTTTCCGAAGTTAGCAAAATTATTTAGATAATAACCAAATCCTTGTTTAGCTGCCTCCCAAAAGAATGAAGCCCATAAAGCACCAACAACAACCGAACGTTTTCTAATCTTCATAGTTGGAACAAACCGATACATCATAGCAAATAAAGAAAAAATGAGAAGTGTGGAGAAGATCGAAACAAATATTTGGGCGAAAATCGGTAGGTCAAAGAACTCCATAACCGAAAATTCACTTGCAACATTTCGCATTGTTTGAATTAACGGTAAAATCATTGTTGAACTTAAGAATAATAGTATCAAGATAAGAATCAAAGCAAAATCACGTAGTTTCCCTTTGAATATATTAACTTCTACATCTGTTCCATTTATCTGATTAAGTATTACACGAATTGCTGTGAAGAGACCGCTGGCAGCAAAAAATAATCCGGTTAACCCAACCCAGCCGGCAATGGTTTTATACTCTATTAGCTCGTTTATTCTTTTGTAAAGAATCGATTTTACAAATTCTGAATATGATTCATAAGGAATAATGGTATCAATTAGGGTGTTGATCTGAATTTCAACTTGAGATGAATCAAGAAAAATTCCAAGTAACCAGAATATTATTAATACAAATGGAACAATACAAACGAAAATCGAAAAGGCTAATCCTCCCCCCATTAAAAAGATATGATGAGTATCCGTGCGGTCATATATTCCAACCAAATAATGTCTTGCCCAACTGCTCATTTTCGAAAGATTGGGAGAAAGTCTAGTAAGAAGTCTTAATTTTCTGTGTGTAAGTTTAAATTGGTTGTATATACTCTTAAGTTTAATAGTTTAATTTCCCATAATTTGAGACAGAGTGTTATAATAGATATTTTCTAGTCTCGGAAGTGGTAGTACTATCTCATCATTTATTCTGATTTGATTACCGCCAGTCATTCCTAAAAATCTGTAAGTCCGTTTCTTTTTCAACATATAATACTCAAATGCCGCACGATCACTCTTTTTCACAGAAACAATCACGCGTGATTGCGATTCAGAAAATAGTGAAAAATCGAGTCTGGTTTTTACCGGAATAATTACTTTTGCGCCAATCATTTTTTCGCGATTCATTATAGAACATTCAGCGAGAGCTGACACAATGCCCCCTTCAGAAATATCATGAGCTGATTGAATAAGTTTATTTCGAATAAGATATAATAACGTCTCGTGAAGTTCCTTTTCAGTATCCAAATTTAATTGAGGTGCATCTCCTTCTACAACTTCGTGAATAACTTTCAGATATTCACTTCCCCCTACTTCCTCATGATCTTCGCCCAAAACAAAAATCAAATCTTTTGTGTTTTTGAAGTATGAAGTTGTTACATGACTTAAGTCTTCAATTAAACCAACCATTCCAATTACAGGTGTCGGATATACTGCCCCATCCGGAGATTCATTATAAAAACTGACATTACCGCCTGTAACAGGTGTTTTGAAAGCTCTACATGCTTCACCCATACCGGCAATAGCCTCTTTGAATTGCCAATAGATTTCAGGTTTGTATGGATTTCCAAAATTTAAACAATTTGTAATACCCAGCGGAACTCCGCCGCTGCAAACGATATTTCGTGCAGATTCTGCTACTGCAATTTTTGCTCCTTCTCTCGGATTCAAATAAACATAACGTGAATTACAATCGGTTTTCATTGCCAAAGCTTTTTGAGTCCCCTTTATATAAACAACTGCTGCATCACAACCGGGACCTACAACCGTATTTGTTCTCACCATAGAATCATATTGTTCATAAACCCATCGCTTTGAAACGATGTTCGGTGAACCGAAGACCTTAAATATAGTCTCTTCAATATTTTCTGCTACCGGAAGAGATTCTTTCTTGAATAATTTTGTTTTCTTAAGATATGCGGGTTTCTTAGACTCACGATGATAAACCGGTGCCCCGCCTCCTAATACCATATGATGCGGAAATAGTTCAGCTTTTCTTTTACCTTTATAATCGATGTACAATTTTGGTTCATCAATTACTTCACCAATTATTTCACAATGAAGATCCCACTTTTCAAATATTTCTTTTACTCTATTCTCATTCCCTTTTTTTACTACTACGAGCATTCTCTCTTGACTTTCGGAAAGCATAATTTCGTAAGCTGTCATACCGTCTTCACGCAAAGGGACTTTGGATAAATCTATTTTCATTCCTGATTCACCCTTTGCACTCATCTCGGTTGTAGAGCATGAAATACCTGCAGCCCCCATATCTTGAATTCCGATAATTAAATCTTCTTTAATAATCTCGAGAGTTGCTTCAAGTAAAAGTTTTTCTGTAAAAGGATCACCAACTTGAACGGAAGGTCTCTTTGATTCAGACTTTTCGGATATTTCTTCAGAAGCAAAAGTAGCACCATGAATTCCATCTCTACCGGTTGATGAACCAACAATCATAACCGGATTACCTGCTCCCTTAGATGTTGCCGAAGCGACTCGATCTGTTTTTACTATTCCAACTGACATCGCATTAACTAACGGATTACCATGGTAACACTCATCAAAATAGACTTCACCTGCTACAGTAGGAACACCAAAACTGTTTCCATAATCACCAATTCCGCGAACTACCCCATCAACGAGAAAACGTGTACGAGCATCTTTAAGAGAACCAAAGCGCAATGAATTTAATGATGCAATTGGTCTTGCTCCCATTGTAAAAATATCACGCATTATACCACCGACTCCCGTTGCTGCTCCTTGATAAGGTTCAACTGCCGAAGGGTGATTATGACTTTCAATTTTAAATGCGACTGCCAAACCATCACCGATATCAACCAGTCCGGCATTTTCTTCACCGGCACCGACGAGTAATTTTCCCCCTTTTCTTGGGAGAGTTTTTAATAATGCAATCGAGTTTTTATAGCTGCAATGTTCGCTCCACATTACACTATAAATCCCGAGTTCTGTGAAGTTGGGTTTTCTTCCTAACTTTTCACAAATTTTATTGAACTCATCCTCTGTTAATCCATGCTCTAATGCAATTTGTAAAGTCACTTCCGGTTCTTTAATCATTTTCATTCGCTTTATAATAAATAAATCAATTAATATTTGGCTAAAACTTTAAGTACTTATTCCAGATTTGGAATAATTCATTTGTAGCGATAATATCGTTACCGCAATATATGGCAATATCTTTTATGCGTCCTGCTTCGTAAAGATTTTTAACTTCCATGCCGGAAACCTCTTTTGATTTTGGTGTTTTAACTCCAAATGCATGACAATAAAAATCGAGATTGAATTTTCTTGTTGCCGCATAAAATGTAAACTGCTCAAGTAAATCAACGTGTAATTTTGTATCGTAACGATAACCCATAAAATTCTTTGACGGCCTTACTCCAAGCATAGCAGAGCGCATCATCATAAAAGGTAAATCAAAATTTCTTCCGTTAAAAGTAATAACCTGGTCGGTTTGCTCCATTATTCTCCAGAAGGATTTCAGCATTTCGACTTCAGAAAGTCCTTTATATTTAATATGCTTCTCCTCTGATGTCCATTCTTCTTCCGATTCACTCTCGTAATAAACATACGCTTTTTCTTTTTGAACATCATACATTCCAATGGCAACTACTTTTGCGGTAAAAGGAT